>JAYSQC010000589.1:0-8654 GCA_043721755.1 Schlesneria sp.
ATCTCTTCATCAGGACGTGCGCCAGCACGGAGTGGTCCCCTCGCCCCCGTCTTCGGGGGAGAGGGTTAGGGGGTCTTCGACGGGTGTGGCAGCCTTCGATGAGCGCGACGATTTCTTGGTTGCGACCTTTGGAGCGGAAGCGAGTAGCGAAGCGGCGGCTTGAAGTGGGGGAGCGTTCTCGCCGCTCGGCCCTCTCACCCTAGCCCTCTCCCCCGCAGACGGGGGCGAGGGGACCACTCCGTGCTGGCGCACGTCATGGTGAAGAGATGCCATTCGACGAACGGCCGGAATCACAATTTCCTCGCGCCCCGACAGGTACTTGCCCGTCAGCGACAGTTCGCTTTTCGACATCTCGCGCGGAGTCCCCTGCGCGGTGATCGTGCCGCCAAAGCGACCGGCTCCGGGACCAAAGTCGTAGAGGCGGTCGGCGGCCTGCAAGACCTCGCGGTCATGCTCGACCATGATGATTGTGTTGCCGAGGTCTCTCAATTTCACCAGGGCCTTGAGCAGCCGCCCGTTGTCGCTCGGATGCAGCCCGATAGTCGGTTCGTCCAGCACGTACAAGACACCGGTCAACGCGCGGCCGATCTGACCGGCCAGGCGGATGCGCTGCGTTTCGCCGCCCGACAGCGTCGGTAGCGTGCGAGCCAGCGTCAGATAATGCAGGCCGACATCGACGAGGAACGACAACCGGCCGGTCGCCTCATCCAACAGGTCGCCCGCGATTTTTTGCTGAGACTTCGTCAGCGTGAGACCGTGCAAAAATGAAAGGGCCTCGTTGAGCGGCAGGTCACAGAACTGCTTGATCGTCTTCCCACCCAACTTCACCGCCGCCGCATCGGGTCGCACGCGGCTGCCGCTGCATGCGGAACAGGGACAGTCGCCGATCAGGCCGTACAGTTTCATGCGGTAGTCGTAGGACAGGCTCGCCGCCTGTTCGATGGCCGGGTAGAGGCCCTTGTATTGAAAGCGAATGTGGGGCAGGTTTGTAACCTGCCCGTCCCCCGCTTTTCCTTTCGCCTTCCCCGAACGAATTGATTCGGTGGACGACTTGGAACCCGTGACGGGCAGGTTACAAACCTGCCCCACGAGCTCAATCCACACGTCCCCCGTCCCGAACAACACGGCTCGCTGCTGACTCGGCTCAAGCTGCGAGAACGGCACGTCGAGCGGGATGTCGCACTCCTTCGCCATCGCGGTCAGCATCCTTCTGAACAGAGGCGACTTCGCCGGGTCGGGCCACGCGGTGACGGCCCCTTGTGACAGCGATCGCGTCTGGTCCGAGACGAGTGCGCCGAGATTCGTCCCCTGCTGAGTCCCGATCCCCTCGCACGTCTCACACCAGCCGAGCGGACTGTTGAATGAGAAGTTGTGCGGAGCCAGTTCTTCAAAACTGCGGCCACACTGTTCGCACGAACGGAACAAGCTGAACGGCTGGACCTTCCATTTCTTCTCGTCGCGCTCGTCATCGACGACGGCGACTCGGATCACGCCCTTGCCGAGATCGAAGGCCAGTTCGACGGATTCGGCGAGACGCGAGCGGGTGGTTGAGGGTCGAGGGTTGAGGGCTGCGGGTGAAGACGACTGCGAAGTCTTCCCTCCTGTCCCCTCGCCTCCGTCTTCGGGGGAGAGGGTTAGGGTGAGGGGGGCTTTTCCCGGCTTGAAATAGTTACTTACCGCCCAAGTCAGGCGGCTTCTTCGTACCAGACTGAAATAAGCCACAGGGACGTCCCAATGTTGTCACGGCCCGCGGATTGTTTGATGTCAACAACCTTGATCTTGGGGTTCTGCGACAACCAAGCGTTTATCTCGTCTTCTAGGTCTTGCGACTTTCTGAACGCCAAATCTTCGCGCCACTCGGCATTGAAAGACCAAGGTTGGTTCTTCCCGGACCACCAGTCTTTCCACGAAAAAGGCTTGAACGTGCCGTCCTTGTACAACTCATTGAGACTCACACGATCGCTCTTCCGGAACAATTTGACGCGCATTGTGGATTTCCTTGGGCTCCAACCTCTGGCCGTCTAACGAATTGGCTCGACCCACACCGCCGTGCCATACGCCAAGACTTCAGTGACGCCAACCGCGATCTCGTTGGCGTCGTATCTCATGCCGATGATCGCGTTCGCTCCTCGTTCCGCCGCGTGGTCGAGCATCTGATCGAAGGCGTCGGATCGAGCCTGTTCGCACAGCGAGGTGAAGACCGAGATGTTGCCACCCATGATCGTCTGCAATCCCGCCACGAAGTTTCCGACGACGCTGTTGGAACGCACGACGATCCCGCGCACGACGCCACAGTTTCGGATGATCGTCTGGCCGGGAAGTTCAAACGCCGTCGTGACGTTTTCGGTGGTGAGCGAGCTTGGCATGGCAACCTTTCTCAAATGGAGCCGTGACGAAAATCGAATCGCCGCCCGAACGGTGCGACTTCGTTTCAGATCATGGCACAGTCCGCGACGGCGAGCGACGGACGAGATCGCTCGCGGTGCGAATGTAGGATGGGCACTCTTGCCCGTCCGCTCTTCAACACCAAAGCAGGACGGGCAGGAGTGCCCATCCTACAGCCTTCATCGCGTCGCCACTTCAGCCGCGTCGGCGGGTTTGTCAGTGCTGAAGTAGGCGTCGATCTGCTCGGCAAGGTTGGCGGGAGCGGTGGACTCTGCCTTCTCGACGGGGATCAGGCCGACGAACTTGGCTTCCGTTTCCAGCACGCGCTGCTTCACGTCGAGCTGCTTGTTGAGATCGCCGATCAGCTTGCGAGCGTGGCTGAGGTTCGAGTCGTCAATCGCCAACTGGCTGACCGCTTCCGCCGCACGAACCGTGTGCATCCGAGCCTGAAGCTGTTCGAGCTTCACTTCCAACTCCGTCTTCGCCTGCATCAGCCCGTCGAGTTTGTCGCGGTTGGCGACGAGCGTCTGTTCGCGGGCGGTGAGGATCTGGCGATCCGCCGTCAGCATTTCTTCGGCCGCTTTGAACCGATCAAACCGCGTCGCAAGATCGCGTTTCACGTCGTTGGTCGTGTACTTGTGGCTCGCGTAAGTGAACGTGCTTTTCCCGGAACCGAGGTCGCCGCGCAGTGCGAGGATGGCGTCCTTCTGCTTGCCGAGTTCCGACTCTTTGCGGTTGAGCGCCATCGCGAGATGTTCGATGTCCACCTGCTGTTCGGCGATGACGTGCATGCACTGACGGATGTCGGGGACAAGCTGATCGACGAGTGTTCTGGCTCGCTCGATCTCGAACTCGACCGGCAGCTCCGCCTTGACCGCGCTCTGCACGTTGCGACATCCGGTGCGGAGGTAGCTTGTGGCCTCACGCCCGAAGACAAATGCTCCCAGACCCGCGGCGATCCCCGCTCCCAACAGAACTTTCTTGAACAACATGGCAGCGACCTTTTCGACAGAGTGACAGAAAGACACACGCCCTTCCGAGACCCGGCTCACCTCATGCGTGACACGCACGAAACGCGGTTCAGTCGGGTGCTTTCCCTGTCATTCGCCGGCCGGGCCGGAATCTTGGCGCGATTCTGGATGGATTTTAAAAATGGGTGTGAGGTGAGCCGCGTGCCGGACGGCTCACCCCTGCAGACGCGCGAAATCGGGTTCATCGGATGTTTTTGGGGGGACACATTTGGAGAGCGATGAACGACGGTGGCCGGTCTTCATCCTGAGGGGATGTCAGCCATTAGCCGGGGGTTGAGCGAAGCGACACCCCCGGAAGAGGTTGGGCAATTGGCTGTGGCATCCTGAAGGGATGCGAGCCTCGCGAACTGGGGAGACATTCTGAACTGGCCAGCATCCCTTCAGGATGCCAATCCCCTTTCTGTGCCGTCGTACCGGGGGTGTCGCGGACGCTCAACCCCCGGCTAATGGCTGACATCCCTTCGGGATGAAAACGACGGACTTCGTCACCCTCATTGGAGTCCCCCCAAAACATCGGATGAACCGTTGTTCCTGCGATGTTCTCGGCATTGCTTACTCTGCGGCGGATGGCCCGCTACTCTCTCGCGCTCCATTCCTCGAACGCGGGATCGCGCGACTTCCGTGACGCGCGGTCGAAGTGTCTTCGCCGCATTTCTCGAACCATCTCGAATAGGTCCGTGCCTTGAACGTGTCTCCCAATTCTGGTGCCGCGCCTGTCGAGGGCTGGTTGTCCGCCGCGCCTGCGTTGCGGCAGTCGATCGGGTCAAAGCTGTTGCCCGGCGAAGCGGTCGTCGCCTGCATGACCTCGGACATCGATCACGCACGGTTCTATCGCCCGACGTTCCTCGTCCTGACGACGGCGCGCTTTTTGAGTTGCTCGGCGGCGGCGGGCCTGCACGAATGGCCGCTCGCGAGCATCGACAAGCTCAAGACGAAGGACCGCGCGGGACTCGGGACTCTGGAACTGCTCGATGTCGATCGGCGACTGGCGGTCTGGCATTACACGATCGCTCAAGGACCGTCGGCCCTCGTGTTGGGAGATCGCTTTGACGAGCGTAAGGCCGGTCACTCAGCGGTCCCCAGAACGGAAGACGACGATGTCCCCGAGGCCGAAGAGCATGAAGCGCCCCCCAACACGATGGCCCTGTTCCGGCTGTGGCCGTTCGCGCAGAAGCACTTCGGCTGGATGGTGCTGGCGGCGATGTTGACGGTCGTGGCATCGCTCGCGATCGCGGGGATTCTGTTGTTGGTTGAGCCGCTCACGAATCTCGTCATCGACTATCAAGAAGGTCGCCAGACGGTGTTGTTGCAGCCGGCCCGGTTCTATCTGGGAGTCATGCTGGGAGCGGCGGTGTTGGCCTGGGTTCTGGGGTGGGCACAGGGCGCGATCCTGGCGTTGGTCAGTGAGCGGGTCACGGCTGATCTGCGGGACCGCACGTATTCGCATCTCCAAAAGCTGTCTCTCGAATACTTCGGCGGCAAGCGAACCGGCGACCTGATGTCGCGGATCAGCAGCGATTCGGATCGCCTTTGCCAGTTTCTGTCCGATGGCGTCGTCGATTTTTTTGCCAACAGTGTGCTGCTGCTGGTCGTGGCCACGATGATGTGCCGGTCGAGCTTCTCGCTGGCGCTGGTCACACTGGTCCCGTTCCCATTCATTGTGTGGCTGATGTATTACTCGCGCGACAAGCTGCAAGCGGGCTTTCAATCCGCCAACCGCGCGTGGGCGTACATGACGAGTGTGCTGGCCGACACGATCCCGGGCATTCGCGTCGTGAAGGCGTTCGCTCAGGAAGACCGCGAGATTCAACGCTTCCGTACGGCGAACGAAGCGGTGGTCGTGGCCAACAACCGCGTGAACTCGCTCTGGACCTTTTTCTGGCCGCTCATCACGTTTCTCAACGCGCTCGGTGTCCTTGTTGTTTGGACTTACGGGATCTCGCTGATCGCGGGCCGCGAGTCGGGACTCACATTCGCCGCACTCAACGCCTTCGTCGGTTTGGCCACGACGTTTTACAGCAAGCTCGAAATGATGAGCCGCATCGTGAACTCCTCCCAACGGGCCGCCGCCAGTGCGCAGCGGATCTTCGAGATTCTCGATCGCGTGTCGAACGTCCCCGAACCCGCCAGACCCGCGAAGCTCGACAAGCTGCGCGGCGAACTGGAGTTCAAACATGTCGGCTTTCGTTACGGCAACCGCAAAGTGATCCGCGACTTCTCGCTGAAGATTGAGGCCGGAGAAATGATCGGTCTCGTGGGGCACACCGGAGCGGGGAAAAGCACGCTCATTAACCTCGTCTGCCGGTTCTTCGATGTCGCCGAGGGGACGATCCTGGCGGACGGAATCGACATCCGCGGCTACAAGGTCGAACAGTATCGCCGCAACGTGGGGATCGTCCTTCAAGACCCGTTCCTCTT
The DNA here is from genome assembly GCA_043721755.1 of Schlesneria sp. Classification (GTDB taxonomy): domain Bacteria; phylum Planctomycetota; class Planctomycetia; order Planctomycetales; family Planctomycetaceae; genus Schlesneria. The sequence continues at coordinate 5,835 of JAYSQC010000589.1, forward strand.
CTACGGGACGATCGCCGAGAACATTTCCTACGGTCGTCCCGAGGCCACGCGCGACGAGATCATCAGCGCCGCGAAAGCCGCTCGCGCCCACGAGTTCATCCTGCAATTGGCCGATGGCTACGACTCACTGGTCGGTGAACGCGGCCAATCTCTTTCCGGAGGCGAACGCCAACGGATCAGCATCGCCCGCGCGCTGCTGATCGACCCGCGCATCCTGATCCTCGACGAGGCGACTTCCGCTCTCGACTCGACCACCGAACGCCAGATTCAAGAGGCGTTGCAGAACCTCGTGAAAGGCCGCACCACGATCGCGATCGCGCATCGCCTCAGCACGCTCCGCCAAGCCAACCGCATCATGGTCATCGAACGCGGCCGCTTGGTGGAACTCGGCACGCACGACGAACTCCTCAAGCTGGACGGAGCCTACGCCGCGCTCCATCGCGCCCAACAAGAACTGACAAAAGACATCGGGTGGTGATCGAGCGGCAGAAGTTGTCATACCGGCAATCAAAGCCTGACGCGCAAGCGAAGTCTTGGATGTCGAGCATTCTTCGCTTGCGCGTCAGGCTTCGATGGGTCTGCTTTTTCTTGCCGCTCGCCTAAGTGGCAGAACCTTGCTTGACTCCGCAATGGAGCGTGTCGCGTCACGAAGTGCTGCGACGACATTGGAACGATCGGGTTCATCCGAGGTGTTGGGGGGATTGCAGATTGGAGCAAAACAGAAGTCTGCCCGATTCTTCACCCTGAAGGGATGTCAGCGATTAGCCGGGGGTTGAGCGTCCGCGACACCCCCGGTGGGGTGTCTTGAATTGGGCTTTGCATCCTGAAGGGATGCTGGCAGGCTCCCAATACCAGCCAAGTTGAACCGTGCTGGCATCCCTTCAGGATGCAAAGCATTTTGTCCGAACTCTTCCGGGGGTGTCGCGGACGCTCAACCCCCGGCTAATCGCTGTGATCCCTTCGGAATGAAAACTGACGACGGCAGACATCCGTCTGGAACCAGCAATCCCCCCAACACCTCGGATGAACCAACGATCGCTCGTGCGGCTCGCCTCAGATGAGCAAGCCGGGGATCAGCTTGCCGCCGTTGACGAGCGGGACGGGGCGGCCGAGTGGATCGGGATATTCCTTGTCGGCGTCGATCCCGAGCAACGTGTGGATCGTGCGCAGGAGATCGCTCACGCTGACGGGATCGCTCGTGGGATAAGCGGCTTGGTGGTCGGTCGAGCCGATGATCTGGCCCGGCTTCACTCCGCCTCCCGCGAACAGGATGCACTGCGCCATCGACCAATGGTCGCGCCCGGCCTGCGCGTTGACGCGCGGCGTGCGGCCCATCTCGCCCATCATCACGACCAGCGTGCTATCGAGCAGCCCGCGTTGTTCGAGATCGGTGATGAGTGCGGCGAAGGCTTTGTCCGCCGGTGGAATCAGGTCGCCCGCGAGACTTGGAAAGCAGTTGAAATGAACATCCCAGCCGGGCGCGTCGATCCCGACGAACCGGCATCCCGCTTCAATCAGTCGGCGACCGAGCAGCGCGCTCTGACCGATCTGGGTCATGCCGTAGGACTCGCGCACGGCCGCAGATTCGGACTGAATGTGAAACGCCTTGCGTGCGGCTGGGGACGTGATGAGATCGCGCGCCTTCTCGTAGTAGGTGCTCATCGCCGCGGCGCGACCGGTACGAGGTCGCGTCCCTTCCAATCCCGAGAGGAGTCGTTGACGCAGCTCCGCCCGTTGGCGGGAAATGCCATCCACTTGGCCGAGGTCGCGGACTTCAAAGTCGGGCTGGCTGGGGTCCGCTTCGATGACGAACGGCGCGTACTCGGCTCCGAAGAATCCGGGGCCACCGGCGGACATCGGTTGCGGGAGGTTGATGTAGGGTGGGACGGCGCGGAGGTTTGGTGCGGTCGCATTCTGTTGAATGGCCTCGCTGACGCTTCGGGTTGGTGTGTTGCCGAGTTCGCGTGCGACGATGGAACCGAGCGACGGGAACAGTTCATTCGTGGGGACCGGGTACTCGCCATCGGCAAACGTCGGGCGGTGGCCGGTCATGACGTAGTGGTAGCCGGTCGAGTGCCCGTTGTCGGTGTGACTGTGGCTGCGCACGACCGAGAACTTGTTGGCGATCTTCGCGCAATTCTGGCAATGCTCGGTGAAGATCACACCCGGCAGCGCGGTGCTGATCGGTTGGAACGGGCCGCGAATCTCAGCAGGCGCATCGGGCTTGGGATCCCACATGTCCTGCTGTGGCGGGCCACCTTCCAAAAAGATAAAGAGGCACGACTTGGCCTTTGCGTCGCGTCGGCCACCCGTGCGGTTGGCCTCTTCCGCACGCAGCAATTTCGGCAGCGTGAGTCCCGCGAACAGCGAGGTCGCGCCCAGATGCAGCGACTGGCGGCGAGTCAGTCCGTCACAACGACGATAACTGCGGGAACCAAATTGAAAATCGAGCATCGGCGTGTCTCCGTTAGAATTTGTAGGACGGGCACTCTTGCCCGTCGAAGTCTGATGCGCAAGTGAAGGTCTGCCGGACGATCATTCTTCGCTTGCGCGTCAGGCTTCGATGCGTGCTGTCGTTTTCTTTATCGCTGTCGCTTTAACTCGACTTTTGCCATGCCATTTGGAGTGCGGCAATTGATTGCCGCTTTTCTTTCTGGTTTTGATCGGACTGTTTGAACGACACCGTACTACTCACGTTTTGTTTCTTGTCGGCCTGCACACATTCTTCTGCTTCAAAGTCGCCTTCATCGCTCCGCGTGAAGTCAGCCGATCGCGAGTGCGGTGAGGATTGGTGGAACAGCCGTTCAATCGCACTCGGCT
>JAYSQC010000590.1:0-2498 GCA_043721755.1 Schlesneria sp.
TTTAACCGCGTGGGCAACGCCCCGCGCGTCGATGGCAAAACAGCGTTCCACATCGCTCGACGCGCGGGGCGTTGCCCACGCGGTTAAACGACTCAGTTCCGGCCGCGCTGAGCATAGGTGGTCGGAAACGTCTGATTTGAACCAGGCCCTCATTTGCCTTCCTCATTCTGTGCCACATCATTTTGCCAGACGGCTTTCAGGCTCCGTCCTGCATGATCGGCTTGGTCGCGTCGAGGACCAGTCCGCACAGCCCTGACAGGATGAACGCCACGGCACAGACGGCGAACATCGTGTTCCATTGCGTCAGGCTCGGCGTCTCACCCAACACGGCGTTGTAGATCAGCGGAGCCACGGCCGCGCCGATGTTGCCCCACATGTTGGCCCAGCCGAGGATCGCCCCCGTGTACTTGCCACCCACGTCTTGAGCGTAAGCCCACGTGGCGGGGACACCGAGATCGACGCCCATCACCATCACGCTCAGTCCCGCGATGATCGCCCACGGCAACCAGCGCGTGGCCGGATCGGGCGTGCAGAGGATTCCCAGCGTCAGGCAGATTCCATAGCCGAACGCGGACAGCAATCGCGTCGAGGCAATCGGCAAGCGGCGTCCCCATTTGAGGCCCAGCTTACGCGCCGCCAAGTCCGTCCATCGGCCACCGAACAGCATCCCGACGATCCCCGCCGCCGTCGGCACCGCTGTCATCAACGCCTGCTCGGCGAGCGGCACGCCATGCACCTTGTCGAGATACCTCGGCAGCCACGTCACCACGAACAGCCAACCGATGTTGGTGAAGAACTGCATCGCGCTGTTCCCCCACAGACTGAGGCTCGTGACGATCGCCCGACACGGAAACGGAGCGTCTCGCGGTTCGACCGCCTTCGCCGCCAGACTCGCTTCATCGTCGATTAATCTCCGCTCGGCCTCGTTGCACCACGGATGCTGCTTTGGCGAGTTGCGACCAACCCACGCAAACGCGAACGCCACCACAAGGCCCACAATTCCGTAAAGCATCAGCGTCGGCCGCCAGCCACGTCCGTTGAACTTCTTGATCACCTTCGGCATCGCCGCCTCAATGGCCAGTCGATTGAGAAGCCTCGTTTCAAAGGCTGACAACTTCGCCCCGGTCTCTCTCTTGTCGAGCAGCCGTCGCGCTTGGGCGGAAAGCCGCAGGCCGGACGTGTTGTCTCGCGTGAGCAGCGAAGCATCGTCGAGCGAAGAATTGAGGTGCGGGAGTACGAACCTCATTTTCTCGGTGTAATGATCATTGGTGGTGCTGCGCCCGCCGCCGCCCGTACCTGCCTGAAAACTCGGAATCCAGTCGTTCAAGAACGAGAACAGTCCCGTGAAGCGTCCCGTCTCGTAGATGATGAATCCACCCTCCATCGTGGTCAGCGAAGTTCGCAACGACTCGGGAAGTTTGTGGAACAGCTCGCGTGTCAACGCATCTTCGGGGAGCTCGCTCTTGTCGCGATCCCTGAGGTGCATGACGAAGGAATGATCGAGCAACACATCGGTCTCGTCGAAATTGGGAATGGCACCGGCAGTGGCAAACGCCACGATCAGCCACGCGGTCAGGATCGGAGCGAGGACTCCGCCCGCGCGGCCTCCGAGGGCGATGATCGAGCTGGCCGTGCCGCGCTGAGAGATCGGGAACCAGGCGCGGATCAGGCCGCCGCAGACGGGGAAGGCTCCGGCTTGAGCGGCTCCCATGTAGAGCCGCAGGTGCAGCACGAGCCAGACCGACGCCGCCAAGCCCAGCAAACCGGTGAAGGCGGACCACGCGAGAATGTAGACCGTCAGCATCAATCGCTGGCCGAAGCGGTCGCTCAACCAACCGGCGGGAACCTGCGAGAGGGCATACGACCAGAAGAACGCGCTGATGAACCAGCTCATCTGAGTCTGCGTCATCCGCAGGTCTTCGCGGATGTACTCAGAGGCAATCCCCACGGCGAACCGGTCGAGATAGAGGAGGCAGGCCATCACGGTCAACACGGCAGCGACACCGTAGCGGACGCGCGTCGGAGTCTCATTCAGACCGCGCGCCCTCGGATCGGTCACCGCCGAACGGTTCGTGAAACCGGAACCAGTCGTGTCACCATCCCGAGTTGCATCGTCCGACATGAGCCTCTCCAAACAGTCCGTTCGTTCCAGCCTCAACATCGCGTCGCACGGTAGGGAGCGCGGAATGGAGCGTCAACCATTGATGCCAACCCACACCAACCCGCCGCGTGAGCAAGGACGAAGTCTCTCTCCGCTCCTCGCTCACGCGGCGGGTTAGGAACGGGGCGCAATTACTTCCCGAAGTGTCTCTGTCATCCTCCCTCCCCTCGGCGGGGAGGGCCGGGGAGGGGGGCCGATGTGCGAGAGACGGCGAATACTCAATCCTCCCCCCTCCCTAAGTACTCGACCAAGAACAACACCAACCCGAAGCGTGAGCGAGGACGAGAGTCGAGCGACATCCGTCCTCGCTCACGCTTCGGGTTGGTGTTGTTCAAAA
>JAYSQC010000591.1:0-5085 GCA_043721755.1 Schlesneria sp.
CCCCTCAAGATCAAGTTGGCGGACCACTAGCCGCCGGTGTCGGCGAAAACGACCGGCGGCTAGCGCCATGCCGCTCACTGGACACCATTTTCAACAGGAATGGCGGAGAGCCGATAAAACCATGTGCAAGTCCCAGGCATGGCACTCATCCGCAGGGTGGGTGTGCGGCGGCAGCGTAGCTCAAACCGCTCCCTGTCAAAAGCCGGGAGGCTCACGCGGGAAGCTCTGTCATCTTGGCAGAGGCCGAAGCGGTGGAAGCTCGGTTGACGCCGCGACAACTCACTGCAGCAAGGAGTTACGGCTAAAGAACTCTGTCGGCACGTTGGTTGCTTTGCTGGAAAGACTGTCGTGGAATCCGCCTCGCTGGCAGATGGTCTCTGTCATGGAGCCATCAGTCTTCACGAAGCCTACGAAAAGTTTCACAAACGAAGACTGTTGTCCGACCAAGCCCGTCCTGATGGTTGAGGAGTCGCTGTGGCCAAGCTGATTAGTTTCGATGATGAGGCTCGTAAGAGTCTGCTCGAAGGCGTGTCCAAGTTGGCACGAGCTGTCAAGAGTACGCTCGGCCCCCGCGGCCGGAATGCTGTGCTCGACAAGGGCTGGGGTGCCCCGAAGGTGACCAAGGACGGCGTGACCGTCGCTCAGGACATCGATCTCGAAGACAAGTTCCAGAACATGGGTGTGCAGCTTGTTAAGGAAGCTGCCTCCAAGACGAGCGATGTCGCGGGTGACGGCACCACGACCGCTACGGTTCTGGCTGAAGCAATCTATCGCGACGGTCTCCGTTATGTCGCTAGCGGCTGCGATCCGATGGCGTTGAGTCGCGGTGTTCAGAAGGCTGTCGATGCGGTGGTGGCCGAGCTGAAGAAGCTCGCCAAGCCCGTGAAGGCCGATGACCGCAAGGCCATCGAAACCGTCGCCTCGATCGCCGGAAACAACGACAAGGAAGTCGGCAAGATTCTCGCCGACGCCTTGATGAAGGTTGGCAAAGACGGCGTCATCACCGTCGAAGAAGGCCGCCAAGTTTCGACGGAGGTTGAGCTGGTCGAAGGGATGCAGTTCGAGCGAGGCTATCTCTCGCCGCACTTCGTCACCGATGTCGATCATCAGATTGCCGAGTTCGATAACTGCCGCATTCTGATCTACGAAGAAAAAATCAGCAGCGCGAAGCAACTCGTGCCGCTCCTCGAAAAGACCTCGAAGGCCGGGTTGACGTTGCTTATCATCGCCGAGGACATCGAAGGGGAGGCCCTCGCCACGCTCGTCGTGAACAAGATGCGCGGCATCCTGAAAATCTGTGCGGTCAAGGCTCCCGGTTATGGCGATCGTCGTAAGGCGATGCTCGAAGACATCGCCGTCCTCACCGGCGGCAAAGCAATCTTCAAGGATTTGGGCGTTAAGCTTGAGAATGTCGAGCTGAGTGACCTCGGCACGGCCAAGAAGATTCGCGTCGATGCTGAGAACACCACGGTGATTCAAGGCGGCGGCAAGAAGGCCGAGATCGAAGGCCGGGCCGCGATGATCCGCCAAGAAATCACCAAGACCGACAGCGAATACGATCGCGAGAAGCTGCAAGAGCGTCTCGCCAAGCTGGCTGGTGGGGTGGCTCAGATCAGCGTCGGTGCTCACACCGAGACTGAGATGAAGGAGCGTAAAGACCTGATCGACGACGCTCTCGCTGCCACGCGAGCCGCCATTGAGGAAGGTGTTGTTCCTGGCGGCGGTGTCGCGCTGCTGCGATGTGCTGGCGTGCTGGAGAAGCTCAAGCTGGAGGGCGACGAGCGTTACGGCGTGTCGCTCATCAAGAGCATTCTCGAAATGCCGATTCGCACGATCGCTGAGAACGCCGGTCTCGACGGAGCCGTCGTGGCGAACAACGTCAAGAAGTCGAAAGACAAGTCGTACGGTTACGACGCTCTGAACGAGCGCTACGGCGACATGTTTGAGTTCGGTATCGTCGATCCCGCGAAGGTCGTTCGCTCGGCCCTGCAAAACGCAGCGAGTGTCGCGAGTCTGCTCCTGACCACCGACTGCATCGTTGTGGAAGCTCCGAAGCCTCCGTCCGACGATCACGGCCACGACGACCATCACGATGGCGGCGGCATGGGTGGGATGGGTGGGATGGGTGGAGGCATGGGAGGAATGGGCGGCGGCATGGGCGGGTTCTAGTCAGCCGCTGTTGGGTAAGTCAAAGCGTTGGGCTGCTTGCCCAGCATTCAAATAGCAAACGATTCATTCACTCGAAAACTTTTCGGAGACGTGACCTAATGAACTTGAAGCCTCTCGATGATCGCGTTGTAGTTGAGCCGCTGACGGCAGAAGAGAAGACGGCTGGCGGCATCGTGCTGCCGGATGCGGCTAAGGAAAAGCCACAGCGTGGCAAGGTTCTCGCCGTCGGTCCCGGCCGGTTGCTCGACAGCGGTGAGCGCTGCCCGGTGGCTGTAAAAGTTGGCGACGAAGTTCTGTTCGCCAAGTATGGCGGCACCGAAATCGAAGTCGAAAAGAAGGAAGTCAAAATCCTGCGCGAGTCGGACATTCTCGCGAAAGTGACGGCCTGACGAAGACAGTGGGTAGTGTTTGGTGGGTAGAGTTCTGCTCTACCCACCTCCGCTGGCTACTCAAGATTCACTATTCACTCTCCACTCGTTTTCTCCACAGGAGCCTCTCGTGGCTAAGCAACTGTTGTTCGATGATCGTGCTCGGCTCAAGCTGCTACGTGGCGTTGAGACGCTGGCGAAGGCTGTCGCTGTGACGATGGGTCCGACCGGGCGAAACGTCATCATCGACAAGTCGTTCGGCAATCCCGTCGTGACCAAGGACGGCGTGACCGTCTCAAAGGAAGTCGAACTTGAAGACGCCTACGAACACATGGGCGCGAAGCTCGTGAACGAAGTCGCGTCCAAGACCAGCGATATCGCCGGTGACGGCACCACGACCGCCACGGTCCTCGCCCGAGCGATCTACAGCGAGGGACTTCGCGGTCTGACGTTGGGAGCCAACCCGACCATCGTTCGCAAGGGGATCGAGAAAGCGGTCGATGCGGCGATCGCTTTCGTCGAGAAGATGGCCAAGCCGGTCTCCTCGAAGGATCAGATCGCTCAGGTCGGTTCGATCTCGGCAAACAACGATCGTGCGATCGGTGACCTGATCGCCGACGCGATGGAGAAGGTTGGCCGCGACGGTGTCATCACTGTTGAGGAAGGCAAGGGGAACTCGACGACGCTGCAAACCGCCGAAGGGATGCAGTTCGACAAGGGCTACATCTCGCCCTACCTCGTGACGCATCCCGAGGAGATGAAGTGCATCCTCGACGACTGCTACATCCTGCTGTTCGAGAAGAAGATTTCGAGCCTGCGCGACTTCGTGCCGATCCTCGAAAAGGTCGCCCAGCGCAGCAAGCCGCTGCTCGTCGTGGCCGAAGATATTGATGGCGAAGCCTTGACGGCACTCGTCGTCAATAAGCTGCGTGGTGTGCTCCAAATCTGTGCCGTGAAGGCTCCCGGATTTGGTGATCGTCGCAAGGCGATGATGGGCGACATGGCGACGCTGACCGGTGGAACGCTGATTTCGGAAGACCTCGGCATCAAGCTGGAGTCGGTCGAACTCAGTCACCTCGGCCGGGCCAAAAAGATTGAAGTCACGAAGGACGCCTGCACGATCATCGAAGGTGCTGGCGATCCTGCGGAGATCAAGGCTCGCGTCGATCAGATTCGACGCCAGATCGAAGCGACCGAAAGTCAGTACGACCGCGAGAAGTTCCAAGAACGTCTCGCCAAGATCACCGGCGGCGTGGCGATCATCTCGGTCGGTGCCGCCACCGAAGCCGAAATGAAGCAGACCAAGGCCCGCATGGAAGATGCCTTGCATGCAACTCGTGCCGCCGTTGAAGAGGGCATCCTCCCCGGTGGTGGCGTGGCGTTGCTGCGAGCCATCGAAGCGGTCAGCGAAGTGAAGGCCAAGGGCGACGAGAAGATCGGCGTCCAGATCGTCTGCAAGGCGCTCGAGGCTCCGATCCGCCAGATCGTCAATAACAGCGGTTTCGACGGCAGCGTCGTGGCCGACGAAGTCCGCAGCATGTCGGTGAACACCGGTTACGATGCCAACACCGGCAAGTACGTCGATATGTACAAGGCAGGTATCATCGACCCGGCCAAGGTCGTGAAGAGTGCCCTCCGCAACGCGGCGTCCATCGCCGGGCTGATGTTGACCACCTCGGTCCTCGTCACTCGCGGTGACGACACCGACGGCAAAGCCAAGGGCAAAGTGGAAGGTGCCGTGCGCTAACGTCTCGGCGAGTTATTCTCTCGCCCGTGACATGCGACTTTGATTGACAACTGCCGAACCGCCGGGCCACCCCCGGCGGTTCGTTGTGTAAACGGGTGAGCTTTCTCAGCGAGGCGAGCGTGCAATGCCGACTGTGCTGCGAATCGGTCGTTACCGCTTTTTCTTTTACAGCAACGAAGGACAGGAGCCGCCACACATTCACGTTGAGTCTAGCGAGGACATGGCCAAGTTTTGGCTGGACCCCGTGTCGCTGTCTGCCAATCATGGGTTCAACGGCAGAGAGCTGACTGAACTTGGTCGGTTGATCGAAGAGCATCAGGTGGAACTCGTCGAGGCATGGAATGAGTACTTCAACTAGCAGCTTGGCACCGCCGCCGCGTTCTTTTCGACCGACCACGGCGCTGGCCAAGTCGGTCAGTTTCTGTGACGAGATGATGCACGTGACGTTGACGGATGGCCGAGTCATCAGCACGCCTGTGGCTTGGTTTCCCACATTACTTCACGCCACGATCGAGCAGCGGGCGAACTGGCGAATCGGTGGTCACGGGGTTGGTTTACACTGGCCAGACTTGGATGAAGATCTGCTCGTTGCCGGTTTGTTGTGCAGTGGAACCGACTGACATTGAGTTGAGTAGACCCTAAGAACTGGTCCAAGAACAACACCAACCCGAAGCGTGAGCGAGGACGAGAGTCGAGCGACATCGGTCCTCGCTCACGCTTCGGGTGGGTGTTGTTCAAAAACACGGCGTAATTCTTGGACAAGTTCTTAGCGAGAAACGTGAGTCCCCTCGGTCGTAGTCG
>JAYSQC010000592.1:0-19307 GCA_043721755.1 Schlesneria sp.
CGACGCGCCAGCGAGGGCTTCACTTTCGACAACGGTTGGCCCTCGCTGGCGCGTCGGGCTCGTTGTGGAACAACCCCGCAATCTCAAGTTGTCCGACCACTAGGGCAACGCCCTGGGTTGGCGGTTGACCGTGATTTTCAAGCCCTGAAAGGGCGGCACTATATCCTACGAATACTTTAGGACCGCCCCTTCAGGGCTTCGAATTCGATGACTCTCGGAACCCAGGGCGGTGCTCCCGTTGGTCACTGGCCCTGGGCTGACTTAGGGTTGCCCCGTTGGGGAGGAAATCCAAAAGAACGCAACTTCAAAACGGGTGAGTCAGGTATTGATCTACGGTAAGACAACTGTTGCCAGTCGGCCTGCGAGCCAACGCATCGCGGAGAGAAGTTCGGCTTTCGGAAAAGCCGGACTTCGAGAGAGTCGGCCGTGTTCAGTTTCACTTCCGCAAAATGACGGCCTACCGGCGACACCCATGCTGGAAAGCGGCAACCCGTCGCGACACAATCCCGCCCGTCGTTCACAACAACTTTTTGGCAGAGAGGACAGGGCATCGTGGAGCAGTCGTTGGCGGGTCGAGTCGCACTGGTGACGGGAGCAGGGCGCGGTTTGGGGAGGGCGTTTGCCGAGCGATTGGCAGCGCTGGGCTGTGCCGTCGCCGTGCATGGCATGAGAGAAAACGGACCTGCCGAATATGGCGAAGGGACCACGCTGACCGACACTGCCCGCCAGATCGGTGAGCAGTTTGGAGTCCGCACGATCCGCGTGCTTGGTGACCTGACACTCAGCGCGGACGTGGAGCGAGTCGTGCAGACAACGACCAGCGAACTCGGGCCGATTGATGTGCTGGTGCATAACGCGGGTGGCGACGTGGCCGCAGCGGGAGGCAAGCCGAATCCCAACGATGCCGTGATGGTCAAAGAGATCGATGTCAAAGCCGTTCTCGACCGCAACCTGCTCAGCACGATTCTGGTCTGCCAGCAAGCCGCACGCGGAATGATGGAACGGCGACACGGGCGGATTATCACGATCAGTTCGATCGCGGCGTTCAAAGGCAACGAAACGAGCGTGATCTACTCGACAGCCAAAGCGGCGGTGGTCGAATACACGCGGTGCTTGGCGACTCAACTGCGACCATTCAATGTGACGGTCAACAGCCTCGCGCCGGGCGACACCCGCACCGGCCGGTTCCTCGGTACGCGACATGTTCCGGGCGAACGCCTCGTCGAAGAGGGGACTCTCGATCGCGTCGGCCTCGTCGACGAAGTGGCCCGCGTGATCGAGTTCTTCGCGGGACCGCTGGGCGACTTCGTTACAGGCCAAGTACTGCGCGTCGATGGCGGCAGCCAATGCTGGTCGGCGTGAGTCGGCAGGGAGCAACGGTGAGTTCGTTTAACCGCGTGGACAACGCCCCGCGCGTTCGGCGCGCGGCGTTGCCCACGCGGTTAAACGACACTGCCGATCCCTACTTTCGCTCGCGGGCATAGCGGACTCGACAGCCGCGCGCGGCGGTTTCTTTCACGGCGGGGGACTCGTTCTTGAGGACCGCCGTGATCGCCGCTTCGACGTGACGTTGCTGGACCAGTGCGGCATCGGTCTTGTCGTCGAACGCCCCCATGTAGACGAGTTTGCGGTCTCGCCCCAGCACGTAGAACTCGGGAGTGAAGATCGCTCCGTAGTCCTTCGCGATTTTCTGAGACTCGTCGTGCAGGTAGTCGAAGGCGAACTGCCGCTGCTTGGCACGTTCGGTCAGATCGACCAACAGGTCTCCCTTCACGCGGTTCACGCAGACGGCGACGAAGGCGACTTGGCCGTTGGCACCGCCAAACCGCTTGGCAAGCTCGTTGAGGCGGTCTTCGTAATCGACGGCCGTCGGGCAGCTCGCACAGGTGAAGATCAGGACGACCGCCGCTTTCTCTTTGTAGTCGGCCAACGAATGTGATTTGCCATCCGTTCCGGGCAGGTTGCTCCACGACGGAGCCGCATCACCGATGTTCAGAACTTCGTTGAACTCGCCCGCAACAGCAGTCGTACACAATGCGAACAATGTGAAGGCAATGCGCAGGCACGAGCGATTGGTCATGGTGTTACTCTCGAAAACAATTTGGGAACCGGCTCGAAATCACTTCCGGGCTTTCGTTCTTGTTCCCTCCCCTCGGCGGGGAGGGTTAGGGAGCGGGGCGAGTGGCGCGACCACACCACCATTCTCCCCCTCCCCGGCCCTCCCCGCCGAGGGGAGGGAGAAAGAGAGGGCGAGATCGGAAAGTGATTGGGAACCTGTTCCTTAAGATCGCATTTCAAATGCCTGTGTTTGCCTCGGAAAACCAGCCCGACGCGAAGCGAGGGCTTGACCGTCATCGAATGTTCAGCCCTCGCTTGCGCGTCGGGCTAGTTTTGAAATGACTTCGCCGCCAGCTTCGCCGCCGTCAGCGTGTTCTCCAGCAGCATGGCAATCGTCATCGGACCAACTCCACCGGGAACGGGAGTGATGGCCGAAGCGACTTCGCTGACTGTGGCGAACGCGACATCGCCCACGAGCACGTTGTCTCGTCGGTTGATTCCGACATCAATCACGACCGCTCCTGGCTTGACCATGTCAGCGGTGACGAACTCGGCCTTCCCGATCGCAGCGATCAGAATGTCGGCCGAGCGTGTCACTTCGGCGAGATTCTTCGTGCGGCTGTGGCAGATGGTGACGGTCGCGTTCGCGGTCTCACCCTTCTGAAGCAGCATCATGCCGACCGGCTTCCCCACGATCTCGCTGCGTCCGAGGACGACCACATGCGCTCCGTCCACAACTGTGCCGGACTCACGCAACAATACCTGCACTCCATGCGGCGTACACGGCAGAAACCGCGGCCGGTTCTGCACCATCAGCCCGACGTTTTCTGGATGAAAACAATCGACATCCTTCAGCGGATGGACGGCGTCGAGCACCGTCGTTTCGTGGATGTGCTTCGGGAGCGGCAGTTGAACCAAGATGCCATGCACAGCGGGGTCGGCATTCAACCGACTGACCAAATCGAGCAGTTCGCTCTGCGTCGTGGATGTGGCGAGCCGATGCACGTCGCTCGCCATGCCGACCTTCTGACAGGCTTGCTCCTTGTTGCGCACATAGACTTGGCTGGCGGCGTCGTCTCCCACCAACACCGCCGCCAATTTGGGAGTGACCCCCGTCGTCTCGGTAAACACGGCCACGTTCACCGCGAGTCGCTCACGAATCGAGGCGGCAATGGCTTTGCCATCAATCAGGCGGGCGGTCATGAGTCGTGTCGTCCTGTGTGAAGAGAATCGTACTACTAAGGCGAGCGGCAAGAGAAAACGTACCCACGGCACCGCGCCCAGTGACCCGGACGCTTCGGAGCGTCCGGGTCACTTCGGGTCAGGTCTTGCTGTCCTGCGCAAATTTTTCTGCTTCAAAGTCGCCTTCATCGCTCCGCGTGAAGTCAGCCGATCGCGAGTGCGCGGTGGATTGGCGAGACAGCCGTTCAATCGCACTCGGCTTTCTTCACGCGGAGCGATGAAGGCGACTTGGGTTGCGGCCAACGGCCGTGCTGGGAGATTCGCAGACTTCTCCCCTCGCCCCGACTTTGCGGGGAGAGGGGCCGGAGGTGAGGAGGGCTTATTTCTCCGTCCTGGCTGATTCGACGAACTTGAGGAACTCCTCACGCTGATCGGTCACAGTCGTCTGTGGTCCGGTGAGTTTCACGAACACGTTGGTCGGTCCCATCGGAACCGCCACACCCAGCATACCCCAGTCGCGGCTTGGCTTTCCGCCACCAAACATGTCCGTGTAGCTGCCGGACAGCTCGATCAACGTTCCTTTCTGGCCATCGAACGTGATCTCGGATTCTCGTGGCTCTGGATCGTTGGTGCCACGGCTGAATTGACCGCGCCAGCGTTCGAGATTCGCCTCGATCCCGCCGCCCGCAGACGAGACGGTCAGCCTTGCCGCCCCGCCCGTACCCGGAAGCGAAAACTCACCGAGAACGAACTCACTCTTGCGAGGTTGCTCCTGCCAACCGACGGGGACCGTGAATTTGAACCCGCCCACGGACGCCTCGTAAGGCTCGGTCTTCACTTCACCAGCCGTTGTTGCAGGAGTCGATTCGCTCGCGAGAGGCTTCGCAACGGGCACCGGAACTTCCGGCACGGCTTGCGGTCGCTCAGTACATCCAGCACACACGAAACACATCAACGCCCAAAGTGTCATGGTCAGTTTCGTCATGCTTCGGTTCCAGGTTGTGAAGAACATTCAAGGCTCATCCGGAATTCCGGGGAGGTTTCGGTTTTGAGAACGGGAAGCGTTCTGAACGGGCTGGTTTTAGCCCGGAGGGCGGCAGATCGTAGCCCACGGCGTGAGCCGTGGGAAACAGAACCCACACACCGACTCGCTGCCCGTTGAAAAACGTAGGGTAAGCGTCTCGCTTGCCCGTAAATGCAGTTGAAAAGCGGGCAAGCCAGAGGCTTACCCTACGTTTTTCAACAGGCTGTTAGGGAGGGGGGAATGTGGTGTGGACGCCTGCTACTCAATCCTCCCCCCTCCCCGGCCCTCCCCGTCGAGGGGAGGGAGTCTGAAAGCCACACGACCCTATTCGTGATGACCACCAATCAGCGACTGCACCCCAGCCATTCTCACTCGGCAAATGTTCCCACCGGGACACCGAAGTACGCCGACAATCGGCGCAAGTGGTCGCGGGTGAAGCGGCGTTTGCCGTGGATCACAGCCGAGAGCGTTGAGTTGGCGATGCCCAACTCAACAGCGGCCTGTTGTTGCGTGACACATTTCTCCTCGCACAGTGTCAGGAACGTCTCGCCATCGGGAGCCGCGCCGAGGGGATGTTGCTCCTCTTCCGCCGCCTCGACAAGATCGCCGAGAACATCCAGAAAAGCTTGCTCCCACGCATCGAGCTTCGGGCGGTCGATCAGTTCGTCCACGAGAGCGATGGCGGCATCCAGGTCTTTCGCCGTCGTCAGCGGCCGCAACGGAAATCGCTCCAGCAGCGACCAATACGCAGCAGACGGAGTGCCACCGCGAACACCGGATTTCTGGATTGCGGGTTTGGTTTTGGTGGTCATGGCTCTGCCTTCCTGAGAACTTGTCCAAGAACAACACCAACCCGAAGCGTGAGCGAGGACGAGAGTCGAGGGACATCCGTCCTCGCTCACGCTTCGGGTTGGTGTTGTTCAAAACACGGCGTAATTCTTGGACAAGTTCTTAGCGAGAAACGTGAGTCCCCTCGGTCGTAGTCGGCGTGGGTGAGGACGTGGCGGATGTAAACCTTGCCGCGATTGAAGTGGATGGCGGCGATCAGTCGAAACCGGTTGCCGCCGATGTTGATGACGATCAGAGGTCCGACTTGATCGGCCGTCGGATGTTTCGTCCAGACGCGGTCGAGATTTTTTGGGAATGGCAAAAGTTCTCGGGAAGATTTGGGGAAGTCCTCCGTTCTCTGTGTGTGGTTGGTGAGATGCCTCACCGACAAATCGGGATCTCGACCGAAACAGAAAGAGAGCGATGCGATGAGAATGCCTATGAGCAAGGTCTGGGGAGCGGTGTTGATTTTGGCGGGCGGGTGGATGGGTGCGGGCCAAGCAACGGCTTGTGATCGGCCTTACTCGCCACCGGTCTACCAGACGGTGACCGTTTGGGAACAGCGGGTCGAGGCGTACTCGACTTGGGTCACGAGGTACGACCACTGCGGGCGAGCGTACCGCGCGGAGGTGATTCGTTACCGCACCGTCTCCGTCCCGGTGATTCGCCGCGTGCGCGTGTCGTAACGGTCAGGTTATCGCCCACCGTAGGATGGGCACTCCTGCCCGTCCGCTCTTCGCCCCTTTCTTCTGCCTTTCGCACGACATCGTTGTCCCTCACAACCAACGAAATCGAAGACCGAACGGGCAGGAGTGCCCATCCTACGGGTCGCTTGCGTGTCGTCGTGCCGCCGACAATCCTCTGCGGCATGACGGCACCGACGCAGCATTCTGAGCAAGACACCGCGCGCGACATTGCAGACGCAGCAGGGCTGCGAATTGCGGTCAGCGATTGGTATGACGCGCACGCGGCGGACTTGTTGGCATTTCTGGCGGCGCGGACCTCCAACTTGGATGTCGCTCGCGATCTGGCTCAGGAAGTGTGGGCGAGCGTCTGGACTCACGCCGCCGAGTTCGATGGCCAACATTTGCGAGGCTGGCTGTTTCAGATCGCGCGGAACAAGTTGATCGACTGGCAGCGTCAACGCCAAGAACAGCCGATGACGGACGAGACGGCTGCGCGGCTGACTGCGAACGATGTGACCGATGGCAGCAACGACGAGCGTTTGGCGGCGGTTCGTCCGTGTGTCGAACTGCTCGATCCGACTCGACGGAGCGTTGTGGA
The DNA here is from genome assembly GCA_043721755.1 of Schlesneria sp. Classification (GTDB taxonomy): domain Bacteria; phylum Planctomycetota; class Planctomycetia; order Planctomycetales; family Planctomycetaceae; genus Schlesneria. The sequence continues at coordinate 6,377 of JAYSQC010000592.1, forward strand.
AGCCCGACTGCGGGGCGAGAGCTTCGACACCATCAGCCAACAGACGGGAACGCCCGTCAAAACGGCGATGACGCAGTTCCATCGCGCCAAGCAACAGTTGAAAGAGTGCCTCGAACGGAGGGTGTCGTGATGCTGGTTGCCTGCGACATTCCCGAGGACTCAACACAACTGGCCGACTGGCTGGAGCAGCAGTTGGTCGGCCTGCAACTTGGCGATTTGGTGGCCATGCTGCGCGCGGTGCATGGCGACGGAGACGGTCCATCGTTGGAAGACGTTTGCGACGGGAAGCTGTCCGAGGTCGTGCAGCACGGACTCGGCCGTCTCGAAATCTCTCAGCTTCAAGGCTTGCTGGTCCATCCTAAGCGACTGCTCGAACTGCAAGAGCGAGTCTTCCTCGACGGCGGCGATCACTGGCGCACCGTCCCGCGCACGACCGAGCATCTGCAAGCAGCCGCCGTAGGATGGGCACTCCTGCCCGTCCGCTCTTCGCCTCTCGCTTCTCCTTTCTCCTCGTCAACTCTCGCCGCCTCCTCGCCACTCAACGCGAACGAAAACGGAGACCGGACGGGCAGGAGTGCCCATCCTACAAGTCGCTCGCGCGGCGCTTGGTGGGTGGCCGGAGTCGCAGCGTTGGTCGCGGCTCTCCTGCTGATGTTCTGGACACCGCCGCGAGCCGACTCACTCGCCTGGGGCTGGAACCGGCCCGGCACGTTTGTGGCGGATGTCACCGCCGATCAGTACCTCGACCGCTTGGCCGATCGCGCCGATGAATGGTCCGCCCGTCCACACGACACGCTCGACCAACTGCGTCGCGACCTAACCGACTTCCGCCGCGCCTGCGTCACGCTGTTGGCTGCCTCTCACGACCGCCTCCCGCCCTCCCAACGTGAAGAACTCCTCAAACGCTGCCGCAAGTGGCGCGACAAGTTCGACACGCAACTCGCCGCACTTGAAGCAGGCGGCAACGCCAACGACATCCGCCAAGAAGCCGACAAAACAGTCGGCAGCCTCGTCACCGCGCTTCGCCAGCGGTTTGCGTCGTAGTTCGTAGGATGGGCACTCCTGCCCGTCCGCTCTTCGCTTTTCTTGGTCATGAGGAACGGCGAAGAAAAAGACGAAGACCGGACGGGCAGGAGTGCCCATCCTACAAGCGAGCGGGCTTGCCAATTCTGCGGGAAGATTTTTGAGCCAGCTCCGTTTACATTGCCGACGCCCGTTCACTGTGACTTTCTCCGAGGTGCCGTATGCGATCACTGGTCGTGGGATTCTGTTGCCTGATTGTTTCGACAAACGCCGTTTCTGCACAGGACGCCGCCGCGTTGGCCAAGTCGGCGCAGGCGGTTCTCAAGGCGCGTTGCTTCTCGTGTCACGGTGAGAGCGGGGCGAACGAAGGGGGCTTTAACTTTGCCCTCAATCGCAAGCGGCTGGTGCGGGAGTTGGTGGTGCCCGGCAGCGCGGACGACTCGAAGCTGCTCCAGCGCGTCATCAAGGGCGAGATGCCGCCTGATGGCGACAAGCTCACGAAGGACGAGATAGAGACGCTGAAGAAGTGGATCGAGGCGGATGCTCCCGCGTTCGGGGCCGAGATCAAGCGAACCTTCGTCAATCCGAATGACATGCTGGTGGCGATGCTGAAGGACTTGGAGAAAGCCAACGAGCGCGACCGGCCGTTCTACCGCTACTTCACGCTGACGCACCTTTACAACGCGGGCTTCGAGGACAACGAACTGGAGTCGCACCGGCAGGGGTTGTCGAAGCTGGTCAACAGTCTGTCGTGGGGGCGTGAGGTCCGCGTGCCGGTCGCCATCGACCCGACGAAGACGATCCTGCGGATCGACCTGCGGCACTACAAGTGGAACGAGAACGATGCCTGGTCGCAGATCGTGGCGGCCGATCCGTACCGGGTCACGTACTCCCATGCCGCCGCTCAGTCGTGCTATGCGATGACGAAGTGCGAACTGCCACACGTCCGGGCCGACTGGTTTGTGTTCTCAGCCTCGCGACCGCCCCTCTACAACAAGATTCTCGGCCTACCGGAGACGCCCGAGCAGATGCTGGACTTCGAGAAGCGGCAGCTCGGCGTCAACGTGGCTCAGAATCTGGCCGACTACAACGACGTGATGCGGGCGGGATTCTTTCCGTCCGGTGTGTCCAAGAGCAACCGGCTGATCGAACGGCACGTGTCGTCTTACGGCGCGTACTGGAAGAGCTACGATTTCAAACCGGCCGATCCGCAGCAGCCGGGGCGGCGGCAGAACCTGAAGGCGAGCCCCACCGGCCCGGACGGCAAGTTGGCGTTTCAGCACGACGGGGGTGAGATGATCTTCAGCCTGCCCAACGGCTTGCAGGGCTACATGCTGACCGACGACAAGGGAACGCAAATTCCCAAGGGACCGACCGATGTCGTCGTGGACAAAGAGGCGGTTCGGCGCGGTCGCGATCCCGAGGTGGTCAACGGCGTGTCGTGCATGAACTGCCACTGGAGCGGGATGCTCAACAAAACCGATCAGGTGCGCGAACACGTCCTCGCACAGTCCGCCGCCTACGACCCGCAGGTGGTGGAGTTCGTGACGGCGGTCTATGTCGCGAAAGCCGAACTCAATGCGAAGCTGACAGAAGACCGCGAACGGTTCGAGGCGGCAGTCAAACGCTGCGGACTGACGGGACTGGCGAAGAGTGAACCGGTCGCGACGCTCGCCTTTCAATTTGATGAACCGCTCGACTTGGACCTCGCGGCGGCAGAAGCGGGCGTCACGGTGGAGAGATTCGTCGCGGCCCTCAAGGCCAATGCCGCGCTCGGTCGGGAACTCGGCAGCCTGCCTCAAGGTCAGCCGGTCCCGCGCGACACCTACATCCAACTGTTTGCGGCGCTGGTGAAAGAGTTGAAGGTCGGGACATCCCTCAGAGCGCTGTCGATTGGCGGCAGTGGCTCGGACAATTCTTCCTCACGTCCGTCAACCACTGCGAAGGAGATCACCTCTAGGTCAACCGGCATGAAACTGACGCTGATCCTGGCGGGGACGTTTCTGATGGGTTCACCAGCGGGCGAGAGTGATCGGCGGGAAGACGAAGGGCCGCAGCATCCGGTGCAAATTTCGCAGCCGTTCTACATGGGGGTGTGCGAAGTCACGCAGGGTGAGTATGAGAGCGTGATGGGCACCAACCCGAGTTCGTTCAGGACCATAAACGGGATGAAAACGTCGGGTCCGGGGCGTCGGATTCCCGAGGCGGTACGCATGTTGCATGGGAAAAACACGGACAAATTCCCCGTTGAGAGAGTCGCGTTGTTTGACGCGATTGAGTTTTGCAACAAGCTGAGCGTGAAGGATGGTCTGACGCCGTACTACACACTCACGAACGCGACGCGCGAGGGTGGCTCGATCAAGTCGGCCACCGTCTCCATGGCGAGCGGGGGACATCAGTTCCCCGAGGCTTCCGGCTACCGACTTCCCACCGAAGCCGAATGGGAATACGCATGCCGCGCCACCACCACCACACCGTTCCACTTCGGCAGCACGAACAACGGCCGCGAAGCCAACTTTAATGGCGACAATCCTTACGGCACGACCACGAAGGGGACGTTTCTGAATCGAACCACCACGGTTGGTTCGTACCCGCCGAACAAGTTCGGCCTGTTCGACATGCACGGCAACGTTTGGGAATGGTGCTTCGACGTGTACGACGGCAAAGCCTACGGTCAACGGAGTGGTACGACTGCTGATCCGAAGGTGATGAGCGGCTCTGAATATCGTGTGTTGCGTGGTGGGTCGTGGCTCGTCAGTGGTTGGGACACCCGCGCTGCCTTTCGGAGCAGGAGTACGCCCGGTGACCGGGACTACGACTACGGTTTTCGGGTGGTTCGTAGATGAAATTGGAACGCCCGACCCAAGAACAGAGACGCCCCCGTAGGATGGGCACTCCTGCCCGTCCGCTCTTCGTCTTCGCCTTTGGTTTCGCCATTCCATCCTTCTCGACAAACACGAAGACCGGACGGGCAGGAGTGCCCATCCTACGGGAGAACGTCATGCGTGCCGTCGCACCACCGCCGGGGTTTCGCGGGTTGGACCCCGACAAACGGATCACCATCTACACGCGACATCTCCCCCATTGGCGTCAACCCGGCGCGACCTACTTCGTCACCTTTCGACTGGCCGACGCATTGCCGCAAGACAAGCTCAACGAACTCAAAACGCTCCGTTCGCACTGGGAGTACACGCACCCCGAACCCCGTTCCGAAGCGGACTGGGAAGAGATCGCCCGTGAGATCACGCGGCGCACGGAAGCGTGGCTAGACGACGGTCACGGCGCTAGCCACTTCCGCGAAACCCGCTGGGCAAACGACCTGCGCGACCGCCTCCATCACTTTCAGAACCAGCGCTATCACTTGGCCTGCTGGACGATCATGCCCAACCACTGCCACGCGATCATCCGTCCGTTTGATGGCCACGACTTGGAAGAGTTGCTGGGCGCGATGAAGGGTGTCGTCGCGAGAAACCTCAACGCGGCCCTCCATCAGCCAGGCGAACTGTGGCAACAGGAAAGTTTCGACCGCATCATTCGCGACGCCGAGCATCTCGATCGAGTGATCCAGTACATCGGTCGCAACCCACAGCAAGCCAACCTGCCGCGTCACCACTGGCATCGCTGGATCGACCCGGCTTGGCAATCCGCCGGCTGGGATTTCGACAACTGACCCGTAGGATGGGCACTCCTGCCCGTCCGCTCTTGGTCTTCGCTTTTCGCTTCGCCGTCCCCCCCCCAACAAAAAGGCGAAGAGCGGACGGGCAGGAGTGCCCATCCTACAAACCTTGGGGTGTCGTGCCGCCGCATGGGAAGGCGTGGGAATCGTGTGTTGCGTGGCGGGTCTTGGAACAACAATTCCCAGAACGCCCGCTCGGCCAATCGGAACAACAACACGCCCGACAACCGGAACAACAACAACAACAGTTTCCGGGTGGTGTTCTCCGCCGGTCGCGGGTTACGCCCGCGACCGAAGCCAGAACCGGCCGGTTCACGAATCGGCCGGGCGCGCTGTGGTGCAGTCCACCTCGCATCCCGCGTCGGATTGCCAATCGGCAGTCCGGCCTAATGACACAGAACGACCGCGCGGGCTGGTAGGGAAACCGAACGCCCGCGCGGTCGTTCGCTGCGCCCCATCCGATGGCAAACCGCAAGAGTGGATGAAGCCGAGGTCGAGTGGCCGAGTGGCAGTGGCGACGATTCGGCTGGCGGCTCGCAGTTGTGGTTTCAAGCTGCTGGGACAACTCGACGCCGACAAGGTGGCCAACTGGCTCAAGCAACGTCGCGATGAGGCGAAGGCCGTGAAGCAACTGGACGCGAAGACCCCGAAGCCGAAGCCGTTCGGCATCGCGTCCAGCAATCATCATCTCGTCGCGGTGAAGGGCTTTGGCAACTGGCTGGTGAAGGCTCGCCGGTTGGAGCGGAATCCGTTTGCTCATTTGTCACGACTCAACGGCAAGGCCGATCTCCGTGTTGAGCGGCGAGCGTTGGAATCCGAGGAACTCGCTCGATTGATTGAAGCCACCGAACACAGCGCGACGACGTTTCGGGGACTGGCGGGGCCGAATCGTGCGGCTCTTTACGTCGTGGCCTCGATGACCGGGTTGCGAGCCAACGAACTGGCCAGTCTCACAGCATTATCGTTCGACTTCCAAGCCAATCCGCCAACAGTGACGGTTGAGGCCGCGTCCGAAAAGTCCGGCCGTGGCGCAACGCTTCCACTGCATCCGTTTGCAGCCGACAAGGTGTCAAGATTGCTGGCCAGTCGGCAACAGCCGCCCGCCACGCCCAAGATCAAGTCTCCGGTTGAAACGCTGTGGCCCGGTACATGGTCCAAAAAAGCGGCTGAGATGTTCCATCGAGACTTGGACGAAGCTCGTGCCATCTGGTTGGCTGAGGTTGAGAAGATCATTGACGAACACGAACGGCAAGGCGAACTCCAGCGGCGAACAGACAGCAGTTTCCTCAAGCCCGAGAACTCCAGCGGTGAGACCGCCGACTTTCACGCTCTGCGGCACACGTTCATCACAATGCTGGCCAGTTCGGGAGTTCATCCGAAGGTTGCTCAGCAACTCGCCCGGCACTCGACCATCACGCTGACGATGGATCGGTATTCCCACACGAAGCTGGCTGATTTGACCGCAGCCGTTGGGACGCTCGCGATGCCTCAACGGTTGGCGATGACGGGAACAGACACCACGCGGGCAAGAGACGCGGCGTCTGGTTTACGTGGCCCACAGTGGACCAAACTGGTGCCATTTCATGCGATTTGGTGACACCAGATGAGACAATCGGACTGATGCCAGAGAAAACAGAAAACCCCTTGAAACATGGTGTTTCCAAGGGGTTTTTGAAACTGAGTGCGCTGGGACTCGAACCCAGGACCTACGGATTAAAAGTCTGACCAAGGGACTACGCCACACGACCGAGGTCTACGAATTGGCCTTGTTTTGTAGACTCTGGTCCGTTGTGATGGTTGCCTCACGGGTACGGTTTTCGTCCCGTGGAAATGATTCCTACATGAAACGGCGAGACACATTGTCTCGACCATGATCCACACAAGCCCGAGGCGTAGGGTAGCTCCCGAACGACGGTTTCCCGACCGTCTCGCCTCGCGGTTTTCTTCTCATCGGGACCGCACGGGAGCGGCATCATGGCAAGAGACGCTGCGACGAGATGGGCCGAGGTACGTGATAGGTTCAATAACATTCTCGCCATCAAGCCCGCCCACGGCTTTGGGGATTGGGAATGGACTGTCCGAAAAAGCCTGCGACACGACGGGCATGTCCAGTGGCAGGTCCGAGGGAATGGAGCGACTGAGAATCGAGAGCAACTCGCCTACGCAGCAAGGTGCGCAGGCGAGTTGCTGCTCGCGTGTCCTCCGTCACAGTTGACCGACTCAACACGCGAGATTGCAGATGCCGAACAGCGATGGTGGATATTTGTCGGCGTGGACTGCGGCAAGTTTCGCGGTGCGGACGATGTCGTGATGGTGGCCATCGACAACGATGGAAAAGAATATATCCGCCACACAACCGTCGAACTGACCGAGGCACGCCGGGAAGCCGAGCGAGCCTGCGATTCAATTGCGAGGCAATTTGAGGACGCGGCCACGGGTGCGGACGTGACACCCGAGGCGGCGACTGCGACACCGGCAAAGGTGAATCGAATTCGCTCACGCAATTGCAGGCCAGCGAAGGCACCGCCGAAGAAACTCACTGAACGACAGACCGAAAGTCTTCGGTTGCACGGCGAGTGCAACGGGAACATGTCCGAGGTCGCTCGGCGAATGGGTATCACTCATCCCGCCGCGAGGCAGCACTATGACGCCGCAAACAAGAAGCTCGGCATCACGCTATCGGAACAGGCGAGAACGACACGGCTCGCGGCTGAACAACATGGGCAAGGCGTGAAGGGGCTTCCAGCACGGCGACGGGGCAAAGGGGTGAAGGTAGACGATTAAGGTATCGAACGCGATTTTGTTGAAGGTATGACCGTCGCGAAAAGCCCCTGATTTCAGGGGCTTTTTTGTTTGTCGGTGTGCCATCTGAAAAACAGATACCTTCAATCGCGAGGGAAGGTTAGGAGGTGCAAAACATGCACACGCAACCGACCCTGACAAATGAAGAACGGAAAGCCTACAGGAAGCTCGCGGAAGCGGCTCGGCGAGTTCAGGAACTCGCAGCGGAGAAGAAGTCGGAGAAGAAGTCGGCACCGAAACGGGAGGCCATCCCGTGCAAGTGAACATCGACTCCGCCGAACTCGCGCCCATCATCGAAGCGACCGTCACGGCGACGATGGCACGGCTGCGCGAGCAAGAGACCGCACTCGGCGACCAACTCGCATTCAGCGAACCCAAGGCCGCGCGACTGTTGGAACTTGAACCCCACCAACTCCGCGACGAGCGGCTACGAGGACGCATCGCAGCCAGCCAAATCGTTGGGCGAAGAATCAGATACCTGCGGGCGGACCTCGTTGAGTATCTGGCACGCCATCGCACTGAAGCACGGACCTAAAACGAGAACACCCGGCCGGGCTGAATCGGTCGGGCGTCTCTTGAACTCTTCATCCCCAAGCAACTGAGGACATCCCCATGATAGGCACGACGCCCACGCTCAACAACTCTTTCAGCCTTGAAGCCGCGATCCGCCTTCGTGCGGAAGGCTTCGCACACGTCCGCCATCACAACGCGATGGTGTTGACCATTGCAGCCGCCATCGAAACTCTCGATGCGGCGTTGATGTCAGCATCCGAACGCAACGTCGATGAGATGCAGAGCCTCGTCACTGCGGCTGGACGACTCGCCACGCTGATCGAATGCGAGGTGCGAGAATGAGTGAAGCCCTCACCCGATTCGTCGAACGACTCGACAACGCACAGCAGAACGGCTCCGGCTGGAAGTCTCTCTGTCCTGCGCACAAGGATCAAAACCCGAGTCTGTTGGTTCGTGCCGATGACAATGGTGTCGTTCAGTTCCAGTGCCAAGCGGGATGCGATCACAAGGCTGTTCTCGCGGCTCTTGGGATAAGTGAGTCGGAGCTATACCCGGAACAGTTGCGGCGGAATGGCCATCGGCAACAGTCCACCGACATCGTGGCCGACGTGGCGAGACTGAAGAGGATTCCTCTTGAGTCATTCAGAGCGTTCGGTGCAGCAGCAGCGGTGCGAGGCCGTGCGCCCGTGGCTCGTGTCCCGATGTTCAATGAAAAGCGGGAGCAGTGTTCCGAGTTCGATCTTGGAATCGGAAACAAAGGACTCGTGAAAGGATTGTCTGCGAAGGGCAAGCCTGTTGGATTGTTCGTCGCGACGTGGCCGGAAGCGGGCGACACTGTTCTCGTGACCGAGGGACCGAAGGATGCGGCGGCTCTTCACAGTCTCGGCTTCAATGTGATTGGCTTGCCGACGTGTGAGATGGTGGCGAAGTTCGCGCAGGTCTTCGCGGGTTGTCACGTCATCATCGTTCCAGACCGTGACAAGGCTGGCGAGCATGGTGCGAGTGTCACCGGCTCCCGGTTGTATGGCATCGCGGCATCGGTTCGCGTGGCCCCACTCGCCGCTCAGTTCAAACAGTCCGGCGGCGACGGTGTTCGTGAAGTTCTCGCCAAGTCGAACGGCGAACAACTGGTGAGGGACTGCATTGCAGTGGCCGTCGAATGGATACCAGAACCCGAGGAACCCGAGGACGACAATGAGCGGATCGTCATCAGGATTTCACCACTCGAATGGAAGGTGACAGATGAGGCCATCGCGGTTCTGACTCGCGACCCCGAGGTGTTCACTCGATCCGGTGAACTGGTGAGGATCGTCACTGATGAACCGCCACACGACGGCATTGAGCGACCGGCATCGACTCAGCAGATTCGACCTCTACTACCGCCCACACTGAGGGAGCGACTTGGCAAGGTGGCCAAGTTCGTCACGATTTCACCGGATGGTGAGGCGAGGCAGAAACCGCCTCCGGATTGGTGCCTGTCAGCAATCCGGCACCGTGGAACGTGGCGGGGTATCCGTCATCTGGAGGGGATCGTCAACACGCCGGTCCTACGGGCAGACGGATCGGTATTGTCGAAACCGGGCTACGATCCGGCAACGGGGCTGGTCCTGACCGCTGGCTCTGCCGAGTCTGCCGAGTCTGCTGAGTCTGATTTGACCCCTGACGCTGCGAAGCGAGCAGTCAGCAAGCTGCTCAACTTGGTGAGCGACTTTCCGTTTGCGACAAAGGCACATGCGGCGGCTTGGGTGGCAGCGACCCTGACACCGTTCGCTCGTCATGGGTTTGACGGACCTGCACCGTTGTTCCTGATCGACGCGAACACTCGCGGTTCCGGCAAGAGCCTGTTGGGTGACGTGAGCGGATACATCGCCAGTGGCACGGAGATGGCTCGCATGTCCGCACCGCGTGACGATGACGAGTGCCGCAAGAGAATCACCTCGCTGGCCATCGCAGGGGATACGCTCGTCCTGATCGACAACATCGTCGGGACTCTGGGTTGTGCCTCTCTCGACGCAGCGTTGACCAGCACGATTTGGAAGGATCGGATTCTCGGAAAATCCGAGATTGTCACGATGCCATTGAAGGTGACTTGGTTGGCCACCGGCAACAACGTCATCCTCGCAGCCGATACCTCACGGCGCGTTTGTCACATTCGTCTTGAGTCACCCGAGGAGCGACCCGAGGAACGCAGCGGCTTCAAGAACCCGCATCTGCTGCGATACGTGAAGAGCCATCGCGACGAACTTGTCACAGCCTGCCTGACGATCTTGGCGGCGTACTGCAAGGCGGGAAGGCCGGACCAGCAGTTGAAGCCGTGGGGGTCATTCGATGGCTGGTCGTCACTCGTCAGAAACGCAGTCGTCTGGTGTGGTCTCCCTGATCCCGGTGAAACACGTCGTGAGTTGGTTGAACGATCCGACGTTCAGGCAGGCGCACTGCGGACGCTGGTTGAGCAATGGCACACCATCGACACCGAGGGCGAAGGATTGTTGACGGCAGAGATTCTGCGCCGTCTCGATTCGTCGGAGTTCAAGTGCGAGGAATTGCGATCCGCCGTGATGGAGTTGTGTGGTTCGTCAAAAGGCAAACCACCGAGTGCCGGGAGTCTCGGCAATAAGCTCCGGCATCTTCGCGGTCGAGTCATCGGTGGGAAGGCTCTTGATTGCGATCCCACGCGAAGCGGGGCAATGAAGTGGTGCGTTGTCGCAATCGACAAACGACCCGCTCCCCGGCCGGAAACAGACTCAGCAGACTCGGCAGAGTCTGCACTTCAGGATTGCCGTAGTTCATCTGCCGCAGAGTCTGCTGAGTCTGCCGACTCTGTTTTGGCCACCGATGCGAGTCGTTCCACCAAAACACTGTCCGATGCGGAGATCGACCATATAGCAAGGGCGTTCGCATGAACCACGGACAACGCGGGCGAAGCCGGGCAGGACCGGCGGCGAGACGGTAGGGGGGAGTTTGTTTATGTGTCCCATCCCCCCAAAACCATCTCGTTAGCAATGAACGATCGCGAACGAATTTTTAGGAAATCAAAAATGGGCCGACATGCAACTCCCCCAAAGCTCCCCGCACCGGATCACCTGACGGACGCATCCAAGGCGTTTTGGGAAAGCGTCCAACTCAACTACAGCATCAATGACGCACCCGGCGTGAAGCTGTTGACGCTGGCGGCGGAGTCACTTCAGGAAGCCGAGCGGGCACGCCTGGCACTGGTTCAGCACGGGCAGACTTACACCGACCGATTCGGCGCACCAAGGCCACGACCGGAGGTCACGATTCAGAGAAATGCGATGCTCACGTTCTCGCGGCTCGTGAAGGAATTGAGACTCGACCCGCAAGCGGAGGCTTCGCATGGCTAACACCCGACCGACCCGGAAGCCAGTCGCTCCCGTCGAGGCATTATCTGACGGTTGCCGTGAGCAGTTGGCTTCCGGCCACGATTTCTTCGGCGACGGCTACGGGCATGACGCTGAGAGCGACCCGACCGCGATGAAGCAGATGCGTGAGGATTGGGAAACACATCGCGAAGAAATGCTCGCGAAGTGGATTGCAGAACATCCTGGCTCTCGCCCGTTTTGCTGGTGGATGTTCGATGCGCCAACACGTCGCGAAACCATCGACGGCAGCGTTCATCCATTCGACCGCCCCGAGCGGAAATCACTGTGCGAGTTGTTTTTTGGCGTTCCCCGCATCGTCGTCGGGGAGGGTTGTGTGCGCTACGAATCTCAGCGGCACTACCTCACACGGCTGGGTCTGCTGACGAGCGATGAGTTTTGTAAATGCACCTCAACAAAGGAAACGACATGACCGACCGACCGCGCTATCCGGGCACTCAGCCATTCTACTTCGACAAGTTCAGCGACGCCGAACTGACCGCCATATACCAAAGCGGCAAGTCGTGGATGAACGCGGCTCCGGGGTTGTCCACCGAGATCGGCAGTGCGATCCACAACGAGACTGAGCGACGATTCTGGGGCGTCACCGACCCCGCCACGCCGAAGGAACCTGAACCGTTGGCACTTCACTTTGACCGCTGGAGTGATCGCGATGTCGGTGACGCTTTGCGGCTCGTCACCGTGATGAGCTACGTCGTCTCCAGCGTGTCGTTTGGCGAGCTTGTTGACTACCTAGCGGCCGTGCTGGCGGAGATCGCAGGCGAGCGTCTGGTGGCTTCTGGCGATGACCGCAACGCGGTTCATTTTCTTGAGCGTAACCTACCTGTCTCGCAGGAGGGAACCGCCGATGCCAACCCCGAGACCAACTGACCGCCCGCCATGCCCAACGTGCGGCGAGCCGATGACCGTTATCAAGACCCGTCGCAAGGGACCGTCGATACGAGTGCGATATCTCGGCTGTCGAGATTGCAAATACTGGCGAGGCGGTTGTCTATCAGTAGACACACAGATGGCTATTGCGTCTTCAGCCCAGTGACAACTTGTGAAACAATATGGCACAAAGGAACCGCCATGATAATTCAAACCATCGACATCGACGCTGTTGCTTTGATGTTGGGCGTGTCCCGATCTACATGCCGTCGCATGTGGTACGCGGGACAGATTCCGAAGCCGATCCGGCTGGGCCGTCGCTCGATCCGGTGGCGCGTGTCTGACATCCACCAGTTCATTGCATCTCAGCCAGCGGCATCGAAGCCAAAGGCAAAGGAACCAGCACTAAGACCACGACAGCAGCAACAAAACGAGCCGACCTTGACGTTATCACCGCACGGCAAGAGGCGATCCTTCACGAAGCGACGGCGAGTTCTAACGGCAACCTCACGCAGGACCAGCGTGTTGAATTCGACACGCTCCAAAACGCCTACGCGATGTTGTCTGGTTGCGTCTCGACCGCCAGCGGCGGGCTACGATTGCCAACGCAAACCGCACGTACCGATGCCGGTTCACCGCTTGATTCAGA
>JAYSQC010000593.1:0-4002 GCA_043721755.1 Schlesneria sp.
GCCGCCGAAGCCAACACCACAAACTCCCATCGCTGAGACATCGGAGACACATCTTTCCAAGCCCTGACCGACCTCCTTCCAGAGGCCCGTCAGCATGACCGAAATGTGTGACCCATGTCCCCGAACACCTGTGACCCATGTCCCCGGTCTATACAGAAGCAAGCTGGGCCACCCGCGCCGTGCCGCTCACAATCTCTGGCGGCGCAGCACCAAATCGTGTCGGAGCTCGAAGCCGAGCAGCGTCTGGTCGCCGCCAACCGCGAACTGATCGCGCGTTTCGAGCAGAAGATCGCCACCACCCTCGCCCGCATCTGGGGCGAAGAACCGTCCGCCCCCGCCCCCTGAAAACCGGCGAGCCGGGCTCGCACGAAAGACACCGCATCGGAAGACCTCGCCTGCCACTGGAACACTCAACGTCGATCACTAATCGAGTCGGTCGTCTTCAGCAGGGGCCACGTCCGGCACCGCCGCGAGATACTTTTCGAAATCGGCGCGGTTCCCAGCGTTCGCCTCGCGGCGCAAGTAGTCCACCGTCAGCACCACCGCCAGCTTCTCACCGGCTGCGCTGGCCATGAACTGACTGACTGAGTAGCCCTCAGCAGCGGCCAGGGCCTCGATGCTTTTCTTGAGCGAGTCCGGAAGTTCCACCGTCAATGTGCTCATGGTTTGGGCCGTATCAGTTTCAGGAAATCACCAGGGGAAATCGGAGTCACACCAAGCTGTTCGGCACCGCGAAAGTCACGGACATTATGAGTGACGACATGCCCGCAGCCAGCGGCAAACGCCAGTTCTAACACCATGTCATCATCGGCGTCCGGCAGGAAAGGCCGCCACAGGAAGTGGATTTCCTGCAAATGAGCCTGGCTGGCGAGATACCGCAGGAAGCCCAACGCCTCCGCCACAATTTGGCCAGGCGGCAGATGCTCGTGACGAGTGAGCACGTCTTGCCATTCGGTGTACAGCCCCACGGACAGGCAAACCTGGAACTCCGACGCAGGGATCGAACTGACGAGCGCGAAGCTGGCTCCTTGCCGAGACCTCGCCGCCGCCACCAGCACGCTGGTATCAAAAACCACTCGCATTGGTGTCGTGTCACTCATGAGTCGCCGGGAGATTTCAGCACCGTGAAAGGAAAAGCCCCCGAAGCGGAAAACCTCGGGGGCTTGTGAAGCGAAAGGGTCCCAGGAACCGAGGATCCCACCCATGCGGGCTGTGCCACTCACTTGGAGCGGCCTCTACTATCTCCTGCGCTGACCCATTGGAAACTTCCCACGGTTTCAGCGGCATGTCAAGAGAAGCCCCCAGAACATCGCCAACGAGCAGCGTCTGGTCGCCGCCAACCGCGAACTGACCGAGCGGTTCGAGCAAAAGATCGCCGCCACGGTGGGGAGAGTTTGGAATTGAGAATTAGGAATTACGAATTACGACCGATAATCCTGCATTCGTAATTCGTAATTGAGGCAGCGATGAAAGAGAATGTTGTTCAGACCAAGAGTTATGCGTTCGCGGTGCGAATCGTTCGGCTTTACCAACATCTCGCCAAAGAGAAAAAGGAATATGTGCTGTCGAAGCAGGTCTTGCGGTGCGGCACAAGTATTGGGGCAAACGTCGAGGAGGCGATCGGCGGTCAGTCACGAGCCGACTTTCTCTCGAAGCTGTCCATCGCCTACAAGGAAGCCCGTGAGACCTGCTATTGGTTACGGCTGCTCAAGGACACGGATTACCTCACCGACACTCAATTCCAGAGCATCCACGCCGATGCAGAAGAACTCTGCCGGATCATCGGTTCGATCCAGAAATCGACCAAAGATAACCCTGCCCCCAATTCGTAATTCCTAATTTGTAATTCCCAATTCCCCTCGATCGCCACCGAGCAGCGTCTGGTCGCCGCTAGGCGTGACCTGTGGCCCTCGATCACCGTCCCCGTGTCAACCACCAGACGAGGAAGAAGGTGGCCACAACAGTCGCAATCGTGAAGGCGATTTGGAGGCGGCGTTTGGTGAGAAAGTCTGCTCGTTTGGGGGTACTGTCGGCGCAATCGAGGCGGTAGGTGAGGTGGCTGCCGATGGTGATTTCGTCACCGGGTTTCAGGGGGCGCTGTTTGATCGGGGTGCCGTTGACTTGGGTTCCGTTGCGGCTGCCGAGGTCGGTGATCCACCAGCGAGTACCATCGAAGTGGAACTCGCAGTGGCGGCCAGAGATCGACGGATCGGTCAGTTGAATCGTGCAGTCGTCGTTGCGGCCGAGGGTCACGCGGTTCTGCGTTAGCGGGCGGAACCGGTCGCCGCTGATGGGGACGAGGACCGCGCCGGACGCTTCGAGTGTTGAGGCTTCGCGGTGGCCGTGAACTCCCGCGCGAGACATCTGCTGCAACTGAATCGACGACACACTGTGCGACCCGGCATCGTGTGCTGCGGTGTCGGGGATCGGGTAGCCCTTCGCATCGAATCGCGTGTACTTTCCCGGTGCGAGCTTTACCACCGAACTGATGGCCGACGGCCGCGCGGTTGAGCCTCCCACGCCCGAAATCTTGGCGCGGCTCTTGAGATACTCGGCCAGCTTGGTGCGAGCCTGTTGCTTGCGCTCGTTCAGAATCTTGTCGAAGTCGAACTCAATCGGAGCGGGCTGTGACCATTCGACCAGCGCCGCCGCCGCTTCCCCCGCCGTGGAGTACCGGTCATTGCGGTTCTTCGCGAGCATTTTCATGACAACATTAGCCACACCTTCGGGGATGGAGGGGGCGAGGTCGCGCACGTTGCGCGGAGCCTTCGCGCGGTGGGCCTTCTGGACATCGGTGACGCTCCGTTCCGCGAACGGCGTGTCGCCGGTCAACGCCGCGAACAGCGTGCAGCCCAAGCCATACACGTCAGAGCGACCATCTACCGAGAGGCTGTCTTCCGCCTGTTCGGGAGCCATGTAGGCCGCCGTCCCGACGCACTCGTGGCCGAAAATCATCGCCATCGAGAACTCTTCGCCCGTCTCGCCCTCACGAATCATGGCGAGGCCAAAATCGAGCAATTTCACGGTGCCATCGCGTTGGATCAGCAGGTTCTGCGGTTTGACATCGCGATGGACGAGACCGGCCTCGTGCGCGTGTTGCAGTCCCAGCAGGGCTTGCCGCGCGAAATCGCAAGCCTGTCCCCAACCGAGTCGCTTCTTGCGCAGCAGCACTTCCAACAGGCTCGGCCCTTCCACCAAGTCCATGATGACGTAGTGCGATCCTCCGGCCGAACCGAGTCGATGCGTGCGGACGACGTTGGGATGGTTCAGCCGCAGCCCGGCCCGCGCCTCTTGCTGGAACCGCGCGAGCATCCCGCGATCGTGCTTGAACTGTTCGAGCAACACCTTCAGCGCGACGATCTCTTTTGTCTTCGTGTTCTCGGCCTGATAGACCCAACCCATGCCGCCCACGCCGAGCAGGTCCAGCAATTTGAACTCGTCGAAGCAGAGGCCGCGCGATCGACCTTCGAGCAGCCACTCGGACTGGAATTGCGTGATGAGTTTGCGCTCGACCAGAATCCGAGCCGCATCGCCGTCGGACTTCACGCCCTTCATGGCCAACTCGCGCGACACCGCCGTGACATCGCGCACGGCGAGCAGTCCGCTTTCCGCGAGGTGTTGCCAGAACGAATTGACGACCGGAGGTGCTGTCATGTCGATCCCGCCGCGTGGGAGATGTGTCGTGACTCAGTCGGTGGTGACGTGGCCCACGAAAGGCTCCGTCGGTTCGGCGGTCAGTATAGGCGTGGCACGGGCCTCATCCAATCAAGCCTCTCGTAGTCCGGCGTGAAGAAGTCCGGCTTTTCTGAAAGCCGGACTTCCGGTCTGGTGTTTCGGATCGGGGGCGACACTGCGCCTCCTTAGAACCTGTCCAAAATCAACTCCGTGTTTTGTGGCGTCGGAAAAAACTAGCCCGACGCGCGAGCGAGGGCTTCGTACTGATCGAACGTCCAGCCCTCGCTCGCGCGTCGGGCTAGTTTTGAAATGCGGACTAATACTTGG
>JAYSQC010000594.1:0-14146 GCA_043721755.1 Schlesneria sp.
GTGTCGCGGACGCTCAACCCCCGGCTAATGGCTGACATCCCTTCAGGATGAAGAATCGGGCAGACCTCTGTGTTGCTCCAAACTGTGATCCCCCCAAAAACTCGGATGAACCGAAAAACAGGCGTGATCCGGCGGGCGGTCTTTCCGTTCGCGGGCCACTTTCCACCGGCGGCCTCGGTCGCGTTCCTCGTCCCTCTTTTTCAGGAGCATTCATGATGAGTCTCTCGCTAACCCCGTTCGCCCCCGTCTTGGCCGCCGACTTCGCTGTGTGGTCGCAGAACCTCACGTATGCCATCGCGGGGACCGCCGTGTTCGGACTGTTAGGGATCGTGCTGCTGCTGGTCGGCTTCAAGGGGTTCGAGTGGATCACGGGACGACTCGATGTGGAGAAGCAACTCTCCGAAGGAAACTACGCCGTGGCCATCGTCGTCGCCGCGATGATGCTGTCGGTGAGTTGGATCATCGTGCATTCGATGAGCTGACCGGCTGTGCCACGATATTGTTGGGCGGAAAGGATGGCATCCTACCTCGCGTTCTCCTGCCATCGAGTAATGAAATTCATGCCGCTGACGGGGAACCCCGCCCACTAGGAGGAACCGCTGTGATCACAATCAAGGAGTTCAATGAAGCGACTAGCCGCTACACAAAACGTGTCCTCCGGATGGCAGCAGTGTCGGTCATCGCTCTGTTTGGCTGTTTTGCGATCGTACTTTCATTCCGAGACGCTGTTCATGGATTCTACATAGCCAAGTTTGGCGACGCGGCGGCGGAATTGTTGCTTGGAATGACACCGTTCCCGGCAGTGGCGGTGATGTTTGTTGGCATTTGGCTTGTCGAGAGGCAATCCAAACGTGACGGACACTTGCATTGTCCCCATTGCAGAAAGTGCCTTGTAGGGATGCAGCTTTTAGTAATCGCAACCCGAAACTGTGGATATTGCGGGAAATCAGTGCTGCAAGAACCGGCGGCGGGTACTCAATAGTGTTTTGGAGCCGGTGGTCAGCAAGCACAAACGCAACTTCCCAAGTTCACATCAAACTGGATTGAATCCATGCCCAAGAAAAGTTCGCGTGTTGTCCTCACGTTGCTGGGATCGGCCGCATTGGGAGTCGGCTGTTCGCAGGCTCCGCCCGTGCCTCCTCCGGCCGACTCGTTCGAGGCCCAAGTGGATTTGGAACAGGGGCCGGGCGAAGAGCAACCGGCGGGCGTCGCGGGGCAAACGGCGGCGACTCAGACCAATGGGACAAACCACTCGACGCACCACTCTCACCGCGGTTCGTCGCTCTGGCCGCTGATCTTCTGGGGGGCGATGTCGCGACCGTCCGCGCCGACGTATTACCCCGGCACGCAGCCTCGTCCGGGGACCGCGTCGTCGGTGCCGCGCGGTCCTTCGCACGTCACTCCGCCCCCGATCCCGTCGCACGCGAGTACTCACTCAACCTCGCCCCACGTCACGCCGAGTCATGTTCCGACAACGCACAGCAGTTCGTCGCACACCAGCAGTCACGGCTTCGGCTCGACAGGACATGCGGTCTCGGGAGGGTCGTGATGTATCGCAAGCAGATCGCGCCGCGACTTGACTGGCAGCGGATCGTCGAAGATCAGGGCCTCGATTTTCACACGATCGACGGTGATCTCTATTGGGACGAATCGGCGTACTACGAGTTCACTGCGCGGCAGATCGACACGCTCGAAGCGGCCACGAACGACCTCCACGCGATGAGCATTGAGGCCGTGCAACACGTCCTCGACGAAGATCGGCTCGACGAGTTCCAGATCCCCGCCGCGCTGCACGAGTGGGTTCGTTCAAGCTGGGACCGCGACGACCTGAGCCTCTTTGGACGCTTTGATCTCGTCTACGACGGCGTTCGTCCGCCGCAGATGCTCGAGTACAACGCCGACACACCGACATCGCTGTTCGAGGCGGGGGCCATCCAATGGTTCTGGCTGCAAGATGTGAATCGCCACGCCGACCAATTCAACAGCATTCACGAACGGCTGGTCGCAACGTGGGCTGAGTTGCGTCAGGCCCTGCGCGGTCCAATCCACTTTGCCTCCGTCGAAGACCACGACGAAGACTTCGGCAACGTGAGGTATCTTCAGGACACGGCCGAGCAAGCCGGCTGGACGACCAAATACCTGGCCATCGAACAGATCGCGTTCGATGCGGGCACGAACCGGTTCATCGACGAAGCCCGCACGCCGATCAACACGCTGTTCAAGCTCTATCCTTGGGAATGGCTGGTCCGCGAAGAGTTCGGGGCGCACCTTGCGCGAACGCCCATGCAGTGGATCGAACCACCGTGGAAGATGCTGCTCAGCAACAAGTCGCTGCTTGTCGTGCTGTGGGAGTTGTTCCCCGATTCGCCGTACTTGCTCCCTGCCGCGTATAAACCGCTCGGCCCTTCGCATGTGCGCAAACCGTGTCTCTCGCGCGAAGGAAGCAACGTCACGATCGTGCGCGACGGACGCCAGATCGACGGCACGACCGGTCCCTACGCCGACGGCCCCGTCGTCTTTCAAGAGTACCGCGAGCTACCCGACTTCTCGGGCAACTTCCCGGTCATCGGAAGTTGGGTCGTGGGAGGCGAAGCGTGCGGCCTCGGCATTCGCGAGGACCGCTCCCGCATCACCCACAACATGAGCCGCTTCGTGCCGCATCTATTCCGGTGAATTGCATCACGAAGCCACCGCTCGCGTCACTATAACTTTGTCCGCCACGGCACGAATCGCCCGACTGGCCCACGCGGCAGTGTTCTGAGGTCGGGCATTCGATTCGTCAAATCGTCCAACACTGAACGCCATCGACATGCCGTGCTTCGATCTGCGGGCGAGTGTTTCCCGCGATGATGCGGAAGCTTAACGGGACGACTTCGCTGGCGAGGACGTTGCCGTCGGTGACCGATGATTTTCCGACCGAGATCAGCTCGCCATTGGTCAATCGGAACAGTTCGAGCTGCCACGGAGCGCGATCGAGGATGATGAGTTCTCGGGTGCCGACGCTGGCGTAAAAGTCGAGCTTCTTGCGTGACTTGTCGTTGTCACTGACGATCTCGACCGCCAAATCGGGGCCACCCAACCAGTGCGTGTGGCGGTTCTCCGCCGGGTTGTTGTTGAGGAAGACGGTGACATCGGGGACGCGATAGTTCGAGGTCCACTTGTCTTCGCGGTCGGAGATGTTGCAACCGGGAAAGACGTTGCCGAGCTTGGCTCGCTTGACGACCAGCGTCAGGATGAAAATGAGTTCAGCGACGAACTCCTGATGCACGTTATCGGGGTCGGGCATGATGATGTACCTTCCGTTCCAGACTTCGTCCTTGCGGTCCAAGCCGAGGCGGCGACGACGATGAATGATGCGCCGCACTTTGTCGCGATTGGTGAGCAGCAGGTCCATGATGGATGGTTCTCAAAAGGATGCAACGACAACAACCTCGGTTGAGTTGTTTAACCGCGTGGGCAACGCCCCGCGTGTCGTGCGACGTTAGAAAGCGGTCTTGCCGCACAACGCGCGGGGCGTTGCCCACGCGGTTAAACGAATTTTTTCGTCGATCACGCGAACAGCTCGGTGATTGGCTTGGTCCCGAAGTCGGCGAGTGGGAACGGGCGACCGGCGGGACCGGGAAGGTGGTCTTCGACGTTGAAGCCGAGACTGTGGAAGATCGTGGCGACGACTTCGGGGGGCGTGACCGGTCGCTCGGCAGGATATCCGCCGATGGGGTCGCTGCGACCGACGACACGTCCGCCCTTCACGCCGCCTCCCGCGAAATAGACCGTCCAGCATTGCGGCCAGTGATCGCGGCCTCCCGCCGGGTTCACGCGCGGTGTTCGGCCAAACTCGGAGACGTTGCAGACCAGCGTGTCGTCGAGCAGTCCGCGCTGAACGAGGTCTTCGATCAGGGCACTGTAAGCTTGGTCGTACATTGGCGCGACGATGTTCTTCATCCCTTCAATCGACGTGAACGGCAGCGTCCCGTGGATGTCCCACGTCACTTCGTTGAAGACGGTCAGGAACGTGTTGATGGTGACGAAGCGGACACCGGCCTCAACCAGTCGCCGCGATAAGAGGCAACACTGACCGAACCGGTTCATGCCGTAACGCTCGCGCACGGCCATCGGCTCCTTCGTGAGGTCGAATGCTTCGCGCGCCTGCGTGCTGGTGATGATCCGGAAGGCGGACTGGAAGCTGGTGTCGAGCAGTTGTGCGTTCTCGCTCTTCTCGAACCCGGCGACGGTCCCATCGACGACCTCGCGCAGCTTGCGACGGCGGTCGAGTCGCGCTTCACCGATTTGTTTCGGAGGCAACAGATCGGGGACCACGAAGTCGGGCTTCGACGGATCCGCGTTGAGTACGAACGGATCGTGAGCCTTCCCGATGAACCCGCCCGCTTGTCCGTTCGGCAGACCACCGCCACCCGATCCCATCAATTCGGGAAGGACGACAAACGGTGGCAGGTCCGACTTGCGCCCCATCAGATACGCGGCGACGCTTCCGGCGTGAGGCGTGTTCACGCCGCCAGTGAAAAACCGACCGGTCTGCATCATTTGCCAACCGGCATCGTGTACTGCGGGTGCTCCGTGATTGCAGCTCCTCACGAACGAAATGTGATCGGCGAGAGCGGCATGCTTCGGGAAAATTTCGCTGATTCGGATGTCGGGCGATTTGGTCTCGATCGACTGGAAGGGACCGCGAATTTCGAGCGGTGCCTCGGGCTTGGGGTCGAATGTGTCGAGCTGACTCGGCGCACCGAGGTTGAAAATCATGATACAGGCCCGGTTGTCCTTGCCCGGTTTCTTGCCCGCCTCCGCAG
This sequence comes from Schlesneria sp., assembly GCA_043721755.1. Taxonomy (GTDB): domain Bacteria; phylum Planctomycetota; class Planctomycetia; order Planctomycetales; family Planctomycetaceae; genus Schlesneria. Next base: position 4,809 of record JAYSQC010000594.1, read on the forward strand.
CTTGAGCCTCCATCGCGGCGAGGTCCGCCAGAGTTAGACCCATCGCGCCGAGAGACCCGACCTGCATGAAGTCACGCCGGGTGATGCCATCACATGTGTGAGCCGTTCCTCGTCCTGTCAGATTGAGCATGAGTTATCTCTCCAAGTCAGACCATGGGATTGGATTGCAGGTGTCCGCCACATCACAGTGGCGCAGATGCTGGCTTCCGTCGTCCTCGCCGTTGAGTATTCGGATGGATTCTAAGCGACTCACAGAGGCCCCCTCAAGCTGGCTGTTGTTGCAGAGCCAATGCCGCTTTTTGATCGAGCATGTTTTGAAGGTTGGCTTCAAGGGTTCAGCCCCCGCCGTTTGAAACAGCCGATGGCACTGTCGAAACGGGCGTTACTACGGTGCGCAGAGTTGAAGGCGAATCGAAGAAGAGACCTTTCAGGCAAGTGTTTTGGCGGGGTGAATGATCGCGCCGAACAATGTCGCATGAATTGCATCGAACGGATGTCCCCAAAAAAACGGCGACAACCTCTGTTGGAAGAGGTTGTCGCCGTTGAGTGAGTCCAATTTTACTGTCCGTGACTAAAGCAGGTCGTCACCGAGCAATCCAACATCAACTGTTGTCGTCTCGCATTGCCCTGCGGGTTCGCAGAGTTCTTCGCGAACAATGTTCATGTTCCTCGGCGCTTCGATGCCGATACGAACTGTGTTGGGTCCGATGCGAACGATCGTGACCGCCACGTTGTCGCCGATCAGGATTTTCTCGCCGGGCTTTCGAGAGAGAACAAGCATTCTGGCCACCCCTTCCTTTGTTCAAAAACCTTCCCTGTGTTTTCGAGCGGCCGACCGGGTCGATTGGCCGTCATCCGTAACTCACCGCACCAGTCTTAGACTTGCTCGCCAAGGCCACCCAAGATGCGCGGCTCTGCACGAACACCAACTGAACACTGTCGTCAACCAGACTACGTGGTCAGGAAGATAACACCCCCGCAACAGGGGTGTCTAGCGTCAGCCGCAAAGGGGGGAGGAGATTTCGTGGCCGCTGGCGCAGGTGAAATGAAGGGCGAGATTGCCTGCTTGAGTCTTCTTTTGGATGGCTAGCAAGGGCGATTACGCCCATGCCTATTCAGTAGGCACAGGCTGTGTGCTTGCGTTTTAGGCAGCGTGGCTCGATCGAGAATGGCTGCGTTCGCTCGCTAGATTGTTCCGCTACGGAACGTCCAAAGTCCCTTGCTGACTTGATTCTGCGGCCGAGCGGCTGGATGCTTGTCTCCTTGGCGATCACTGTGAAACTCGCGGTGGACACAGCGCGACAGGTGATGAATGCGATACGTGATGAAACAGTCGGCAGAGGTAGTGCGAACATGGTGAAAGTTGGCATCGTTGGGATTGGATTCATGGGCTGGGCTCACTTCGCGGGAGCCACAAAAATTTCCGAGGCAGGGAAGATTTTGGGGTCGAAGCTGAAGGGGGGGGCTGTTACGACCGTTTGCTCCCGCAGTTTAGAAAAGCTCATCGGGGACTGGACCTCAATCCAAGGCAACTTTGGTCCGCGAGGCCCGATGTTGGACTTGGAGAAGATCAATGCCTACGACAGGTTCGAGGAGATGCTGCTTGATCCGGCGATTGATCTCATCGACATTTGCCTTCCTAATGACCGCCACGAGGAGGCAGTGATCGCTGCTCTCGAAGCGGGCAAGCATGTGCTGGTTGAGAAACCGATTGCCGTCGATCCGAAGGCCGCTGACCGAATGGTGGCCACCGCCAAGAAGACGGGGCGGATGCTGATGGTCGCCCAAGTGCTGCCGTTCTTTCCCGAGTTCAAGTTCGCGGCGGAGGCGATTGCGTCGGGTGTGTACGGCAAGTTGCGGGCGGCACATTTCCGGCGGGTCATCTCGCCTCCAAAGTGGTCGGGGGACATGTCCGACTTTCGCAAACTCGGTGGCTGGGGGATCGATCTGCACATTCACGACAACCATTTCATCAGCTTGGTGTGTGGAGTCCCTCAGCAAGTTTTTTCGCGCGGAATTTTGGAAGAGGGTTTTGTGAACCATGTTCACACCCAGTACCTCTACGACGATGCGACGGTCGCGGTGAGTGCCGTCAGCGGCGGGATCGCAGCGGAGGGACTCGCATTTGGGCACGGGTTCGAGATCTTTCTGGAGAAAGCCACGCTGATGTACAGCGCGGGAACAGTCGGGGGCGAATGGTGCCCGGATCGTCCGCTGACCGTGATCGAAAAGGGGAAGGCCAAGCAGCCAAAGTTAAAGGGTGGGGGCGAGTGGTGTTCGGCGTTCACGGCGGAACTTCAGACGGCGGTCGATGCGGTGAAGTCGGGCGAGGTTCCGAGACTGCTCTCGGGGGAATTGGCTCGTGATGCCCTCAAGTTGTGTCACGCTGAAGCCAAAAGCATCGCGACAGGGAAGCCTGTGAAGGTGTAACGGCGAATGGCAGGCAGCATCTGACTCGAAGACACCCACCCGACGTGTGAGTTTTGAAGTTGCGCTATTTACGTCTTCGCCCCGCAGGGGCCTCGGAAACCAGCCCAGGGCCAGCGAGCAAATGCGAGCGCCGCCCTGGGAAACAAGGTCATTGGATCGTGTGCCCTGAAGGGGCACCGGAGCGATTGAGGACTTCCTGTGCCCCTTCAGGGCACGACATGTTTTGCCCTGTTTTCCTAGGGCGGCGCTCCTGCTGGTCGCTTGCCCCAGGCTGATTTCCGAGGCTCCTGCGGGGCGAAAACACCAAATGCGCAACTTCACAACGTGTGAGCGAGGGCGAGTTCCTCGTTGACCTCGGCGGACAAAAACATGCTCGACAATCTTCCCGTCCTCTCACACAAGCACGGCGATCTCACGATCGAAGGCTATTCGCGTGCGGCGGTACAGAGCTACTGGCGGATTCCCGAATTGAGGCTGGGCTTCGATATGGGAGGTAGCCCGTGGGACTTCATTGGGACGCCGACCTTCTTCATCACACATGCTCATCTCGATCACATGGCCGCGTTGCCGGCCTATGTCGCGCGGCGTCGGATGATGAAGATGGAGCCACCGACGATCTACATTCCTGAAGAGGTTGTGGAGCTTGTTGATCGGATGCTCAAGTCGTGGCAGAAACTGGATCGCGGGCGAATGGTCTGCCAATTGATCGGAGTCCGGCCGGGACAGGAAATCGAGTTGTCTCGTGACCATGTGGTCACTGTCTTTGCGACGACTCACACCGTTCCGTCGGTGGGATATCTCGTGTGGCAGCGGCGACGGAAGCTGAAACCCGAGTTTCAATCGCTCACCAGCGATCAGATTCGCGATCTGCGGCTGAGTGGGATGGACGTGACTCACGAGTTGAGAACTCCGCTCGTCTGCTACACCGGCGACACGTCTCCGCGCGGCTTGGACGAGTATCCACCGGTTTTCGCCGCCAAGATACTCATCTCTGAATTGACATTTTTTCGACCGGAACATCAGCGAGAAAAGATTCACAAGTACGGCCACCTCCATCTGGACGACTACATCGAGCGGGCCGACCGGTTCCAGAACGAACTGATCATCGCGATGCACTTCAGTGCCCGTTATCCGACGCACCTGATCGAGAAGTCGGTGATGCGACGATTGCCGCCGCAGTTGCGAGAACGGATGAAGCTCTGGCTGTGAAGCCCCACGGAAGTCCGGCTCAGCTTTGTTAGCCGGACTTCTCGAAGCGACGAAGCTCACCAGAGAGAAGTCCGGCTTTAAGAAAAGCCGGACTTCGAGAGCCGCCGGTAGCAGCCTGTTGAAAATCGTAGGATGGACGCCCTCGTCCGTCCGTTTTTAACTCGAAATCGCTCGGACGAGGGCGTCCAAGCTACGTTCTTCAACAGGCTGTTAGGCAAGAGGCTGCCCGCAGGCCAATCTGAACAGGGTGACGGCCCTCGTTTCTTCGCCACGACCGTTGCTGCTACGCGAACCATCACGACCGTCACAGCCGGAGCTTTCGGGCCGGTCCTGCTGATCGGTCCCGTGTGTGGCCAAATGCCAGCGCTGTGAGCCGGTCCGTTTTTGACCGTGTTGTTTTTGCGACGTATATGCCCTGTAGGTTTCGTTGCGTTTTCTCATCGTGCGTTGGAACGCTGTGATGGGGAGAGGCCACCGGACGGCCCCGTCCGCGCGACGCTCACAGGAAAGATCGGCATGCAGTCCCACATCGCAAAGCCTCCCGCTCGCAGTCCGCTGTACACCAAGTTTTCCACACCATTAGTGCTGGAACCGCCACTGCATTGCGGCCTGCCCACCATTCGCCTGGGCTTGGGTAAGCATTTGCTCGGTACCGATAATTGCTGCACGGTGCGAGTCCGCGCCGACAACGTTGAACCGCGCCATGCGATGATCATCGTGAGTGAACACCGCACAGTGGTGAAGGCTCTGCATCCACAGACGTGGGTCAACGAGGGACCGGTGTCGGAGATGGTCTTGCGACCGGGAGACCGTTTGAGTCTCGGGCCGCTGACGTTTCGCGTTCGTGCAGCGCGCGCCGATGAATTGGAGGACTTTCAAGCGTTCAACGCAGGGACATTTCAGGACGAGGACTCGTTTTCCCGCGACGACTTGATGAATCGCAATGCCACGACAGAGCCTTCGTGGCGGGTCGGAATTTCGTCGGGGCAGGCGCACGAGTCGCCGCCGTTGATCGCGATGGCTCCGAGCGTGTTTCGTACGATGGCGACCGTTGCCGTCAATGAAGCCGTCGCCGCCACCGAAATTGAGCACCTGCGAGCCGAAGTCACGGCACCGGTTGATCGCTCGCTTGCCGAGCGAAGCCTTGGTGTCTTCGTACCGCCAGCGAGCGGGATCGTTGAGCCGAAGGTTGTCGCGCCTGTCTTTCATTCACCCGTCGCGCCCGTCGCATCGTCGTTCCCTTCCGTCCAGAGCGTTTTGACTGAGACCGTGGTTGGCCAGCACACACTCACGGAAAGCTCGAAAGAGGCGTTTGGGCACGTTGCGGAGTCGGACCATGCAGCGGGCGAAGCCACCGCTTCGCTCGCACCCGCACAGCAAAGTGGTGCCAGCGTTGCGAGATTGCCTTCAACTTCCGTGTCGTCCACGCCGGATCTCGATCAGCGGTTGGAAGAGATTTCGCAAAAGTTGGCGGAGTTGAATCGGCCGGTTGTCGAGCGGTCGAGTACTTTCGTCGAGACGGCGGCACGCATCGATTCCTTGGCGGCTGAGCGTCGCCAGGTCATCGAGCAGCAGAAAGAATTGCGGCAGCGCGCCGATGAACTGGCACGCCAGACGGAGCAGGTTCAGGCGCAGGTTGCTCGTGTGGAAGAACGCGAAGCCGAAACCCAACGGCTGCAAACGCAGTTGAGGCACGAAGCGGAGCAACTGCGAATCACGAAGGACGCCGCGCGACGGGAGCTTGAGGAAGAGCACGCTCGTCACCAAATACTGTGGCAAGAGTGGGACACCTCCTATCGTCGCACCTCGGCCGAATTGAACGAACAACTCCAATCGTTGGAACAACGCCGCGCCGTGCTGTTGGCCGACGCTGATCGCCTGAACCTCGAACGATCTGACAGGCAGCGAATGCACGCCGAGCTGGAGCGGGATCGGCGGGAACTTGCCGCGTCGAGGTCGCAACTGTCGAACGATCACCTTGCGGTGAAATCTTTGCGCACCGAGTTCGCGAGTGAACGGCAGCGGCATGTGGCCACGATGCAGGAGCGTGAAGCTCAAGTCGCTCAGGAACGTCTCGCGACCAGTGCGATGCAGTCGGCGGTTCTTGCGGCCCGGCAGCAGCTTGAGCGAGATCGCGCCGAATTGATGACCGAACGAGTGTCCGCCGCGTCGATTCGCGAGCGGGAGCGGTTTGAACTCATCGAGCGCCGTGAGCAACTCGATCAAGAACAGGCTCGACTCCAAGTCGCCCGAGCTGAACTGGACAGTCTGCGCCGCGCGGATGTCGCCGCGCGAGCCAGCTTCGACGCGGAACGCGCAACCGTTCCGTCGCAACCTTCCGTCGCGACCACCGATGACACGGAACTGGCCCGCACGCGAGAACGATTGCGTCAGGTTGAGACCGAGTTGTTGCAGTCGGAACAGCGGCATTTGGCCACGAACTTTGTGGCCGCTCCATTCGCGGCTGGAACTTTGGGGACTGGCACACATGGACTCGGTTCCTCGGAAGCCGAATTGCTGCGCGGGTTGGCTCCCCAAAACGATGCCGCCGTTTGCGAGCCGTTTGCTGATCCGTATGCCGATGTCGATTTGCCACCGCTCGTCGTGGGCAACCCGCGCGCGACCGTTGTTCAAACCGGTGACTTGAGCATCGCGGAGCCTCCCGCATTCAACGCGCTCGACTGGGAGTCGAGCTATGGAATTGACTCGAACGACCGTCACAAACCCGTCGCGGGAGATCGCTTCGTCGATCCTTACGCCGACGTGGAATTGCCGCCACTGGACCTCTTCCATCAGACGGTCGCCGTCAATGAGATGATCGCCGTTGAGGAAGAGAGCAACGAACTCGCGCAGTTCCAGTTGGACTTGCCTGACATCAGCGAATGGGCGGCCGATCCGATTCCCGCACCGCTCTCGTTGGCAGTGTTCGCCGCCGACACGCAAACCGTTGTCGCGCACGAGCAAGATGTTGTCGGTGAGTCTGAGTCGATGCCGCTGGTTCTGTCGTCGCCCGACTGGGAACTTCCGAATGACGAGCCGTTGAATTTAGACGTGTTCGAGAGTGATGTGCTTCAGAGTGGCGAGTCACAGGACGGCATCATTCCAAGTGAAGAGCCAAGTGACAGCGATGTTCCTGACGAGCGTGCTGTCGTTGGCGAGCTGGAACTCGACGACATTGGTGATGACGACGAATATGCCTCGAACGCCTCGCCGCTCAACACGGCTTCGATCTCGGGGACGAGTTCCTCGTCATCTGGATCAGAGACGAGAAGCGACCGTTTTGGGGAGGACGATTCGCTTTACGACACGTCGCAGTCGGCCGCCGAAATCCCGGTATTTGATTCGATAATTGAGCGAATGAGCGACAAGCAATCTGCCTGGCGGGGAGCGGACCCCTTGAAGGTCGCCGCTTCGCTGAATCCCGAGCAGGCCATTCCGAACGATGAGATGGAAGAGGGCCTCTCCAGTGGAGACTCTGTCGAAATCTGGTGTCGCTCATTCGACACGACTGACGCCGAACCCGCCGCCGAACGAGATTCGTCCGAGGTGAGCGACACCGCGACGGCAACCTTGGACGAATCGCTCTCCATCGACGAGACCCTGGCCGAGGTCAACCGTGCCTTCGGTGTCCCGCTTCCCACCACGGTGGACTTGGAGTTTGAGTCGTCTGGTGACAGCACGGACGAAGCCGAGAACGCGACACAGGAACTGTTCGAGTTCGTCGCCACGTATGCAGAATGCGAACTCGTTGAGCGAGAACAAGTCGAGACTGAAGCCGAGACTGAGTCTGTCGAGTGTGGGCAAATCGAGAGGGATGACGCGCTGTTCGAGTTCTCGGAGGTTGCGCCCGATGAAGCATTGCAGTCGGACCTCGCGTCCGTGGAGCACGAAGCCGATTGCGAAGACGCACGGTTCGCTGACGGGGAAGCCGCGTGCGCTGAGTCAGAGGTCTTGGGACCAGAGGCTTTGGAAATTGAACCGCTCTCAGCCGAGTCTTCCGTGCGGGAAGCAATCGACTTCGAGTCGGAATCTGTCCAATCAGACATCCCTGCAACCGAGTCCACTGCGGCGTCACTCACGAACGACGAACTCTCGGTCTCGGAACTGACGGACATTGAAATTCCCGTCGTCGATTTTTCCGCGATCGAATCGGCCTTCGCGGAGTCCTGCTTCCTCAAGCCTGCTGTCGAAGAGTTCCTCATTCCCGAGGTCACGGACGCGGAGACAGCACCGGAACCGGAGATCGGATCGGCATGTGGAGCGAGTGTGTTGCCTGCTTGGTGGAAGGAATGTGAATTTACCGAGATTCCCGTCTACGAAGGGCCGCGCTACGCGGACGATCTTGCACGCGAAGTCGCCGAAGGATTGATCGCAGCGCCCGAGGACGACGCGCCGCCAAAACAGCCGGTCGCGGAAGCGCCGAGTGATCCTCTGGCCAATCTGCGCGCCCAGTTGGCGCAGATGTTCGACATGAAAACAGAACGCCCCGCTAACTCTGACGAAGACGGCTCGGCTGAGGCCGCTCTGGAAGTCGAGCGACCTGACGATGATCTGTCCCACGATGATGGATCAACCGCTCAGGAACTGGCTCGAAATCACTTCCCGATGTTGACCGGTCTACCTCCCTCCCCTCGGCGGGGAGGGCCGGGGAGGGGGGAGGATCGTCGAGTTGACTTGCCACTCTTCCGCTCCTCCCTAACCCTCCCCGCCGAGGGGAGGGAACAAGAAGAGAAGTCGGGAAGTTGTTTCGGACCAGTTCCTCCGTCGGACAACGACAGCGAATCGCCAGAGCCGCTGGGAGAATCGAATAGCTCAATCAGCGACGTACACGTCTCAGCGGTCGAGGTTCACGCGCCGCAAGAAGAGTGTGAGACCACGGCGTCGGCCGGCTCCGCTCCGGCAGAGCGGTCTGTCACCGCAGCCGCAACCGACGAAGAAGACTCGGTTGAGGATTACATGGCGCAGCTTCTGTCACGCGCACGCGGCGGCGCGACTGTTTCGCCCCAAGAGGCGAAGTCGCTGGCGGTGTCCGCAACCCGTGCTTCGGCCGCTTCGGCTGATCCCGCGGGCGAGTTTGCTGCCGCTGTAGAAGCACAGGTTCCGTTCGATCCTGCGGATCGCTCGCACTTGACGGCCGGACCGAAACACAAGCAGGACCGACAGGCCGTTCGAGACCATCTGCAATCGTTCCGGCAAGTGGCCCATCAGTCCGCCCGATCGGCTCTGGCGAGACACACCACCAAGCATCTGCTTTCGACGTTGATTGCCAAGACATTCTTACTGGGCGTCTCAACTGTCGCAGCGGTCTTCTATCTCGGAGCGCCGCTCGTGGGGTGGCCGGCCGAGATTTGGAATGGTGCCGCCTGTTCACTGGCCGCGTTGCTCAGCGGAATGGAGTTCTACCGCTCGTGGTCGAAATTCCGGCAATCCTTTTCGCACGGCAAGTCACCCAAAAAGAAGGCTCCGCGAAACGAAATCGCCGAGTTGCCGCCCGTCCCTGAAGTGGCTTCAAACGAAGTCGTTTGAGTGGCCACGCGACACGAACCCGGCCGCATGAACGAGGGCGTGCCGATCAACAAGAGAAGCCCGACGCGCGAGCGAAGGAGTGATCCCTCACGCGGTTCTCGATGAGACCTCTGAGTGGGGCGGCGTCAGCCCCCCGGTTCTTGGGCGTAAGCCCGTTTTGGCAGAACCCGGAC
>JAYSQC010000595.1:0-11496 GCA_043721755.1 Schlesneria sp.
CGACGCGCAAGCGAGGGCAAACCGTTGTCGAAAGTGAAGCCCTCGCTTGCGCGTCGGGCTAGTGAGGAACCCCTCAAGACAAAGTTGTTCGACCACTAGAGGGGGACGGCCCCTGTGACTTCCTAAAACTCTCTGAAGAATCAAAGACTTGGACTCGACTCGACGGGAGTTGGCGGAAGCGAATAATCCTCAGCAGCATCCGCAGGTGTCATTTCGGTCGGCATTCCACCTTGCTCAGCTGGCAGCATCATCTGGTGACCGTCGTCATGTCGGCCGCCCCGGGTGACAATCCGGTTCAAATCGGCGACTCCGTCTGCTTCCGCCGCGAGCGCCCCGTGCGAATAGCCATCAAACCAAGTATTGGTCATGGCCCTGCCCTCCTCGGTCTGATACGGAACTTTCCAATAACTGGCGGGAGGGAGCGTCGGGGGGCAGCCATTGCCACCATTGGCGGCGGCCTTGTAACCTTCAATGAATCCGTATTTGAAATCATAGAAGTGGTCCATGGACTCGTAGACCGGCATGCATCTGCGCCACGTCATGAACGCTCGACGATGATTGCGCACGGAAATCTCGCAATCGACGAACTCGTCACGGATTTCGTACAAACAGCCTGAGGCCAGTGACAGCAAACATAAGGATGCCGCAGTGACGGAGAAGGTTGAGATTCTCATGGTAAATCACTTGATCCGATCGAGAAAAAGCCTGTCAAGACACGCAAACATGCGGTACTGCCCCGGTGGTCCCCTCAATCGAATCTGACGGTCTGATTCGATTGAGGATCCTGTGCCACGGATAGACCACGGGGACGTCCGGGAACAATCGTTGCCAGAGCGGCTTCGGCGATCACGCGGGTCATTGGATCAGGGCTGTTCCGTGCAGCTTCCAACTCCGGAACGGCTTTGACTGCTGCCGGTCCAAACGCGCCCAGAGTGAGAAACACCATCCGTCTTAAGCGATGATTGTCTGAAACCAGCGTTTCCAATAGTGCATCGACCACAAACGTCGTTCGCGGCGAGGCACTGTTTCTGAGGGCGAAGGCCGTATACCACTGGACCGTGTCGTCGGGCGCATGGAGAAGCTCCAACAGGACATCAATGGCCTCGGCATCCTCCGGCTGAATCAGCAGCACCGCCTGCGCAAGATCAATCTGCAGGTAACTGTCCTGGGTTGTTCGCATTGTCTCACGCAGGCGGGGCACAGCATCGCCTGCCTCAGAACCCAGCGTCCCCAACAGAAACACGGCGAGTGTGCGGTCTTCCAAATGAAACGCTTCGTCAGTGGCGACCAGTACCAAGTGGGGCTTCAGATCCGCCCGGCGCTCCCACACCATTGCCACTAATCGCTGGTAAGGAACTCGGAATAACGCTTGAAGTTCAGTGGACCGGATGAGTCCTCTCTCAGGAGGCTGGTGGCCCATTGACTGCGCCGTTTTCGCAGGGGACCGAGAGAATCCAGGCTCAAACTTTCCGTCCATGGCTTCTGTGCTGAGGATTCCTGATCGCCGATCCGTGGATGGGGCGTCAACCTGTGAGGGCGAATGGATGATTGGTAGCTGCCATTCATCTTGGGTGTCGGCCTCGTCCTTGGAAGTCTTGCCCGAGGACATCGCTTCCAATGTCTTGGAATCTGTCACGAGATCAAACGGATCCCCAGAATCCGGAGTTGCTTCTGGTATTCCACGGAAGGAATTCGGTTGTGGCGTAGTGGACGAGAAAAAAGAGTCTACTTGCGGAAGCGGTTTGGAATCGTGAGCGGCCAGATGGCTGGGAACACCACCATTCGCCGAAGATCGGTCCTGCTCTGCGGCGGCGACCTTGGGAGATTCCCTGTGCGCCGCAGTGGTGATGGTTTGTTTGGGGGACGGCGGCACGTATTCAACGGGGTTCGCCGGTGTCGGACGTTGATCCAAGCTGCTCGATGGCCGCTCGATCGGTCTGGAATCGACTCGACTCACTTGGGTCGGGACGGCGGCAGGAGCTTTTCCCGCAACCGAATTCTTGCCCCGCTTGTTCTGAGCGACCGTGGCTGACGCTGGCTTTCGGTTGGGCCCCCGCTCAGCCGCTACGAGTTTTGCGAGGCGTGCTCGGGCTTCCTCAGAATCTGACTTTCTGGCGAGGATCTGCTCATAGAGTTCCTTCGCCTCGGTGATCCGCCCTTGTCGCTCAAAGGTGCGAGCGATGGACATCATCCGTTCTGTGGAAAGTTCTGGTTCGTGCCGTGGCCCGAACCAGGAAAAGTTCCCCACTGACGCGATCACAACGGGCGTTGCACACAACGCCGACGCGACCACGACAGGTGCGGCAAACAACGCCATCCATAGTCGTGTTTTGACCATAACCTCTTAGCCCCCCCCGACTGCACCGAAGCCCCACGCGGCTGGCAACGGCTAACGAACCGTTCGCCGTTGCCGCCAGTTCCGGATATTCCGGTCGTGTCGAAAGTATCGGCAGTCTGTTCGCATCGCATACACAAAATCTAAGAATCGCGTACAAAAGTGTCCGCGATTCACTTACAAAAGTGCCTGCGAGTAGCGCAGATTGTGGGCATGGGTGGCTGGTCAACACAGGTGTTGGGGGAACCGTAAATGCGAGTGATTGTCACCGGGGGAGCGGGATTCATCGGCAGCCACATTGTGGATGCCCTGCGAGTCCGGGGGCATCTGCCCTTCGTGGTGGATAGCCTGATCACGGGCTCACGCAGAAATGTGCCAGCGGATGTCCCGCTGTTTGAGGTCGATATTTGCGACGCTGCGCGGCTGGCGGCAGTCTTCGATGAGGTGCGACCCGATTGGGTGAGTCATCAGGCAGCCCAGATGTCCGTCAGCCGATCGATGCGGGAGCCGGCATTCGATGCCAGCGTGAATGTCATGGGACTTCTGCATGTTTTGGACAACTCGGCGCGGGTCGGCGCACGGCGCATTGTTTTCGCATCGTCCGGGGGTGTGCTGTACGGAGATGTCTCTGAACCGGCTGACGAAGATTGCCCCGCGCGTCCCCTGTCTCCCTACGGCATCAGCAAGTGGGTTGGGGAACAATATCTGAGCTTCTATGCCCGTGAGCGGCAACTTCAAAGTGTCGCCCTCCGCTATGCAAACGTATATGGCCCGCGTCAGAACCCACTGGGGGAAGCCGGAGTGGTGGCTATTTTCAGCGAGCGAATGCTGGCCGGCGAAGTCGCTACGATCAACGGCGATGGACGCTATGTCCGCGATTACGTCTATGGTCCCGACGTGGCCCGCGCCAACGTACTGGCGCTGGAAGCCGAACTGACATCTGACATGACTGCGGTCAACATTGGCACCGAAGTGGCCACCGATGTCAATCAAATCGCGGAGTGTGTGCGAAACCACGCCCAATCATGGTGTGATCGGAGTACGCCCCCGCGCTGTGTGCCTCCGTGTCGCCGCGGTGCGCCGCGCGAAGGGGATCTCCGATCGAGTCTGGTTGCGATCGCACGGGCTCAGCGTCTACTCGGCTGGGTTCCAACGACGCCACTGACTGTGGGGCTGCAAGAGACTGTGGCCTGGTTCGCAAAGCAACGCGAATGACCTCTGCCCTCCCCCAGTTCCAGTGAGCGCACATCGGAGGAATACAGGTTCGGGCGGACGCCCCGCCAGAGGCGATTCCTTGAAATTGACCACTCGCCGTCGCCTCAACGGGACTATTTCAAAAGTTTGAATCAGGTGAGCCGGGCGGCGTCAGTCCCAATGGCACTCACTTTGTCAATAACGCCAAGTAACCCGCAGCGTCAGCGAGGGAGTTCCTCTGGTTTCACTGCGTGTTTGACTCCCTCGCTGACGCTGCGGGTTACAAAGTGAGTGCCATTGGGCGTCAGCCCCCGGACTCTTCACGCCAAGAGTCCGGGGGCTGACGCCACCCGGCTCACCAAAACTCGTATTTGATAAACGTCTCACTCATCCCTGCGCCTGAACACCAACCGTGCTATGCCCCGCTGAACATCGCGCGTCAGCGTGAAGACGGTCGGGATCAGGAAGAGCGTGAAGAAGGTGGAGACGGTCAACCCGCCCAGCACCACGGCACCGAGGCCCCGGTACAGCTCGCTCCCCGCGCCGGGGAACAGCACCAGCGGGAACAGGCCGATGATCGTCGTGACCGCAGTCAGGAACATCGGCCGGATGCGCGAACGGACGGCCTCGACGACCGCCTCGCGATCGGCCATCCCTTCGTAGCGGATCAGTTGCAGCGTTTGATCGACGATCAAAATGGCGTTGCTCACCACGGTGCCGATCAGGATCACGAAGCCGAGCATCGTCAGCACGTCCAAGCTTTGCGGCGGCTGGCCGAGTTGGACCAGGTACCAACCGAGCAGCTTCAATCCGACGATCCCGCCGACCGCTCCCAGCGGCACGGTGAAGATGATGATGAACGGGTAGACCCACGACTCGTACAGCGCGGCCATCAGCAAATAGGTGATGAGCAGCGACAGCACGATGTTGAACTGCAACGCCTTCCACGTCTGACGCAGTTTGTCCGCCGTCCCCGCGAGGTGGATGCTGTATCCGCCGTCGAGTTGCCCCGACTTCACCAGCGGATCGACGATCTGCGACTGAATCCGCCGCATGGCCTCTTCGAGCGGAATTTCGGGCGGCGGTGAGACCTGAATCGTGATGGCCCGTTCTCGTTCGCGATGGTTCACCTGTTCGGGACCGCTCGCCATGCTGACATCGGCCAGCGCGCCGAGCGGGATGAGTTGTCCGTCACGGGTCGCAATCGGCAGGTTGGCCACGTCCTGCGTCTGGTGGGCGAACTCGTCCTTCCCGCGAATCGACAGGTCGATCTTGTCGGTCCCGAGGAAGTAGTCGCCCGCATACGCGCCATCGACGAGGGCATCGACGGTGTAACCGAGTTCCGCCGCACTCAACCCCATCTCAGCCGATTGCAACAGACGGGGGATCACATGCACTTCGGGGCTGGACAGGTCGAGGCTTGGTATCGGGCGGGCCTGAACGTTGGGGATCAACTGCCCCATCGACTGCTTCAGCACGCGGTCCGGCATCGACTCGGGATCGCCTCCCAAGATGCGACCGCCGAGCTGTACGAGCTTCGTCAATTCCGGGCCGGTGATCTCGATGTCGATGCTCCGCCCGGCCGACAGCCCGCGCTCGAAGAGGCTCGTCTGAAACACGACCGCGATCGTGCCGGGCAGGTCTGACGACACTCTGCGCATGACCGGGATCAGTTCCGCACAGCGCGCCGGATCGAGCGCCTTCGCTCCGATGAAGACCCGTTTCGAGCTGGCCACGAAGAACAAATCGCTAATGATCGGCGCGTCGAGTTGCTTCGCTTCCGGTGAGCCGGGGTCCACGTTCCAGTACGGTCGCAGATCGGCCTCGACCTTCTCGCCCATCTCAATCAGTTGGTCCATGTTGTAGCCGGGTGGCGGGAGCAACATGCCGAACACTAGGTTGCGGTTGCCGTTGGGTAGGTACTCGACGGGCGGCCACAGCCACCAACTGACCCCCGCGCTGGCTCCGACCATCAGGAACACCGTGGCCAGCCGTGTCAGCCAGCTCCATTGAATGAAGCGGTTGAGACCCGTCACTCCATCGACGAACGACATCGCAAAGACTTCCAGCAGTCGCACGAGTCCCTTCGAGGTCGAAGCCGTCTGCCCGCGCGCCATGCCGCCAATCACGACGTGACTCTGCCCGTTGCCCTCGCCTCGTAGGATGGACGCCTCGTCCGTCCGTGACGGTGAAGGCTCGGACGGACGAGGCGTCCATCCTACGGGCTGACCCTCCTCCGTCGGCGATGATTTTCGTTTCCCGAGGAACCGCGCCGTGGCGGGCGGCACGACGACGATGGCGAGGATCAGCGAGATCGCGACCGCCGCGCTGATCGCCAGCGCGATGTCGCTGAAAAGCTGTCCCGCCTCTTCTTGAACGAAGATCACCGGCACAAACACCGACACCGTGGTGAGCGTCGCCAGCACGACCGCGCCCCACACTTCCTCGGTGCCGCGAATGGTGGCGTCGTAGGCCGACTCGCCCTGCTCCCAGCGCGTGTAGATGTTTTCAAAAACCACCGTCGCATTATCGACGACCATCCCGACCGCGAACGCCAGACCGGCCAGACTGATGACGTTCAGCGACCGTCCCAGCAGCGCGATCACGAGGAACGTGCCAATCAGCGAGATCGGGATCGTCAGCCCGATGACCAGCGCGCCGCGGGCGTACCACAATCCGGAGACCGCGATCAGCAGCAGGCAGACGGCAAACCAGTAGCTGTGGACGTACACCGCCGCCGCACCGGTCGCGAGGATCAACGGTGAGAACAACAGCGTGCGGCGGTTCAGATGCAGGAAGATCATCAACGACACCATCGTCAGCGCGGTCCCCAGAAAAATGTTCTCGGTGACGAGTCCGATGGCCGAGTAGATGTAGTCGGTCTCATCGTAGACCTGAGCCAAGTGGAGGTTCTGTCGGTGCAGGACGGTCTCGTTCAGCCGCTGGTTCACGTCGCGCAGCCCCGCCATCACATCGAGAACATTCGCCCCCCCTTCGCGCAGCACGCGCACGGCAATGCTGTTGGTCCCGAACCGCCGCACGATGCTGTCCGGCTTCTTGAAGCCGTCGCGCACCTCGGCCACGTCGGAGACGTAGACCGGCGCACCGTCGCGCACGGCGAGCAACTGCCGCTCGACATGCTCTTTCGAGCGGAACTGGTTGAGCGTCCGGACGACCCAGCGCCGCTTCCCCTCCCAGAAATCGCCACCCGAAGTGTCGCGGTTCTGGCCTCGCAAAACGGCGCGCACGTCGGCGATGGTCAACTGCCGCGCCGCCAGTTTCTCGGGATCGACGACCACCTGCAACTCGTTCTCCAACCCGCCGATGACATCCGCGTTCGAGACTCCCTTGACCCGCTCGAACGCCGATTCGATGTGGTTCTCGGCGAACCGCCGCATCTCCAACACATCGACCTCCGACAACAACGGCCGCGCCTCGGGATGCTTCGCAATCACCTGCTTCAACCGGTAAATGGCCACGCCCGTGTTGTGAGCCTTCAACACCGGTTCGAATTCCGCCGCGATGTCGGGATGCTCCTTTTGGAACTGCCGAATCTCCTCAGTCGTCGCGCTGCGCGCGGTCAGCACGAACCACGCGATCGGCTGGTTGGACGAGTTCGACGTGCTGATGACCGGCTGATCGGCGTTCTCGGGATACGTGCTGACTTGCTGGAGGCGGCTGTTCACCTTCAACAGGGCCTCGTCCATGTTCGTGCCGACGGCGAATTCGAGCTTGATGCTCCCCATCGAGTCGAAGCTCTCGGACGACAGCTTCGTGATCCCCTCGACGCTTTTCAGCTTCTCTTCCTGCTCACGGACGATCTCCTGCTCGACCTCCTGCGGCGAGGCCCCCGGCCAGCGCGTCTCGACCGTCAACGTCGGCGTCTCGACCTCGGGCGTGAGCTGCATCGGCATCGAAAACCCGGCGATGGTGCCGAACAGCATCAGCAGCAACATCGCCACCGAAACTTTGACCGGATTCTTGACGAAGGTTTCAACGAGCGACATTCAGGGGGGACCAGAGGGGAGGAGGTAGTGGGCAGTAGGCAATTGGCAGTGGAAATTTGAAAGTGTGGCTGGGGTCGGCGCTTCGCCGCCCCCAGCGGTCAGCTTCTTTCGGAGCGGGGGACGTGAGTCCCCTGAATCGGCGTCGGATTGCAGCCAGAGCGTGTTCAGGGGACTCACGTCCCCCGCTCCGAAGAATTTGTGTTTGACCTACGCGGTCTCACAGAACTTCTATCGTCCGTTCTGTGCGGCCGCATCGTTGGCGGGTTGCTTCCGAACTTCGATGATGCTGATCATTTGCCCTGGCATCACACGTTCGTTGCCGACGATGACGACTTGCTGATCGGCGGCGAGTTGTCCGGTCACTGCAATCCAAGCCCCATCGGCGATGCCCAACTCGACAGGCACGAACTTCACTTTAGCTGTTGGCTTGGGGCCGGGGGCCTTCGGGTCGAGCGCCGCCAGTTCCTTGTCATCGAGTGCCACGACAGACGCTACGACGGGCGTTGCACCACCCAACACGATCGCATCTTTGGGGACGAGCAATGAGTCCCGCAGTTCGCCTGTGGGGAGAGTGACTCGCGCCAACATCCCGGCCTTCAGCAGCGGGCCGTCGTCGCGAATGACGTTCTTCACGCGGACCTTCACCGGAAACGTCCGCGACTTTGTGTCGGCTTGCGGCGTGATGATCGCGACCTCACCGACAAAGATCGAACTCTTCAACGCGGGGACTTCCACACGCACCGTCGTCCCGACGCGCACGTGTTCGATGTGCGTGTCGAGGACATGCGCTTCGATGTCGATCTCATCGAGATAGATCACTTCCGCGACGACCTGTCCCTTCGTAACCCACTCACCGATCTCGGTCCTCTCCGCGACGATGTAGCCGTCGAACGGAGCGATCATCGTGTGCTTCTTGAGCTGGTCTTGAAGCTGCTGTACGAGTGCGGTCTGTTCGGCGACGCGCGCCTTCGACTGTTCGATCCGCTCCGGTCGCGGCCCTTGTTTCATCAACTCGTGACCGAGCCGTTCGGCCTCATAGGATTGCTCGGCGAACACGGCCGCCGAACTGTCTTCTTCCATCTGCTCGCGCGTGCCGACTTGCCCTTTCTCGAAGAGGGCCAGTGTCCGCTTCAGCCGCTGCCCGGCGTACTCGCGCCGCGAACGAGCCGCCTCCATTTTCGCGGCCGCTTGTTCGACTTCCTCTTTTCGCCAGCCGTTCGCCAGCTCACGCAGTTCTTCTTCGCGGAACTTCAACTCGGCTTGAGCCGCGACGATTTGCAGTGAGATCGTTTCGGTCAGCAGCTTCGCCAGTGGCTGACCTTTTGTGACGCGGTCTCCCTCGTTGATCGGGAACTCGGTGACGCGACCATCGACGGCCGCTCCGACCGCACTCTTCTTGAGCGGCATCACCGTCCCGACAAACGTCTGCCCGCTCGCCGCCTGCTTTTTAATGACCGGCGCAACGATGACCGGCGCGGCACGCGCCTGCGCCTCAGCCCGCTCACCGGAGAGCAACGATGCCAACGAAACGCATCCAAACGCAAGACGTTTGAACAGCCAAGAGACTCTGTTCATGAGTTTGATTCCAAGTGCGGGACAATCGGGACGGGACATGAATCATGTGGTGCAGGTCATCGGGTGGGAGTTGTCACAGGGGCGGTCAGTTCTCAAACAAGCGAACCCCCACCGGGCTTGTCCCGGTGGTCTCGACACAACCCGACCTCAATGAAGACATCCTTGCTATTGATGCACAGGATCGCCTCTGCGGTCATCCAATCTCTGCGGTGATTCAATCTTGAAACTCTGACACCGCAGAGATTGGATGACCGCAGAAACAATCCACAAATGCAGTCGATTTTAAGTTGTGTCGAGACCAATGGGGCCAGCCCGGTGGGGTCGCTTGTTTGAGGTCTCGTTCTTTCATTTTGCACTTGGCACTGACCACTTCTCACTTTGCACTCCCCTCTGCTGCCGACAGTTCCTCGACCACCATGTCACCAAACCATGCGGGACCGCCTTCGGCGAGGAGGCGGAACTCGGGACGACGCGGTTCCTTCGCGAGCGGGACTGTTCCGGCGAGGACATCATCCACAAAGACGCGCCATTCTGTGGCCTGCCGTTCCAGCTTCAGCTCGTGCAGGCGTTCGGCTCCGATCTCGAACGGCTTTGCGGGGGCGAGCGGCTTGAAGGGCAAGCTCCCTTCTTGGCGAGTCCCTACGGCGACGCGATCCAAGGTCAGTCGCAGAGCGTGGCGGCTGTCTGCGGGATTCTGATTGTCGGGCTGTCTCAGATTGAACTGCAGCTCCACTGCGGAAGCCTCGCGCAACTGGAAGGTGACGAGGACGCGGTAGTACTCAATCGGAACGGGTTTCCCCGCGACCGCTTTCAACAGCGGCCGTTTCATTTCGCCGCTGGTCCCCGCGATGACGGGGCTACCCTCGTCGTCTTGAACCACGATCCATTGTCCGTTCTCGATCGTCCAACCGAGCAGTGATTTGCCGTTGAACAACGAAGCCGACCAACCCGTGGGTGCCAGCGACGCTTTCGATTTGAGGGACGAGGTCGAGGTTCCACCGGGGACCAGCCCCAGTGCGAACACGACGGCCGTCACGATCAGCGCGGCGAAGAGGCCCAGTCCGACTTTCATCCCGGCGCGAACCGGTTGACGCGATGCCTGAGTGCGGACATCCGTCACCGTCGAGAGCGTGGACATCGAGTGCGAAGTCGCCGTGCGCCACGCCAGCGTCGCCGAATCGGCGGCGATCATGACCGGCAGCGCGTCAATGCGACTGAGCAACACTCCGTAACTGCCGAGACGCTGGTTGAGGTCTCGCGCGAGCAGGTCGTTCATCAGCCGGAGTCCCTCGGCCGAGACATCGTTGCGCACGGCAGGCAACTCGGGCCGCTCGTCACTCAATTTCTTCGCGATGATCTGCGGTAGCGTCTGCTTGTCGAACGGCGGATGCCCGGCGAGCAGGTGGTAGGCCGTCGCTCCCAGCGCGTACAAGTCGGCTCGCAAATCGACCGGCTTGCTGGAGTCCAGTTGTTCGGGAGCCATGTAGTGCGGGCTGCCGAGCGTCGTCTGTTCGGCGGTCAGCTTCGTCCGTTCGTCCGCTTCCGTGGCAAGAAACGCCAGCCCGAAATCGGCGATCTTCACCATCGGCATCCCGGCGGGAAGCGGATAGCCCTGGGGCGGCGTGACGAGCAACAGATTCGCCGGCTTGATGTCGCGGTGAACGACTCCCATCTCCGCCGCGTGAGCCAGACCGGCTGCCGCTTGTCGAATCAATCCCCACGTAATTCGCTCGCTGAGCGGGTGCTGGCGACTCGCGTAGTGGTCGGCATCTTCCCCCTCGACGTACTCCATCGCGAAGTACAGCCGCCCCGCATGTCGCCCAAAATCATAGGCCGCGACGATGTGCGGATGGACCAGCTTGGCCACGGTCTGGGCCTCTTGCTCGAACCGCGCGAGCATCGTCGGGTTGGCCGCTTGATTGACGAGGATCGTCTTGAGCGCGACGACGCGATTCAAATTGAGCTGTCGCGCCCGATAGACGACTCCCATCCCACCGTGACCGAGAACCGATTGAATCTCATAGCCGGGGATCGCGCGCGTGGGCTGTCGCAGCGTCTCGACGATCTCAATCTGCACCGGCGACATCAGCCCCTTCTGCAAGATCAGCGACACCGCGTCCATCTGCTTCAGAGCCGCCTCTTCCGCGAGTTCGTACAACGTCTCCGATGGCAGCAATCCCTGCTGGCCCGCGATCGTCAGGAACTCTCGAGTGGATTCGGCGGTCATGGGGGGAAGGAGTCAGGAAGCAGGAGGCAGAAGGTTTTTTAGGTGAGCCGGGTGGTCGTACAACTTGAGATTGCGGGGTTGTTCCACAACGAGCCCGACGCGCCAGCGAGGGCAAACCGTTGTCGAAAGTGAAGCCCTCGCTGGCGCGTCGGGCTAGT
>JAYSQC010000596.1:0-19822 GCA_043721755.1 Schlesneria sp.
GCGGTGAAACGACGCGGCGTAGCCGCAGCCAAAGTCGCCTTCATCGCTCCGCGTGAAGGAAGCCGATGGGGAGTCGCTGCTGCGGCTGCCAATCGGTGCTGGAATCGGACTCGGCTTCCTTCACGCGGAGCGATGAAGGCTACTTTGTGAAGACGGAAATGCGCGCCGTACGACAGGATTTCGAGACCTAGTAGTACGAGATGTCGGGTGGGCAGTGCCCACCATTCCACAACCGGCTGTGGTGGGCAATGCCCACCCTACGAGAAGTCAGACACTCGAACTAATTGTTGTGGATGCCGAGCAGTGAGCTGAGCTGCGTGGAAGAGACGCTGTTGCGACCGCCGAGGCGTGGTTCGACTGAGAACATCACGCCGGGGTTGTTCTTGCTGGCGTCGTAGTTCGCTCCGACGTGGAACAGCAGCCACTCGCCGACGCGGGTGATCGTGAACGACTGGCCTCGATTGCGGTGTTCGCCGATGTCGTAGGCGGTGCTCATGGTTGAGACCCATTTGGGACTGAGGGCATAACTGTAGCTGGCAGTCACGATGCGGCTGTCGACGGGACCGGCAGTGATCTGGCGGAGTCCCAAGTACGCGCTGCCGCGTAGGCTGCGCTGGCTCTGCACGCCGACGTGCCACAGTTCCTGGCCGTTGTGGAAGAAGTCGTACATGCTCCCGGCGATAATGCTGGTCCGGTCACCAACGTGCCACGCATAACGCGAGCTGAAGAGGCCGAAGTCCGAGCCAAAGTTGTCGCGATCCGAGTTCGGGAAGTACGACAGCCCCAGATCGAGCGTCATCCAATCCTTGATGCGTTGGCGATCCGGTGGTCCGACTTTGGTTTGCAGACGCTGGTGCATTCCCATGCGCAAGACCTGTTGATCGTCCACCAGTTCGTGGTATGGCGATGTGACATACGAACCGGCTCCCGTGCGAACGGCGTAGAAGCGAGGATCGAACTCACCGGGCAGGACGCCACCGAACGTGTTCGAGAAGAACCGCGATCGGAATCGTTCCTGAGCGTTGTCGTCGAACTCGTTCCACTGCGGGATCTCGCTCAACTTGCGAGTCGATCCCGAGTAACTGTAGTCACCTTCGAGAACAACCTTGTGAGCCAACCCATCCAAGTTGAACAGCTCGCTTTGAACCTGAGGGAACACGCGACCGAACTGGATGCTGGCGCGAACGCCGCCCTTTCCATACAGCCGGTCGATCGACTGCGACGTGAAGCTGTCACTCCAGAACGCGGCCTCGCCCAACGCATACGGTGCCACCTTGAGCGGCCCCAGATTGAACGGCATCTCGACCTCATGCCGCGTCATCGCGACGAGCCCGTTCGCGTCGGTGTAGTACGGAAGCGGGCTGTAGATGTCGAGCGGATTGGCGGGCGCGTCGCCCTGATTCACCGACGCATACGCTGCAGACGTGTGTGAACTCCAATTGAGCAAGCCGCCTGCGAGTGGTTCGCCGAGGAAGTACAAGTCGCCGCGCGGCAACCAGGCGGTGTTGTTCTCAAACGGATTGACCGTCGGTCGCACGAGCAGCGACCACATCGAGTTCTCGGCCGGTTGCTGTCGCAAGTAGGCGAGCGTTTCGAGGTCTTTGCCGGTGTCGAACTCGTTCTCACGATATTGCTCGCGGAAGTTGCGATCGCTGGCGACGCCGAGTTCCGCGTCGAGCGTCATGCCGTATTCGGAGAAGACATGCCGATGCTGTCCCTGAATGATCCCTCGGTTCGAGTCATCGGGGACCAGTTTGCGACGGTCCAGTCCGAGGTTGTCGTTGCCGGAATCGTGGATGTAGTAGCCGAGACCACCCCCTTCGTATCGGTTGCCAGACGAATCGGTTCCCGCGTAACGCCCCTCGGTCCCGACGGCCGGGCCGCGTTCGCTCAGATAATCGAGCAACAGTTCCCAGTTCGCATCCACGTCACTCGGGCGTTGCAGGCCGAGCAGTTGCAGCGCGTTCCAACGGGTTCGTAGTTGTGTCCCGAAGATGCGGTTCTGTCCGAATGACACGCCAGCGATCGGGATACCGGGGTCTTCAATCGGCGCACTCGAATTCGGCAAACTGAGCAACGGCACATCGCCGACAAAGAACTGCGGGTTGAGCGTCGTCACCCAGTAATGATCTGGTGCGAGGGGCTGGCCGGTTTGAGGATCAACTTGCGACGGTCGCCAGCCTTCAGGGCGGTTCTCGACGAAGATGTCGCTGGCCTGAATGCGATAGCCCGGCTTGCCGTATTGACTCGTCGTGAACCACGCATTCTGCGCGTGATACGACTGCAACGAGTTCTGCCGCAGCCGCTCGGCACGCACGCGGACACCCGCGTCCAGCTCGGGAACATACGTCTGAAGCTCAGCATCCAGAATCAGTGCCCGGTTGTCGCGACCATCGTAATACGCGCGCGAGGCCCTCACGACATTGCTGACCTCACGGCCACCAAACTGCGCGAACCGCGACTGTTGCCGGATGACGATGTTCCCTTCGAGGTAAAGTTGGAACGACGCATCTGGCCGTTGCAGCATCTCCGATTCAAACCCACGATCCGTCGCTTCCGTCCAAACGACAACGCGATCCGCACTGAGGTCAATCGCACCGAAGCCCTCGTCGCCGCCCACGATCAAGCCGTCAATCAATACGTTCACACCGCCACTCAGAATCGTCACCTGTTCTGGCGGGACCGTGTTCTCCGACTTGAAACTCTGCACGTTGAACGGCATCGCAAAACTGCGCGGCGAGATTCTGACGCGACGCAACCCCCCCGCCGGTTGCGGTGATCCCGATTGTTGAACCGACACGATCCGACCGTGGCGATCGTCGAGACTCGGCACTGTCAGTTGCGTCTGCTGGAGGCTGCCACGTTCGGAACCGTTTTTACGATGCAACGCACGACGAAACAGCGGGTCTTCCGTTCCCGGTCGTTCCGCCACGCGGCCACGCACCGCGAGCGTCAGGCCCGCGTCTGAGGTAAGGTCCACCCACAGCGACTGCTCGGTGTGCGAGCCATTCGCATCTTGAACCTCAACTGAATCCTCCATGTAAACGGTGAGCCGTTGCTGCGACTCTCCTTCCGCCACATCGCCCGGTTGCGTGCCTCGAACCCAGACCACCATGTTGTTCGCAGAGTAAACTTGCTCACCCTGCATGATGCGGCATGAGCCTCGAAACAACGCGATCGTCGTCTCGCCCTCACGCCATTCTTGGCACCAGTCGGCGGAGATTTGAATGGGATTGTGGGAGGAATCCATCGACGATTCCTCGGCCAACCCGACGAGATCGGGGCGCGCCGCTGCCACGACGACCGCAATCGCTGCGGTGCAGAGTGACAATAGCCAACCGATTCGTAACGGGTAAGGTTTTCCCGACACGGACGCTCCGAGTGAAGGGGTGCTTCGCGCAATCAAATTCTGCAGACGGCGATCCTTCGCAAATCTGCTGAAATTGTTCGTGAACAGCCGGGGCTGATCGTGGAAAGACGGGACTGAAGTTTGCTGATCTCAGCGGCCTGTTCAATAACCACCCCACCGGGCTTGCCCCGGTGGAGTCAGGTCTTTGCACTACTTAATCAATTCCGATTGGATTCCGAAGTAGTGCAAAGACCCGCGAGCCACCGGGGCAAGCCCGGTGGAGTTTTTTAACTGGCTACCAGCGGTCCCGATGAGCGCGCACCACAGACGCAGTGCCGCAAGAACCGCCGGAGGGGAATGGGGCGGGACTATATGGCGGGTCAAACTTGAGTGTCAATTTGGCTTTCCGAGCGGCGAAGTCCGGCGGAAATTGCCGGTCCAGCCGCGATGCCGAAGTCCGGCTTAGCTTTGTTAGCCGGACTTCCTTCCGAAACAGCGTCCAACGAAGTGAAGTCCGGCTTTCGGAAAAGCCGGACTTCTCAGACTCATGGTCGGACTTCGTTGCTCCCGTGCGCTGGACACCGCAATGAACTCGTTGTGAGTGGTTCAGGCATCCATTACCATCGAATCCATGCACTCAGACCGCCCCCACCGACCGCCTTCCGATCGTTCCTCTGGACGACGTTTGCCTCCCCCCCGACCTGCGGCTCACGAGCCACCGCCTCGACAACCTGAGGCATCTCGGCGCGAGGCCGAAGCCGGCCGTGATCGGCCGCACGAAGGCCGTCAGCGCGATGACCGTGAGCGCGGTGATGCGCCGCGCGAGTCATTCCGTCGCGCCGATCGTCGTGGCTCGACAGCGACTCCCTTCGAGTGGCTCGTCCAGCGGCCGCTCTGTCCGGAGGAGTCTCAGCGACTTCCGCAGATCGTCACCAAAGGCCCGGTCTGGCATCCGTTTCTGTACCGGAAGCAACTCGGTGAATTCGACGCCATCGCGCGGCCGGGTGATCTGGTCGAGTTAATCTCGGCAGCCGGGTTCACTCAAGGGTTCGGCCTCTTCAACCCGCGCGCCGAGATGACAGTGCGGTTGTTGAAGGCGGGTGTTCACCGTCCCGATGAGGCTTGGTGGCACGATCGCCTCACCGCCGCACTCGAACTCCGTCGTGGGTTACTGAACCTCGACGCCGTGACGGACGCCTATCGCGTCATTCACGCGGAAGCGGACGGATTGCCCGGCCTAATCGTAGACCGCTTCGGCGATGTGCTCGTCGCCGAATGCTTCTCGCTGGGAATGTATCAACGGGCTGAAGCAATCTTATCGATGCTCGAACCGCTCTGTGGAACTCGTCACGGCGTGATGCGTGCCGCACCCGCCTCACAAGATCATGAAGGTTTTTCTGCCGAGCCGACCGGGTCCGAGGGGCTGCCGTCGCGCGCCGTCGTCCATGAGTATGGGACTCAGTTCCGCATCGACTTCGTCAGCGGACACAAGACCGGCTTCTATTGCGATCAGCGTGAGAACCGAAAACGTCTGACCGAGTGCTGCGCGGGAAAGTCCGTGTTGGACCTGTGTTGTTACACAGGCGGTTTTGCCATTCAGGCGCTGCGACTCGGTAACGCGGCCGAAGCGACGGGCGTGGAACTCGATGAGGAAGCCGCCGCGCTGGCGAAAGAGAACGCCAAGCTGAACCGCGTCAAACCGAACATCGTGCAGGCCGATATCTTCGCCTACATGCGCGACATGCTACGGAACGGCAAAAAGTACGACATCGTCGTCCTCGACCCGCCCAAGCTGATTCGGTCGCGCGAGGAGTTCGAGGAAGGAAAGCACAAGTACTACGACTTGAACCGACTGGCGATGCAGCTCGTCGCGCCGGGCGGAATGATGCTGACCTGCAGTTGCTCGGGACTGCTCGATCGGGCTGAGTTTACGAAGATCGTGTGTGCCGCCCCGGAAGTCGGTCGTCGCGTCCAAATCATCAGCCAAACCGGCGCGGCCGCCGATCACCCGATCGCCACGAACTGTCCCGAAAGCGAGTACCTCAAAACAACGTGGCTGCGGTTGGAGTGACTCGCCAAGCATGGAAGACGGTTTCGTTTAACCGCGTGGGCAACGCCCCGCGCGTCGAGCGATGTTGGGACCTGTTTTGCCGCACGACGCGCGGGGCGTTGCCCACGTGGTTAAACGAGGCCATTCGGACCTTGACCGTTTTCTGATCGGCAACGGTCGCTTGTCTCAGGAGCCGCGCATGAACAAAGCCTTCCTCCGGGAACCCGAACAGACGGATGCACGCTGCCCCGGCTGTCAGTCCGTGGGACAGGCGGTTGGCTCGCAGACACTCAACGCCCGGTTGACGCCCGACGTTCGGAAGTCGCTCGCCGAGTCCGGCTACTTCTGTCCCAACGGCCGCTGCGAAGTCGTCTATTACGATGACTTCGAGGGTGCTGTTTCACGCGACTCGTTCACCGAGGCGATCCCGCTGAAAGATCCCGACGCGCCGCTCTGTGCCTGTTTCGGCGTCACACGCTCCGACATTGAAGCGGATGTCGAAGAGGGGAGTGTGACGCGCACACGCGCCGCCGTACTGAAGGCTCAGTCCGACGCAGCGCGCTGCGAGTCACTGGCTCCCAACGGTCGAACGTGTGCCCCGGAGTTGCAGCGGTACTACCTGCGTTGCAAGCAGCGGTGAGCAGGCTATAGCCTTCGCGCGGTCAGTGATGAGACATCTGAGCGGGGTGGCGTAAGCTCCCCGGCTCTTGGGCGTAAGCCCTCTTGGGAAGAACCGGAGGGCTGACGCCGCCCCGCTCAGAAACCTCTCACTTTGTGCCGCGTGAGGTATAAGCCTCATTGAGCCGCAGGCACCGACAACGTGGCGCTCGCGGTCGGGAATTGAACTGGAACCGGAATCGTGACCTTGCTGGTCGCGGCCCATTCGGTCCCGCGGTTCACGATTGTCTGGAAGCCGACGCACTGCATCGAGTAGTCCGCATGCCCCATCACGGTCGTGAAAACGACGCCTTTCCCGTAACGAATCCACCAGACCATCGGCTCGTGAGCGTCCGTTCCGCCGGTCTGCTTCGCGGAGTGAGCCGTGGCGAGGACGTTCATCCCTGCGGCGGGACCGCGCTGACCGTGGTACAGCTCGTCCTTGGCGTGCATCCATTCGACGGGAACCCCCTGCATGACGGGATGCTCCCGTTCGCGGACGACAATCGCGAACTCGTGCTGCGAGCCGTGCCCGGCCCCCGGTCCTTCTCCCTTCGGCGTGCGAATGGCTTGGCCCTTGTCGTCGATCGTCAGCCGGTCGCCGAACTTCGCGTCGCGCCAGCCCAGACCGATCATCTTGTTGAACTCGGTCCACTCGGGAAACGCGTTGTTCGCCGCGTGAACGATCACCAATCCGCCCCCATTTGAAACGTAGGCTTCGAGGTCGCGCTGAACCGGCTCGGGCCACGCTTGGCCGTTGTAGTTGCTCAGGATGGCCGCGTAGTCCGAGAACTTCGGGCGGAATCCATCCCACGCAGCGGCAGGCTGCTTGTTGTCGGGTGTCGTGGCGACATCGACCGTAAAGCGACCGCTCTTCACCAGAAAGTTCTTCAGGATCGGCGTTGTCGCCTTCCAGTTGTGGTTGTTCTGACCATCGACAATGAGGACTCGCACCGGATCGGCCGCATGAACCGCGTTGTTCCCGCACAGGCTCAGCGACACCGCGCACACGCCCAACAACACACCGGACAACCAACTGTCTTTCGGAAATTGTGACCACAGACTGTTCATGAACGCTGCTCCTGAGTGATGACTCTGAACCGTGATGTTTCCAACCTCAACCAAGCCCCCGCGCGACCGTTATAGCAGTCACCGCAGGCGCTCGCACCGCTTCCGGATCAACCGTTACGACGCGCCAAGTCCAACCGTCATTTCTCGCCGAAGTTAAAAACCGTGCTATCGTGTTCCCAAAACAGTGGACAGGATGACGATCCTAAATCGTGTCGCGAACTGGTGTGGAACCGGCTCCCTCCGATCACTTCAAGCCACTGAAATCCGTCGCTTTCGACGGTGGCAACGTGTGATCGGAAATGCCCAAGCGAATGACGGTTCTGGCGTCCGCCCGTCCCCCGTTCTGTGTGGATCGATGATGTGCGAATGGGGACGCACTAATCGTAGGCCACAGCAGTGACTTGTTCGCGATCCGTCGGGAGTTCTGGAGAGATCACAACCTAGGAGTACGGTCGGCGCGTGTGAACGGCGTCGCCGGCATGGAATAAAAGGAGACACGCAATGCTCGTTCTGTCCCGTCAGCGCGATGAGAGCATCTTCATCGGCGACAACATCAAGATCACCGTCGTCGATATTCGTGGCGACAAAGTTCGCCTGGGCATCGAAGCCCCGACGGAAGTTCCCGTTCATCGCCAAGAAGTTTACGAAGCGATCCAGCGCGAACATCAGCGCGGCGCGGCGGCCGGAGTTCGGGTCGATGGGGTGGCGAAGTAATCACGCCAAGAGACCGGTGCAAAACACGACCGTTCCTCATGAGAACGTTCGGAAACAACCGGTCGCGGTCTTTCGCATCCGCGGACTCATCATGGGCGTCTCGATGACCACGCAGACCTGACTGAGCCGGACAATTTGTCCGGCTCATTCTGTTTCCGGCTGTGATCTCGGTGGCGAACGGCTTGGCAGCCTGTTGAAAAGGGAATAGAAGCCTGAATCGCAAGCGAAGCATGTCGCAAATGCGGACAAATCAGGCTCAGAAATCCTTCGCTCGCGCGTCAGGCTTCTATTTTCAACAGGCTGTTAGGACTTGCCTCGCGCGGTCGGCCATTCATGGCCAACGGGGCGGGGTCAGCCCAATTCGACTTTGGAATGGGTCCGCAACAACTTCCCGATCAGCCTGTTTCACTTCGGGAAGTTGTTGCGACCGCGTTCCTAGACCGTTGAATCGAGCGGTCGTCAGACATCGCACAGCTGAACAGCCTGCTTCAATCCGGCGAGTGGGTCGCGGGTCGGGATGAACTCGTGGCCGACGAAGCCCTTGTAGCCGATCTCAACAATCTTCCGCATGATCGGCGGGAAGTTGATCTCTTGGTTGTCATCCAACTCGGCGCGGCCGGGGTTGCCCGCCGTGTGGATGTGACCGATCACGTCTTTGCATTCCTCCAAACGACGGATCACGTCACCGTTCATGATCTGGACGTGATAGATGTCGAACAGCATCTTCACGCGCGGTGAGCCGACGCGCCGCACGATGTTGGCGACATAATCGACATCGTCACCCTGATAGCCGGGGTGCCCCTTCATCGGGTGTGAGCCATCGCGCGAGTTGAGATGCTCGATGCAGATGGTCACGCCTTTCTTCTCGGCGTGAACGGCCAGTTGCTTTAGACCCGCGACGCAGTTGTCGGCCCCTTCCGCGAGCGAGATTTCGCCACTCGTCGGGTCTTCGGCGTTCTTCCACTTATAGCCGGTGAAAGCGATCACACTCGGGATTCCAGCAGCGGCACATTCGTCGATGGTCTTGATCGTCGTCGCGATCACTTCCGCCTGATAAGCCGGGTTGTTCAAGCCTTTCATGAACGGCGCACCGGGCATTCCATTGGCGGCGATCGCGCACGTCAGGCCATGCTTCTTGATCGTGGGCCACTCGGCTGGCCCACAGATTTCGACCGACTTGCAACCGAGGCTCTTCGCGATCGAGCAGGTCTTTTCGATGTCCCATTTTTCTCCGGCAACATTGAAGCACCAAAAGACGACGGAGTGATTGATGTTCCCTTTCATGGCAACTTTCTGGTCGGCAGCAGCGACCGTTTGAGGAAGGATCGAAGACAGTGAGGCCACCGCACCAACGGCAACCGTCGCTTGAAGCAGTTCTCGACGAGAGAGACTTTCATTCGACATGAGACAACTCCTGTAGGATGGGCACTCTTGCCCGTCCGGATTTGAAGACCAAGGCAGGACGGGCAAGAGTGCCCATCCTACAACACCCCTTCAAGTCGGGGCGGAGTAGAGTCTGTCGCGTGGACGAAATCAATCACCGTGCTTCTGACGTAGCTTGGGCGAGAGTCGCAGCATCAATTGGACTCGCTCGAACTCATCGAGCCAATCCTGAGTGACATCGGTCAACAGCGACTGTCCGGGCGCGACGAGTCCGGTCGGGCACGCGGCTCCCTCCAGCGAGGTCGCCATGTCGCGGTACTTCGACAGCGTCCGGTCTCCGTAACGACCGCACGGTGCCCCCTCCTCCGAGAGGAACAGCACCGAGGGGACTCGCCGCCCGCCACAGATCGACAGCGCATCGGCCAAGTCGGAGTTGTCGTCTCGATCGAAGTAGCGGATCTGAATCCGAGCCGACTGCTTTGCGAAGTGGTCGAGGATCGGACACTGCTGAATGCAGTCGCCACACCACGCTCCCGACACGACCATGACCAGCATGTCGCGCCGAAAGCCTGCGAGCAGCGATTGCTGATCGGGTGTCAGCTTCACCAGCGTATGAAGGTCATCCCACCGCCGCCGTTGCTCGGGCGTGGCATAGCGTTCGAGAAACTCGGTATAGCCCAAACCGGTCGGCCACTGCTGCATGAAGTCCATGTCGTGTTGAACCTTGATTGAAAGTGTGTGTGTGAAACATCCGGGATCGCGACCTCGTTTAACCGCGTGGGCAACGCCCCGCGCGTCGAGCGACGTGGAACGCTGTTTCACCATCGACGCGCGGGGCGTTGCCCACGCGGTTAAACGAGGCGGAGGCTTGCATCCTGTCATACCGCTACCCGTTCGAGCGGGAAAGCTCTCGCAGGAAATCGAGTGCCTCATCGACCTCCATCACGGGCATCCCACACTGACGGCCATCGCGGTCGCACTTTTGGAGCAGCATCAGCTCTTCGTAGTCGAGCGATTCACGCAGCCGCTTGTTGGCCCGGAAGCCGATCGAACCATCAATCACTTGGTGAGCGTGCATGTGATGTTCGATCAACCACGCCGTGCGTGGCGTGATGGCTCCCTCAAGTGCTTCGAGTGCCGCCGCAACGTGATCGTCGGGGTCGAGTCCCTTGCCCACATCATGGAGCAGCGCGGCGAGTAAGAACTCTTCGTCGTAGGGCAACTCGTACCGAGCCAGTTCAAACACTTGCAGGCTGTGATAGAGGACATCTCCCTCGGGATGATGCTTCTTCGACTGACCGACCTTGTCGAGCGGTAACAACAGCGACCGATAGACTTGGAATCGATCCAACTTGCTCTCGGCGTCGAGGACTTCCGCGTCGAGTTCGATGTCGGGGTACTCGGCTCGCAGCAGTTGCTCGAACTCCGCCAGCGTTGCCCGCTCAATCGCCTTTCCGGTGATCGAACTCTTGAAGGCATACGCGATCTTGTCGGTCGAATAGACCGTCAGCTCGATTGGAAAGCGGTCCTGAATGTGGATGTGCGTGTAGACCCGCTCTTCGCCGGCCTTGGTGACGCGCTTGTGTTCGATGTCGTAGACGATCCCTTCCTGATCGAGCGTCACCGCCACCGAGTCGATGCTGCTGGTGAAGACGTGCAAGTCGATGTCCGATCCGTGGCGGACGTGTCCCGTCAGCGTGCTACCGATGATCTTCGGCTTGAAGTCACGGAGGAGCCGCATCAACCGCAAGGCTTCCACCCGCATGTCACGCAACCGCTCGTGACGACCTTCCCCCTCGAACAGACACGCCATCCGCTGAATCTCATCGCGGATCTCGGTGTTGCTCGGCAGGTCCGACGGCTTGACCCACCCGCCACAGACGGCTCGCGCGGCCTTGAGCTTCGCGCGGTAGTACTCTTTTTCATGCCGCCGATACATCAGCCGAGCCGCCTCGACAATGATCTGCCGCCGAAACTTTTCGCGGCCCCGCGTGCGGTCATCGCGCCCGTGTTCTCCCCGTGGCAACTCTTGCGGATCGTGCTGATCTTGCAGATCGAGGCCATCCGGGAGCGGGCCGTCCTCGTCCTCGTATTGATCGTCGTCATCGCGGACCTGTTGACGGTCGCGTCTTCGGACCCGCTCACCTTTGGCAAAATCCTCGTCGTCCGTGTCGCCGTCGCCCCATCCATCGTCATGTGTCATGAACGTCTGTGCCGTGACCAAGCCCATCAAAGCGGCACCGGGCTTTAGGGCGAGATAATACGCCCCCGCGTCGTGGACACAACCCGAACAACTCGGGTTCATCACACCGCCGAACTGAGACCTCACACGGTCATGAAAAAACGGCTCTCCGCCATTCCTGTTGAAAGTTGTACGACGTGAGCGGCAAGGCGCTAGCCGCCGGTGATTTCCGGCATGACCGGCGGCTAGCGACCAATGGCACTGACTTTAGAGCGGTACGGCGCGAGCCGTCCGGTTGAAGCGAGAGCAAACTCGACAAAACCGGGCGGCTTGCGCCGCTCCGCTACTCGATCGGTTCTAAAGTCAGTGCCATTGGGCTAGAGCCGTGCCGCTCACAGGTGTTGTCCAACAGGAGTGGCGGAGTGCCGAAAAAACAACGATGGACCATTTTCAAGACCGTCGCTGACACCTTTGTTTGCCTCAGTGCATCAGCCAGTGCAATACTCACGATCATGCCTCCTCTGAAATTTCGATCGCAACATCACCCACCCGTCTCGACGTTTCCAGCCGAGTCACGCACTTTCAGCGTGGGTGGGCAGCATCCGATTTGCCACCATCGGCTGATTCAACCAATGCTCGCCGATCAGTTGGACGAATTCTGGTCGCACGACTTTGGCCCGCTGAATCAGGCACGACGAACTTTCTTGGCGAAGATAGACGCCCTCCATTGGCCCGTCGTAGAGCGACGACTGGCCAATCAAACGAGGGATTTCCATGAGGCTAAAGAGACCTGCGCCGAGCTTCGGCACGGTCGCCAGCTTGAGTTCGTCACAGACTTCATCTCGCCGGACACTGCTTAGGAAGTGATGTTCGTGCTTGTCAAAGACATCGAAGGCGAGGAAATAGTCCGGCAGACGTGTGTAATGGATGGAGTGGCGGGCGTAACACCACTCGCCAAAAAGGATCAGACGATCCTCCAAAGCATCGAACAGCCGCGTTTCACGTTCGGACAACCACACCCAGAGCGGAGCGAACTGGTCTTTGACGCCGCGTTGCAACAAGTTGCCACGATTCTGTGCCAACAGGTTGCCGTGCGCGTCGAAGGAAATGCCGAGATTCGCACCATCGACCTTCTCCTCAACGATCACAGGCAGGCGCAGAAACGACTCCGCTTCATGGCGTGCGAAGACTTTATCCGCCCTCGCCGGAGTGGTACCCAGCCAAAGCAAATGTGGCGTCGTCGGGAATTTCACAAAGTCGTTGCTCATGACTTCTTCTTCGTCTTTCGCTTCCGAATCACTTCCAGTTCTCCACGACAGAGTACCTCAATCTTGATGCCATGCTGCTTGAGTTGGTCTTCCCATCCGAGCCACTTGCTATCGGTAGCTTCCAGAATGGGCGGCTTTTCCGGGTGAGCATTGGAGGCCGCGAAGAATTTTCGATCCGACGGGTCAATCACCGCTTGAAGAGCAGCGTCTTGCGGGAACTCATCAAACAAGGTTTGCTCTTGATCGCGTGGGGTGATGGTCACTTTTGACACATGATTGGGGTCACCTTCGACCTGAAGCAGCCACTTGAGAAACGCACTCCCGTAAGTCGGTGATGAATATGGTTTAAGTTTGTGGTGATACTCGCCCAAGATAATCTGAGCATCATCCAGCACGACTCGTTCTTCTGCTTTAACGCGTTCCAGCCGAGTCAAACATTCACCCACGCAGACATCGCTCATCTGCTGAGCCTTGCCATCTGCGACGAGCAGCACGTTGGTGTCGATGACGATCGCGGTCATTGCCCAACCTCCGCTTGCTTAGCTTGCTGACGGCGACGAGCCGCCGCCTTCGACTTCTCGAAAAGGTCGCCCATGCTGTCGCCGAAGAAGTTGGGCGGCCAGTTGATGATGTCTCCGTCAGTATTGAATTCCAGCTCTTCGAGTTTCGATTCGCTCCCCGTCGTGTGAGCGAAATACGCAGCAACCTGCTCGGTCGAGATGGGATGTTCCGCATCGGCCTCCGCGATCCGTCGTTGGAGGCGATTCAAGAAATGCTCGGAGTGCGTTTCGATAATCAACTGGATGTTGCGCGGCTCGCCATCCTCTCGGGACGCCAGCACGTCGATCAACAAGTCGGCGAGGTGTGCCTGAGCGCGCGGGTGAAGATGCAACTCTGGCTGCTCAATAAATAGGATCGAGCTGGCTGGCGCGTAGAAGCATTGCACCACGACCGGCAAGACTTGTGACAAGCCGAAGCCGACATCGGGAAGGTCCACGAACAGTGGCGAGCCGGGTGTTCTGACCTTCACTTCGTACTCTTTACGGTGGGCTGAAATTTGTCGCACTTCGAACTCATCAATCAGCTCAAGCTGCTGGAGCTTCTCCGCGATCAACTGCTGGAACGATCTCTTCTTTTTATTCTTCGCAGCGTTGAGCTGCCTGTCTTTGGCCGCAAGCAGTGCGCTGACTGTGTTCTCACCGGAATAGCCGACACTCTCCGGTTCGCCGCCCGACCAGTTGTAGAGTCGCTCGCCTTTGGAACGCAGCGGCCCGAGGTAGCTCACCGATCGCAAGAGCCGTTCCATTTGCAGGCTGAAGTCCTGCACGAAGTCTGCGTTCTGGTAGTAGGCCGCGATCTGTTCCGGAAAGCCGTAGAACTTGGTGGGAGCGCCTAAAGACCAACCACGCCCGGGATTGCGGATCAGCCCATACGGATCGGCCTTGAGTTTGTGTTCAACCTTGGCTCCTTGTTTGCGTTCGACTTGTTTGCGTTCGACCCAGACACGCATCGATTCGACACCGGCTTGCTTGAGTTGGTATTCGAGCCGATTCACCACAAGCGGCGAGGGCTTCTCGTCCGTCGTTGCGACTTCCGCTTCAAAACGCATCTGGTTCCCGGAGCATGAAAACTTGGAGCGAGGGTCTTTCACTTTGAGCGGTTTTGGCAACTCCCACTCGAAGCTGAACTCCAATTTATTCTTCGTGTCTCGACCATAGATGAACTCCTCGAACGAGCCGAGATTGACCGGCGTGTTGGCGTCACCCGGATAGATCACCAACTTACGGTCGGAGGAATCCACCGTCTGCTTCAGCATCAGCAGGAACTGCTCGATACTGCTTTTGCCAGAACTGTTCGTACCGAAAAAGACGGTCAGAGGAGCCATGCGGATCGGCGTCGTATCCTTCCAGCCTTTGAAGTTCTTCAGTTGGAGATGAGTTAGCATTTTGGTCAGTTCTGTTTGGGCGATTGCAGGTACGTCGAGATTGATACCGATTGTGATCGGGGCGTCAGCTACTGGAAACCGAGTACTCTATAATTGCCTACTTGGTTCAGTGCTGGAACAAGAACTCTTTCGAGGTGAAGACGCTCCAGAAGAGGTCTTCTAGCGATTGGCGTTTTTCTGCTTCCGGGGTTTCGGTGAGGAGGGTGGCGAGGCGTTGTCTCTCGCTGTCGGTGGGGAGGCGGGAGAGGGTCGAGAGGAAGATCGTTTCGATGATCTCGGCGTCGGGGGATTTGGCGTCGAGGAACTTTGTGATGCGGTTGTCCTTCGCTTCCAGTTTCTCTTGGATTGTCTTGCCGTTGGTGAGGTGGAGGACTTGCGTCATGCTCGGTTCGTCCGAGCGTTCACAGGTGCAGGTGAGGATTCGCTCGGGGCGGCCGAAGGTGTCGAGGAAGTAGCTGGCGACGTTGGCATCGGGGAGCTGGATGGCTCGCGTGCCGGCCGGTTGGTCCTTGAAAGTGGTGGGGACGGCTGTTGCTTGGGACAGGGCGTCGAGCAGCACTTCGGCTTTCAAACGTCTGGGATAACTGCGAGCAAGAAAACGTTGATCGGCTTCGTTTTCTTTGAGGACCGAGTGTGAGCGTTGGTACGTTTCCGATTGCACGATCGTTCGCATCAGGGCTTTGAGGTCGTACTTGTTCCGCACGAGTTCCTCGGCCAGACGAACGAGCAGCTTGTCGTTGCTGGCCGGGTTGGTGAGGCGGATGTCATCGACCGCCTCGACCAAACCGCGGCCGAAGTAGTTGGCCCAGACTCGATTGACGATGGCCTTCGCGAAGTACGGGTTCTGCGGCGCGGTGAGCCATCGCACCAGATGCTCGCGGCGGTCGGCGGGGTCGTCGAACGTGATCGCGTCGCCATCGAGTGGCTTCGGTGGCTGAGGCCGCGCGGTACGGGGCTGCAAGACTTCACCTCGATCCGCGAGGAAGATCGTGCGGTTGCCGTCTCCGCTGCGGAAGTCGCCGCCCCAGCCTTTGCCGCGCACGCGAGCGAACAGGCTGACCATGCCGTAGTAGTCGTCGTTCGTCCATTTCTCGTTCGGGTGATCGTGGCAGTGGGCACACTGGATCGACATGCCGAGAAACGCCATCGAAGTCGTCTCGACCATGTCCTGCGGGTCTTGATGGAGGGCGTAGAAATTGGCCGCTCCGTTTTCGATCGTGCTCCCCTTGGCGAGGATCACGCCGCGCGCGAAGTCGTCCCACGGCGTGTTCTCAGCGACGCGGTCGCGAATCCATTTGTAGTACGACTTGATCGCCTCGGGCCGCAGCCGACTTCCCGACAGCAGCAACACGTCGCTCCATTGATAGGTCCAGTAATCGACGAACTCGGGCCGCGAGAGCAGTTGCTCGACCAGCTTCATCCGTTTGTCGGGATCGGCATCAGCGAGAAATGTTTTTGCCTCGTCCACCGTGGGGAGCAGGCCGATCGTGTCGAGGAAGACGCGGCGCAGGAACACGCTGTCGTCTGATCGAGGTGACGGAGCCATGTTGAGCGCGGTGAGCTTCTCCAGCACGAGATCATCAATGAAGTTGGCCCGCTTCGCCTGAGCAAACGTCTCCGGCGCGAGGGGCGGCGAGTACGGCACGGTCACAATCGCGGTCGTGTTCTGCGCGAGATACCACGCGACGATCGCGCCCTCACCGCTCCCAGAGACCTTCACGACGCCCTTGTCATCGACCGAACAGACGGTCGCGTTCGTGGACGTGTACTTGGCCCAGCGCGTCACGTCCTCGACACGTCCGTCGTTGAAGTGGGCCCGCACGACCATCGGTTGCTCGACCCCCGCCTTCAGTCGCGACGAGGCCGGCAGGATTTCGAGCCGCTTGATCCGCGCATCGTCCGCCGCCGGTGAGACCTGTCCCTGCGCGATCCACTCGGAGACGACGCGGTACTCGGGCGAGTCCTCGGCGAAGCGAATCCCCCCCTTGTGCGGGATCGCTCCCGTCGGCTTCGTCAGCACCAGACTGCGACCCGGATCGTGAGGGACCACACGCCTCCCGCGTGCTTGCCGCGTGATCGCGAAGAAGTCGGCCTCGGGATCGTAGCCTCGCAATGACAGCTTGAAGCCGCTCTTCCCCGCCGCCGCCCCATGACACGCCCCGCCATTGCAACCGGTCTTCGACAACACCGACTGAACGTGATTGCGGAAGCTCCACTGATGTGCGACTTCAAACTTCTCAACCGTCACTTTCGCCGTCGCGATCTGTCCATTCGCAGAAACCTTGATCGTTGTCGAACCATTCCCTATCGGAACAACCCGCCCCTCAACGACCTTCGCCACCGCTTCGTTCTCAGTCTGAAAGACAACTCCCTCCCGCACCGGCCCCGTCACCAGCAAGCCTGCCGTCGGCGACTCCTCCGCCATCTCCACCAGCAACGCCTGCCGCGCCTCCGGCCCGGTCAGCGTGATCTCACGCGGGAGAACGATGAGCGTGTCAGCGGCGAACGACGGGAAAGACACCGCCAGTGTGATCGCCGCCAGTGAACAAACTTGGAGATTGAAGAGAGTCATTGGAAGTCGCCTTTGTTGAAATGGCCCCGATGTTGAATCGTGTCGGTGTTCGTTGTCAGCAGCCCGTTGAAAAACGTAGGGTAAGCGTCTCGCTTGCCCGTAAATGCAGTTGAAAAGCGGGCAAGCCATAGGCTTACCCTACGTTTTTCAACAGGCTGTTAGCTCGCGTTATACTTCGCGCGGCCGTAACTGACACTAACCCGGAAGTGTAAACGAGGGCGCAACTCACATCCTCGCTTACGTTTCGGGTTAGTGTGATTCCGCGTTAAATGTGTCAGACAACTCCGTGCCCGCATCGAGCAGGATTGCGACCTGCATATCTCCCATGACGTTGACGGCCGATCTCAAGCGGGCGTTGATGAAGTCGATGCTGTAGACGATGGGCAGGGCCAGTTGCACGATGTCGTCTGGCAGTTGAGCCGCCTTCAGCACGAGGGCCAAGATGATGAGACCCGAGTTCGGAATCCCGGCGATTCCCATGCTGCCCGCCAGTGCGGCGAGCAGGATCGTGATTTGTTGGCTGAGCGGCAGCGACATCCCTGCCGCCTGCGCGATGAACAGCGCGGTGATCGCCTCGTACAGCGTGATGCCGTCGTTATTGAAGTTCGTCCCGACGCAGGCCGATAACCGCGCGGATGACTCACTCACACGCATTCGCTTCAGCGCGTCGAGTGTGAGCGGGGCCGTCGCCAAGCTGCTATTGATCGAGAACCCGGTCAGAATGGCCGTCAGTCCTGCTCGCAAAAAGACGCGCGGTGACTTGCCACCGATGAGCCACGCCGACAGCAGGTAGTACCCCAGCGCATGGATCGCCAGCGCCGAGACGACTGTCGCGAGAAACACACCGACCAGCTTGAAGACGCCCGCACCGGTCGATCCCACGACTCCCGCCACGGCGAGACAGATTGCCAACGGAGCGATCTCAATGATCCAACCGAGCAGTTTCAGCACGATCTGGTACGTCGCGACGACGCATTGCTCGAACGTGAGGAGCGCGGCCGCCAGTTCGCCCTCCTCGTCGGCTCCGGCAGCAGTCGTCGCCTTGAGCGACCGCATCGCCGCGCCGATCAAGATCGCCAGCGCGGCCACCGTCAGCACCATGTTCTCGGCGAACGGCTGAGCCACGCTTTTCGGAACGTAAGACTTCAGCAGCTTGAGGGGCGACAGAGACGACTGCTCCGCCTTCGCCGCCACGTCCGCCGCCTTCGCCTTGTCAGACGCCTTTTCGCCCGAGGCGACCGTCGCGGCGCGACTCGCCAACGTCCCTTGCCACGCGCGGCCCGGCTGCCAGACGTTGATGATCGTCAGGCCAATCGCAAATGCCACGACCACATTGAGGCCGCAGATCGCGAACATCTTCGCTCCCTGTCGCCCCGTGATGTTGGTCCGCACGAAGGCATCAAGGATCGCGAAGAAAATGAGGGGCGTCGCCAGCGTGGTGAGCAGTTGAATGTACAGGCCCGCGATCTCGCCCAGTTCGGCCGTCGTGCCCCCGAACGCGATCGGCTTCGCTCCGAATGCGAACCCAATCGCCGCACCCGACAGCACGCCTGCAAGGACTCGCAAATACATCGGCCAGCGCCAGGGGGCCAATACCGACGAGAACGACACCGGTGGCGATGGATCGGAAGCGGACGGCATCAGCGGTTCTCAGTCAGGGTGCCTCGAACTCAATGACGCGCGTTGGATTCGGCAGGCGCGACGGCCGCAGGTGGCGAATGCGGAGCATCGACCGGCTTGAACAACATGACCATCGCGGCCCCTGCCGCAGCCAACCCCAAACCGAGAAAGAACCGCCAGTCGGGCATCGTCTTCACGGGATGGAAGTACAGAATTGTCGCGATCGTGTTGATGATCGGTGCCCCGGCGAAGACGAGCGGCGCGACATACAGCGCGCCCCCCTTGCCCGCCGCCGTCACGGCGAAGATCACGCACAACGCTCCCGCCGCACCGAGTACCCCGGCAAACAAACCCCAGCTCGAGGGAACCACATCAAAGTTGGGCTGCCCCTTGGCGGTCGGGTCATACTTGGCGATGAAAATGAACGCGGCGGGAATCAACACGGCGACCAAAAAGTACGCCACGCCGACGAACAGGAACGCGCGCAGGTTGCTCTTCAATTGCGATGCCGCCACATGAACCGACGGAACGTACAAACCCCACGACAGAGCCGCACCAAGCACGAACAACGTGACAACACCGAATTTCGACATGCGTAAAGGCCTTTGACTTGGAAGGAAGGTTCCACCAGCGAGGGCGGTAATGTAGCCGCGAGTCCGACTGGCGTGAACTTCACGCCAGCAATGATCTCGAACCTCATTGCGATGCGACTACCACCGCAATTCTGGTTCATCCGATGTTTTTGGGGGATTCCAATGAGGGTGACGAAGTCCGTCGTTTTGATCCCGAAGGGATGTCAGCCATGAGCCGGGGGTTGAGCGTCCGCGACACCCCCGGTACGACGGCACAGAAAGGGGATTTGCATCCTGAAGGGATGCTGGCAAGTTCAGAATGTCTTCCCATTTCGCGAGGCTAGTGGTTCGCCAATTTTAAGTTGTTCGGTTGCGTTGTTTAACCGCGTGGGCAACGCCCCGCGCGTCGAGCGACGTTCGAGTCTGTTCCCCATCAACG
>JAYSQC010000597.1:0-10905 GCA_043721755.1 Schlesneria sp.
GCGGTGAAACGACGCGGCGTAGCCGCAGCCAAAGTCGCCTTCATCGCTCCGCGTGAAGGAAGCCGATGGGGAGTCGCTGCTGCGGCTGCCAATCGGTGCGGGAATCGGACTCGGCTTCCTTCACGCGGAGCGATGAAGGCTACTTTGTGAAGACGGAAATGCGCGCCGTACGAAAGGATTTTGAGAACTAGTAGTACGACGCGACATTTGGCCGCACCAAAGTTGTGAGTCGCCGAATTGGGGTCGGGCGTTCAAATTTCAAAATTGGCCGTGTGCGTGGTCTGAGTGTGGGATGCCGTGTGACCGGCCAATTTTGAAATTTGAACGCCCGACCCCAGAACGACGCGACATTTCCGCAAGCACGCGGATGGTCGTCAACGGACAATGACGGTGGCTTCGACAGGGAAGTGGTCCGAGCCGCAGTCGGGCCGAGTTGGCGGTACACGACGGTGGCGTTCTTCGGAACGAGAACCTGGTCGCGCGGGATTAGGACGAGTGGGTTTTTGATTGTGTGGCGGAAGCCCAATGGCACTCACTTTGTAACCCGCAGCGTCAGCGAGGGAGTCAAACACGCCGTGAAACTCGAAGAACTCCCTCGCTGACGCTGCGGGTTACTTGGCGCATTCGACAAAGTGAGTGCCATTGGGCGGAAGCCCGTGGCCTGACGGCACACGGCTCGCCTCGAATCTCTCTCCCATGGCCGAGTGAGATTGCACCCCGCGCGGCACAAAGTGAGAGGCTTCCGAGCGAGGCGGCGTCAGCTCCCCGGTTCTTCCAAAGAGGGCTGACGCCCAAGAACCGGGGGGCTGACGCCGCCCCGCTCAGATGTCTCATCATGGGCCGAGTGAGGTTAAGTCGGGCTGCATTGAGTGACTTTCGCGTCCCGTCTGCTGAGCGGCAGGCGCGAGACGATGTCTGATGCCCGACGCACCCCCTCTGAACTATGTCCCGTTCCGTACTGCGTCTTGCGTCGTGTGTGTGGCTACAATCCCGCCGCCCGTCCGCGAAGGTTGCTGTCGCGGACGCATCGCTGTATTCGACTCTCAGTGGAACGGAAGAACTCGATGATCGCTTCAGCTTTCTCCTCGCGGCGACTCCAGGTGGACTCAGTTCGTGCCGCGACTTGGTTTGGCTTGGTTGCGTGGTTGCCGTTGGCCTTCAACTGGGCTGCGGTCTCCTGCGGTGAAGACGCATCTGAGAAGGCCAAGACGCCGCTCGGGCAGTTCATTACGGTCAGCAGTCCGGTGGATGACGCCGTGTTCGCGCGCGTCACCAACGCGGCGATCAAGTTGCAGAACCAGTCGGCTCAGGATGGTCGTCCGGCGATTCTCGTGTTGCAGATCGAACCGGGGACGAGTCAGTTCCACCATGTGCAAGGGCTGGCGAAATTCCTCACGTCGGCACAGGTCTCGAACCTGACGACGGTCGCGTGGATTCCGCAAACGGTCACCGGCCCCAACGTGATGGTGGCTCTCGCGTGTAAGCAAATTGTCATGCACCCCGAGGCGGAACTCGGTGACATCGGCCGTGGCAAGCCGCTCGACCCGGACGAACAACAGGCGGCGCTGGCCCTCGCCCAGAAGCGGCACAATCCCAAACTCAACTCGGCTCTGGTGCGAGGCATGATGGACCAGCAGGTTCAGTTGCTGCGTGCCCGGCTGCGCGTGAATCAGGCGGGGCGAGACGAATTGGAAACGCGCGTCGTCACCAAGGACGAACTCGAGACGCTGCGCAAAACCGACATCCGGATCGAAGATGTCGATCAGACTCCCGTGAAGGAATCGGGACAGCTCGGCACGTTCAAGGGGAGTACCGCCCGGGCACTCGACATCCTCGTCGTGCAGATCTCAGAAACGCGGGCGGCCGTCGCCGAGTATTACGGCCTCCCGCGCGAGACTCTCCGCGAACAATCGGCCGACAAGGAGACTCGCAAAGTCCGGCTGATCAAGGTCGAGGGCATCATCGACCATCTGCAAGAGAGCTTCCTGATGCGGCAGATCGACCGCGCTGTCGCCGACGGGGCGCAGGCCATTGTGTTCGAGATCGACTCGCCCGGCGGGCTGATGATGTCGAGCGTCAATCTTGCTCAGACCATCGCTCGGCTGGAAGACCACAAGGTTCGGACGATCGCCTATGTGCCGCGCGAAGCGATCAGCGGCGCGGCGATCATTTCACTCGGCTGCGACGAAATCTATCTGCATCCCGACGCGAAGATCGGCGACGCGGGGCCGATTGAAATGCGACCGGGGCAACCGTTTGAACGTGCTCCCGAAAAAATCCTCAGCCCGCTGCGCGCGTCGCTCAAGGAACTTGCTGAGAAGAAGACTCGTCCGGTTGCGATCTGCGAAGCGATGGCCGACCGCTCGCTAAAGGT
Organism: Schlesneria sp.; assembly: GCA_043721755.1. Classification (GTDB taxonomy): domain Bacteria; phylum Planctomycetota; class Planctomycetia; order Planctomycetales; family Planctomycetaceae; genus Schlesneria. Next base: position 2,375 of record JAYSQC010000597.1, read on the forward strand.
CTTCCAAGTCACGCACCGCGACAACGGGCGCGTCTGGTACATGAGCGAGGCGGAAGTTCACGCTTCGGCGGGCGAATGGATCCTCGGCCCGCAGTTGCGCGAGACCAACGGCGAGTTGCTCTTCACCGTCAATGGCACCCGCGCGAACGAACTCAAACTGGCCGAAGCGCCGGTCGGCGATCTCGATGAATTGAAGCTCCGCATCGGTCTCCCCATCGGATCGCCGATCAAGATCATCCAGAAGACGTGGGTCGATGATCTGGTGTTCAGGCTGAACAGGCCGGGGATGGTCGTGCTGATGATCGTGTTGGGCGTCGCACTGATCTACCTCGAACTGCACTTCATGACGGGCATCCTGGGCATCCTGTCGGTCCTCTGCTTCGCCCTCTTCTTCTGGGCGCGGTTCCTCGGCGGAACAGCCGGTTGGTTAGAGGTCACGCTGTTCGTGATCGGCCTCTCCTGCTTGGCCATCGAATTTTTCGCGATCCCCGGTTTTGGAGTCTTCGGCGTCTCGGGCATCCTGCTCATGGTGGCCTCACTCGTTTTGGCGGGTCACACTTGGTCGTTTGACTTCACGACCAATCTCGAAGAACTGACGTGGCTCACCGGACAGGTCATGCTCTCGGTCGGAGTGGTTGCCGTGATGGGGGCCAGCGCTGCTCGCTATCTGCCTCAGATTCCGCTGTTTGAGTCGATGATTCTCGGCCCGCCCGGCGGTCCCGAAACCGAACCGCGTCTGCGCCCCGAAATCCTCGACACGACGACAGGGGCAGGCGAATCGCTCTCCATCGGTCAGCAAGGCCGCGCCCTGACGATGCTGCGTCCGTCGGGGAAGGCGAGTCTCAACGACCGCGTCTTCGATGTCGTCAGCGAAGGGCCGTTCATCACGCCCGACACTCCGATCGAAGTCATCGTCATCAGCGGCAACAAGATCGTTGTCCGTCAGGTGTGAAGCCCACTGCGCGTGACGAATGGCTGTTCGTACGACTCGGTCTGAGATTCTTGTCGCCCTGCGGGCGTTTCCGCCTTCAACAAGTCGCCTTCATCGCTCCGCGTGAAGGAAGCCGATGGGGGTGGACGCAGATCATGCCCATCAATGTTGGTCTCGCACTCGGCCTCCTTCACGCGGAGCGATGAAGGCGACTTTGGCTGCGGCTACGCCGCGTCGTTTCACCGCGTGGGCAACGCCCCGCGCGTCGGTGTGCGAAACCGCAGTCCACGTCACTCGACGCGCGGGGCGTTGCCCACGCGGTGAAACGAGGCAAGCTTTATTCGGCGAGGGTCACTCGACTCCGACCGAAGGTCTCCTCCCCATTCCTGGCAAGGTCCACCATGTCCCTCATCAAGCGTCTTGTGGCGGTCAGCTATGCGCCGCCAGCTCACGACCATCACAACCTCGGTGTGAACCTCAAGCCGCTGCGCGAGCAGGTGCTGCGGATCGCCGAGCAGGAGAAGCCCGACTTCATCTGCTTCCCCGAAATCTGTGCGTGCAACGGTGTCATCGCGGACACGGTCAAGTACGCGCCGGAACTCGAACCGTTCGCGGCGGCCGTCGGTGAAATCGCTCGCGAGGCCAACACGGCTCTCGTCGTGCCGCTGCTCGAACGACACTTGGGCCGCGTGTTCAATTCCGTCCCCATCGTCGATCGCTCGGGCAAACTGACGATGGTCTACCGCAAGAACTTTCCGACGACGGGCGAGCTGGACGCCGGAGTCACTCCCGGTTGGGAAGTCCCCGTGGCCGAATGCGACGGCGTGCGCGTCGGCGCGGCTGTCTGCTTCGACGCCAATTTCGACTCGATCCCCGACCAACTGGCCCAACAGCGGGCGCGGCTCGTCTTCTGGCCCTCCATGTTCTGGGGCGGGAAGCTGCTGCAACACTGGGCCTTGAGATACGGCTTCACCATCGTCGTCGCATTCGGTCCCGAAAGCGCGATCATCGACATGAACGGCGACTACCTCACCAAGCAGGGTCTCGACACCTGGCAGGTGCGAGGCAAACGCCTTCCCCCGTGGGCCGCCGTCGATGTGAACCTCGACCGCGAACTGTTCCATCTCGACTTCAACCAGAACAAGTTCGCCGACCTCCGCGCCAAGTACGGCCGAGACATCAACATCGAAGTCCACCAGCCGGAAGCCTTTTTCTTATTGGCGAGCCGCCGCGACGGCCTCACCGTCGAACAAATCGCCACCGAGTTCCAACTCGAAACACTGCGAGACTATTTGGCTCGCAGCGTGAAGCTGCGAGAAGACACCTTCGCCCGCACACACCTGCCGCCGAGAAAGTGACATCGCACCAAACGATCACTCGATCACCTCGCCCCCGCACAGTGACAGGATCGTGTTCAGAAACGCTTTCAACTCGGGACAGACTTTCGCGGAGACCAGAAGGTCGTTGTCGGCAAGAATGCGAGCGGCATCGCGGCGTTTGTTGAAGTCTCGGATCTTGCCGAGTCGGAAGATTTCAGTGATGCGATACGCGGGCGGATTCTGGTGATTCACGGTCTCGGGAGCACCCGTCGGTCTGGCCTTGTTGTGTCCGGCCAGCTTCTTGATGGTGTCCCAGTACGACAACAACCACGCTTCAAAGTCGTGCTGGGCTGCGTGGGGATGGAACTTGGGATTCGGGCCAACCCAGGCTCGCATCTTCGCCTTCGCATCGGCGGCATCGGTGAAATCGTCGGTCCCGGTGTAGACATCCGTCAGAGCAATCACGGCATCGGCTGGCTTGCGCCCTCGAAGATGGTCTTCCACCACTCGGCGAAGTTTCTCGGCCTTGGGTATCCGTCCATGACAGGGATCGAAATCTAGATTTGGCATCTTGCCGGAGAGCCTCGGTTCCAGAAACTTCCGCAGTGCGACCTTGAAGCCCAACTCGGTTTCACCCTCGACGAGAATTGCGATCTTCATGAGGCTCGGCCTCCGAGACGCCCCATTTGCCACAACTGATCGAGTGTGTAGTTCTCAAGCCAGTGTTCGATGTCGAGTTCATCTCCCCAAGTGAACTTGGCCGCACCGTCCGCAACATCTGCCACGAGAACTTCCTTGGGTTCCAAAAACTGAATCAACCGGTCCGAGTGCGTGGCGACGATGAGCTGCGTCCGTTGCGACGCCTCACGCATGAGGCCGACGAGCAGCGACAGCAGTTCGGGATGCAGGCTCACTTCCGGTTCGTCGATCAACGTCACGGCAGGCAGATCGCGACTGAGCAACAAGGCCGTGAGCCACAGGAAACGCAGTGTTCCCTCCGACAACTGATTCATGTAAATCGACTGAGCGAACTGGCGATCCTTCCAACCCAGAATCAGCATCCCCGCAGCGACCGACGGAAATTCAAGCCGCTCAAAATCGGGAAACGCCGCTCGCAGCGTGTCTTCCACCACTTCAAAGCGCTCTCGTTCGGTTTCTCGCAGAGAGTACAGGCATGAGATGAGCGTCTCTCCTTGTTCACCCGGAAGCGTCGCTGGGCGGACTGACTGTGGTTGTCGAACTTGCCCCAAATCAAACGGACGAGCGAAGGTCACTGACGCCAGCCTATCGCGAAGAAATCTTCCCTTTCCGCTTCGGGTTCGCGAAAGATGAGATTCCGAATCTCGATTGTACAAGGGATCGACAGGATCGAGATTTGTCTTCGATTGTTCTTGTTCAATCTGAAAGCCAAATTGGCTGTTGGCAATTCGCAACAAGTAGTCGTAGTTCTCGAAACATTTCGGCGCTTCCACTGGTTCACTGAATCGCACTTCCAGCGACAGCCTCTGAGGACTCTTCGTCGCGACACGAGAACGTGTCGCGATCTCGCTCAATCCACCGAGAGATGAAATTGTGTCGCCCAATTTTCCTTCCGCGGACCTCGCCAGAAGCTGCCACGCTTCGAGAACCGATGTCTTCCCGCACCCGTTCGCGCCGATCATCACCATCAGCGGGCGCAGTTCGAGCTTCACATCGACCAAACGGCGGAAGCCTTGGATGTGGATCGACTCGAACTTACTCATGGCGAACGATCCTGTAACAGGTCTGTGACGGAGCGGGTCGAAGCCATTCTACTTCGGCACGTCCACCTTGATGTGCAGGTCGCGCAGTTGCCGCAGATCGACGGTGGCCGGGGCGCCGGTCAGCATGTCGCTGGCCTTCTGGGTCTTTGGGAAGGCGATCACATCGCGGATGTTGTCGGAGGCGAGGAACAGCATCACCCAGCGGTCGAGTCCGAGGGCGACTCCCGCGTGGGGTGGTGCTCCGTAGCGCAGGGCTTCCAGCAGGAAGCCGAAGCGGGCTTCGGCCTCTTCGTTCGTGATGCCGAGCAGGTTGAAGATTTTTTGTTGGACGGCGGGGTCGTGGATGCGGACGCTGCCGCTCGCCGCTTCGTAGCCGTTGCAGATGAGGTCGTAGGACTGGGCGCGGACTTGGCCCGGATCGGTTTCGAGCAGCGGGATGTCTTCCTCGACCGGTTGGCAGAACGGATGATGTTCGGCGTCCCAGCGCTTCTCGTCCGCGTTCCACTGAAACATTGGGAAGTCGCAGACCCAGGCAATCTTGAGTTCCTGCGGATCGAAGAGTTTCAGTTCGCGAGCCAGTCGGTTGCGGAGGGCCGACAGCGCGGCACAGCTCACCTTGAACGTGTCGGCGACGCAGAACAAAAGATCGCCCGGTTGAGCGGACATTCGTTCGATGATCGCCGTTTGATGATCGGCACTGAAAAACTTGGCGATTGGTGAATCGAGTTCCCCGTCCTTCACGCGGAAGAACGCGAGACCCTTCGCGCCGTACTGCTTCACGAATTCGGTCAGCTCGTCGATTAGTTTGCGGCTGTATTTTTCAGCGGCCTGCGGAACGCGGATGGCTCGCACGCGACCGCCACTGTCAATCGTGGACTTAAAGACGGCGAAGTCGCACGCGACCGCAATGTCGCCGAGGCACTTCAGTTCCAGATCGAAGCGCAGGTCGGGCTTGTCGCTGCCGAAGCGTTCCATGACCTCGCGATGCGTGAGCCTTGGCAGGGGGAGCTGAAGCTCGGCACCACGCAGATCCTTCACGAGCCGTGCCATCAGGCCGTCGATCGTGCTGAGGATGTCCTCTTGATTGACGAAGGCCATTTCCACGTCGATCTGAGTGAACTCGGGCTGCCGGTCCGCGCGCAGGTCTTCGTCACGGAAACACCGCGCGAGTTGGAAGTACCGGTCGTAGCCAGCCACCATCAGAATCTGCTTGTAGATTTGCGGAGACTGCGGCAGGGCGTAGAAGCAGCCCTCGTGAACGCGGCTGGGGACGAGATAGTCGCGCGCCCCTTCCGGCGTGCTGCGACCGAGCATCGGCGTTTCGATTTCGAGAAACTGCCGCTCGTCGAAGTAATCGCGTGTCGCCTTCGACATCTTGTGTCTGAGGATCAAAGCCTGCTGCACTTCGGGGCGACGCAGATCGACGAAGCGGTACTTCAGACGCAGCTCTTCGTTGGGGAGGTCCGTCTGCATTGGAAAGAATGGCGGCGTCTTGCTCTTGTTGAGGACTTCGAGTTCGCCGGCCTGAATGTCAATTTCGCCGGTGGCCAGCTTGGCATTCTGCATGTCGTGAGGACGAGCCACGACTTGGCCGGTGACTCGAATCACGTCCTCGTTCCGCAGCGTGCGAGCCACCTCGTGCATCTCAGCTTTGGTCGGATTGAACACGACCTGCGTCAGACCATACCGATCGCGCAGGTCGATGAAGACCAAGCCGCCAAAGTCACGATAGGTGTTGACCCACCCGCAGAGCGTGACCGTTTGTCCGACAGAAGCGAGCCGCAATTCACCGCAGGTATGAGTCCGAAGCACCGCTGTAGTCCTTGAGCTGAGTGAGTTCCAAGAGTCGCAAATCAGGGGTCAGGCACCGTCAACAAAACGAGCCGCATCAACGAGGTCGTTGCCCGCCGCAGCACCGACACACATCCCGCGGCCCGAGTTCGCAAGTGGGCGGATTATAGAAGCGGTTCGGAGCATCGGGAAGCCGCTGTGTTGAGGGGGTGCGGCGGGTGCAGTCGGTAATTGGTGGTCATAGTCGCGAAGCGACGGCAGCAAATAGCCGTGGGTGTTAACCCACGGTGGCCAAGGCGTTACTGTCGCTGAGCCGCGAAGCGGCGGCAGAAACGAGGCGAAGCGGCTCGCCATGACACTGCCGCCGCTTCGCGGCTCGGGACCTGAAGACAATCCTCACTGCGGGCTGACGCCCGCAGCTATTTGCTGGCATCACTTCGCGATTCAACAGCCGTTCCTGACGGACCACCATTTAACGACTGCGCCCGTGAGCGGCCTCGAGCTTCACCCGGTGAGCTTGGCCACCTGTTGCTGACACCAATCGAGATCGTCCTTCAGCAACGTACCAGGAGGAGGGGCGTCATAGTGCAACAGCGCGGGGTAAGGTCCGGCCTGCCAGCAGCGCGTGAAGACGGCTGACAAATCGAGTCGCACGTCCTTGTCGTCGTAAGCCAGCGGGATCGCGATGCGCGGCAGCCGCTGCTTCAGTCCGAAGCGGTACAGTTCCAAGCGGCTATGCCAGCGCGAGACCGAAACGATGTAGTTCCATGCGGGGGTCGGAGGAATGCGTGCCGCAGCGACGCGCGGAACACGCTGACCGTCGCGCAGCAGATCGATCTCGATGAGATGTGCCCCCGCCTCCCACAGCTCATCGCACTTGCGGCGGTACGATTCGCGACCCGGTCCCGACATCTTGTTGTCGGGACTGAGGACTTCAATCGCCGCCACGATCCGATTGCCTGCGGCCGGTTCGATGATGTGCAACATCGGCTGTCGGATTTCCTCGGACTCAATCTCGACGATGAGCGGCTCATCAAGGTCAGGCAGTACGGCTGTTGCTGTGGCACCCCCACCGATCGACCAGTCTGGCGATTCGATCACCGAAACGTCGGGATAGATCGGCCGCTCGTGCTCGACCACGTACAGGCGGTTTTGCGAGATGGCCGCGTATTGGGGCCGCAACATCGGCTGAAGTGCCTCACTGAGATGCGTGATGAATCGGTCGTGAAAATCCGGCCAAATCTCGCGGCGTTCGAGATACGGGTCCATGCCGGGAAAGGGACAGTCCATGATTGCTCCAAGGTCACACTGTGACTCGTTCGACGAAACCGAACCCGCAGAAATCGCATCGACGCCGGACACGGTAACTGGAGCAGCGGTGTGAGGACAACCGGCCACTCAACTTGGTGCGGCCCCCGCGCGTGTGCAAATCGGGGGAGTTCATCGCTCACGCGGCCGCGCACGCAACACACGGCGATCCCTCACTTCAAGCCCAGTTCCTTCCGGATGAACTCGACCGCCGGAGTCGGATCGTCGAGGCCATGCGGGTGATGTTTGAAGCCGGGCTTTACGATGACGTGCATCTTGCCGCCAAGGGCTTCATACCGGGACTTCAACAGGACGGTGTTCTCGGGATACGGGACGGCTTCGTCGGCGTCGCCGCAGATGTGGAGCAGCGGGACTTTCGCCTTGGCCAGCGGCGCGAGGTTGTCGATCGGGTTCTTGTCATAGGCCAGCGCGGCGGCTTCATCAGCGAAGCCGTAATCGGCGATGAGCTTCTTCCAATCGTTCGCGCTTCCCGGTCCCTTTCCCTTGCCGCCCGGCCAACTCTTGAAGTCACAGACCGGGTTGTCGCCGAGGATCACTCCGACCTGATCGGGATGCGCCGCGCCCCAGTTGTAGACGTACAGTCCGCCGCGACTGAGTCCTTCGAGTACAGGCTTCTTTGACAGGCCATGCTGCTCGGTCAGGACTTTGTAGAACTCATCAAAATGCTGCATCGCGCTGGGGCAACCGAACGTGTTGCCGACGTTCATGTAGACCAAGTGAAACCCGCGTTCGACGAGGGCCAGGTCGATCTCGGGACGATGATCGAAGAACTCGGCTCGCCAAATCCACGGCCGTCCTTTCGCCGCCGACTTCGGTGTCACGACGAGCGATTTTTGGCCATCGACCACAAAGTCGTAGCGCTCGAACCCGTGGTACTCCGTCTTCACGCCGGGAAACGGCTTCGGTTCGTCGGCCTGAATCGTCACGGACGACAGCAGCAGAACGCAGGTGAACATCAGCGGTGCGACGCAAACACGAGCTGGACGGAAAACAGTCATGGGAATGCCATCAAGAGGGAGATGTGTTGAAAACAAATTGCCCTTTCGCAGGACATCACCGAGCCGACATCGTCACCGAGCCGACATTGTCACGTCATATTCGCGGCCTGTTGATTTCGCCAGCCTTCCGCAAACAGCCGTTTGAAGTCCGGCTTTTCTTAAAGCCGGACTTCTCTGCAAGGAACAACTTCGGTTGGCGAGCAACTCCGTCTGGCGAGCGCCCCCAGGTCACTTTATGCTGCCTCGCAGAATGGACGGGGTTCATCACCCGTCGATCTAGGCTTCGTTTTGAAACTCACCCCACCGGGCTTGTCCCGGTGGAATCAGGTCTTTGCACTACTCGGCGTCACCGAAATAAGGGAGTAGTGCAGAGACCCGTAAACCACCCCGACAAGCGGGGTGGGGTTTCAAAACAGAGCCT
>JAYSQC010000598.1:0-24674 GCA_043721755.1 Schlesneria sp.
GGCTCTTGGGCGTAAGCCCGCTTTGGAAGAACCGGGGGGCTTACGCCGCCCCGCTCAGATGACTCCTTGTTGACCGCGCGAGTGATGAGCCGGACTTCAGCCATGGGACTCTCCCGTCAGCGAGGGGCGTTCGCCGAGGATCGCTCTCAGTTTGCGCAGTGCTCGCAGGTGCCTCATGCCGGCAGCGGCGGGAGTCATGCCGAGGGCCGTCGCCGCTTCGCTGTTGCCGAGTTGCTCGAAGTGCCGCATCAAGACGATCTCGCGATCGTCGTCGTCGAGCTGTTCGATGGCGACGAGGAACCGCGCTTGCAGCTCGTGTCGAATCGCGGCGGCAGCGGGCGTAAGTTCACTCCCGACGAGTTGGCTCGCCAGATCAAAGGACGATTGATCGCCGAACTGAGGCGACGCGAGAGACCGTTCGCGATCGAGACTTCTGCGCTGCGCACCGCGATGTCGCCGGTGCATGTCGATGATGCGGTCCTTTGCCAGATGCCGCAGCCACAGATGAAACGGCATCTTGGGATCGTCGATGTATTCGCGCAACCGCCCGTTTGCTTCGAGCAACACGTCCTGCACGATGTCGCTCGCGTCCACGCGCCGCGCCACCTGCCGGTCGAGTCTCAACTGAATCAGCTTGCGTAGTGCAGCCCGATGCCGTTCGAGCAACTTGTTGACGGCCGCCCCTTCGCCCCGCCCGGCCTCAGCCAGCAGCTCCTGCGTCACAGTGTGTTCGGGCCAGAGCATGGGGAATGAACTCGGAAACAGGATTCGGCAGGCTGAGTCGTGATGAAAAAAAGAGCGCCCCCACCGGGAAGAGCCGTTCAGAATTTCTGTAGCAGAATTCGTGAGAATTCTGACGACTCGAAGGCTCGAGACTCCGCTCGCCAGAAGTCTTACGACTTCTGCTACGTTCGCGTGGCCCGGTGGGGCGTGCGTCATGCTCCGATCGAGTTGATTGGAACCGCGATCACGATCCCGCTTCTGTCTCGCGCGACAGCGGGTAGTCGCTGATCGGCAGCCCGAGTTGTCGGACCACTTGCAGGCGCTGCCACGCGCGGGTGACGAGTGCTTCGCGTCGCGCGACATCTTCCGGATCGAGCAATCGCTTGTCGAACGGTCCCTCGACCACGACCGGCTCGAATTCGGGGATGACGATGAACTGCGACGTGACCGGATTGCAGCGCAGATGGCGCTCGGGTGCGGTCATCAGATGGCGCGCTTCGACCTCACCGAGAACGTAGCGCAGATAGAGGTCACTGCCAGTGATGTCCTCAACTTCATCGCCGCAGACTTCGCACATGTAGCCTTGATCGCATTTCGCCATGAGTCACCCTGGTGGAAGGAAATTGAGTCGCTGGGGAGGGGATATTTGTAGTCTGGACGCCCACGTCCGGACGTAGGGGGTGCAGTCGTTCCTTGGTAGTCACACAATTGATGCTTGGTACGAATGAGGCATTGGAGTCGCTCGTTCCTGTTCCCTCCCCTCGGCGGGGAGGGTTAGGGAGGGGGGAGAGTGGCAAGTCAACTCGCCGATCCTCCCCCCTCCCCGGCCCTCCCCGCCGAGGGGAGGGAGTCGAAAGGCCACGCGATCGACTTCCTAATGACCACCAAGGAACGACTGCACCCAGACGTAGGCGTCCGGGCTACGGTGCCGCGTCGTCGGATGATACGGGAGTGGAAGGCGGCGCGGCGCTGGCTGGCGGATCGCTGACCATCTGAATCAGCAATCGGTCCAACTTCGGGCCGTCCATATCGATCACTTCGATCCGCAGGTCGTTCCACATCAGCGCGTCACCGATGATCGGCGGGCGTTTCAAGAGCGACAGGACGAGACCCGCCACGGTGCCGATGCCGCGCGGCGGCGGATCGGACCAGCGGGTCACCTCCAAGGCCATTTCGAGTTGATGCAGGTTCACGGTCCCGTCGATCAGCAGGCTGCCATCTGCTCGTTTGACGATGTCTTGTTCCCGGTCGTGTTTCGATGCCCGTTCGTGCCGCAACTCATCGTGAATCTCACCGACGAGCATCGTCATGATGTCCTCGAACGTCACCATTCCCTGCGTCCCGCCGTACTCGTCCAGCACGATGGCGAGCTGCGTCTTGTGCTCTTGGAAGAGTTCCAGCAGCCGACTGATTGTCACCGACTTGGGGATGAACAGCGGTGGCCGGATCAGCCGGCGCAGGTCGATGGGACGACCGAGATACTGCTGCAAGAACACATCCTTGATGTAAACGAAGCCGACAATGTGATCGATCGTCCCTTCGCAGACGGGGACGCGCGAGAAGCCCGACATGGCGATCGCACCGACGACTTCCTCCGACGGCGTGTCGATGTCGATCGCGTCGATGTCGATGCGCGGCCGCAGAATATCGACGACGGTGCGGTTGCCGATCCGCAGCGCCTCCATCGCCATTTTTTGCCCGGACTCTTCCAGCACGCCGGCTTCCGTACCGGTTTCGATCAGGTGCTGAATGTCTTCGACGGAGACCGTGCGTGGCGGCAGGTTCTTCTGTCCCAGCAGCCTCAACACCAGTGAGGTGGTGACGTGCAGGAACCAGATCGCCGGTCGAGTGACTCGTTGCAGCACGAGCATCGGAAAGGCCACGAATCGCGCGAGCGGCTCCGCATTTTGGAACGCGATCCGTTTCGGAACTAACTCGCCGAGAATCAATTGCAGGAAGGTGATGCCGCACACGACCAGCGTCCATGCTAAGCCTACGCGACGTTCGGCAATCCACGCGAACGGGAGCTGCCCCAGCCACGTTTCCAGCGGAGTGGCCAGTTTCGCTCCGGCGTACACCGAGGTGAATACCGAGACCAACGTGATCCCCACTTGCACAGTTGGTAGGAACCGATCGGCATCGTGCGCCAATTGCAATGCGACGGTCGAGGCCCCGTCACCGTCCTCGGCCCATTGTTCCAGTCGCCCGCGCCGTGCGGTCAGGATCGCGATCTCAGCGGCGGCAAAGAAGCCGTTGAGCAGTGCCAGCAGCACAACCACGCCCAGTTCCACAGCCCAACCCGGCACGACGTTCTCCTCAATGAGACCTGTAGGACGGGCACTCTTGCCCGTCCTTTCCCCCGACCTGATGACGGGCAAGAGTGCCCGTCCTACGACTGCGGCCGATTATGAGCATCGCGCTGGACCGGGTCGAGTCGCGCGAGCATGATCGCCCCGAGCGAGGTGCAGTCGTTGATTGGTGGTCACACAATTGAGGCATCGGATGAATGTGGCATTGGAGTCGCTTGTTCCTGTTCCCTCCCCTCGGCGGGGAGGGTTAGGGAGGGGGAGGATGGCGAGTCAGGCGTCTTCACCGAATCAGGCGTCGCTGGTGAATCCTCCCCCCTCCCCGGCCCTCCCCGCCGAGGGGAGGGAGTCAGAAGGCCACGCGATCGGGTTCCTAATGACCACCAATCAACGACGGCACCTCTCGCAGACAGGCTGTCCGGTCCCAAATGGCACGGCTACAATCCCGCCTCACTTTTGGAGCCGCCATGCCTACGACCACGACCAACGCTGTCCCACCGAATGATTCTCTGCCCCACGATGCTCGTCTGCACAACTCGCGCTTGATGAAGGCGACGCGGCGCGAGCCGACCGACACCACGCCCGTCTGGATCATGCGGCAGGCGGGACGCTATCTGCCCGAGTACATGGCCGTGCGCTCGAAGGTGACGTTCATCGAACTGTGCAAGCGGCCCGAGTTGGCGGCTGAAGTGACGCTCACCGCACAGCGCGTTCTCGGCGTCGATGCCGCCATTCTGTTTGCCGATCTGCTCCCGATGCTCGAACCGATGGGGATCGACTTGGAGTACCAGAAGGGCGAAGGGCCGGTGATCCACAACCCGATCCGTACCGCGTCCGAAGTCGATCGGTTTCGCGAACTGGAAGATGTCTCGTCGCTGCACTTTGTCTTCGACGCGGTGAAGTTGATTCGTCGCGACCTCCCCGCTGACATCCCGCTGCTCGGGTTCGCTGGCTCACCGTTCACGCTCGCGTCGTATGTCATCGAAGGAGGCAGCTCGAAGAATTACCTCACGACGAAGAGCCTGATGTACCGCGATGAAGGAGCGTGGACGACGCTCATGCAACGCCTCGCCCGCAGCCTCGTGCGTTACATCAACGCGCAGATCGACGCGGGCTGTCAGGCGATCCAACTCTTCGACAGTTGGGCCGGTTGCCTCTCACCAGCGGACTATCGCCGCTACGCGATGCCGTTCACGAAGCAGGTCATCGACGGCATCCGTCCCGGCACACCGGTCATCAATTTTCTGACGGGCAATCCCGCGTTGTTGCCGCTGCTGCGCGAGGCGGGTGGCGATGTGATCGGCCTCGATTGGCGTGTCGATTTCGCTGAGGGCTGGCGGACGGTCGGATACGACGTGGGAGTGCAAGGCAATCTCGACCCGGTCTCGCTCATGGCCGATCTCCCCACGTTGCGGTCACGCGCCAAAGCGGTCCTCGATGCCGCCGCCGGACGCCCCGGCCACATCTTCAACCTCGGTCACGGCGTCTTCCCCGAAGTCCCGCCCGACAACGTGAAGGCCCTCGTTCAGATGGTGCATGAACTCGGCGCGAAGTGATTGCGAGGTTCGAGCGGTGATCGTTGCATTGGGGCGTAAGCCCTGCTTTCCGTTTTCGGCTCCCCGTTCTTCGGAGCGGGGGACGTAAGTCCCCTGAACTCGCATGGAATTGTTAATCGAGCTGATTCAGGGGACTCACGTCCCCCGCTCCGAAGAACTTGATTTTCAACTCGTCCTGACAGCCGCAGCGTTCACAAGGTGTCACGTTCGTTGAAGTACAAGGCATCTCGAACACCATGACCGACGCCCATTCCACCGCCGAGACTTCACCGCGCCGCATCGCGATCATCGGCGGTGGCTTGTCGGGATTGGCGGCGGCGCACCGGTTGATTGAACTCACGCAATCTGGGTCATCAGGTTCACGGCAGTCGCGCTGCGAGATCACGCTGCTCGAAGCTGGTCCACGACTGGGCGGCATCGTGGGGACGACGCATCGCAACGGCTATCTGATCGACACCGGAGCCGACTCATTCCTGACGAACAAACCGGGTGCGATCGGCCTCTGTCGGCGACTCGGGCTGGAAGGCAAACTCGTCGCGACCGACCCTCGGTATCGCGGCGTTCACGTCGTGTTCGACGGGCGACCGGTCCCCATTCCGGCGGGCTTTCAACTCCTCAGCCCGACTTCGATCTGGCCGATGCTCACGTCACCGATCCTCTCGCCGTGGGGCAAGCTGCGGCTGCTGCTGGAGTCCTGCGTCCCCAGCCGCATCGCACGCGAGGCGACGGAGTTGACGGACGAAAGCCTCGCGTCGTTCGTGCGACGACGGTTCGGCCGCGAGGTTCTCGAACGACTGGTGCAGCCGCTGGTCGGAGGCATTTATACGTCGGATCCCGAACAACTCAGTCTCGCCGCAACGCTGCCGCGCTTTCTGGAACAGGAACGCGACTTCGGCAGTCTCATCCGCGCCGCACGCGCGGCGAAGAAGGGGACTGGCGTGGAATCTGTAGTCTGGACGCCCTCGTCCGGACGAGGGCGTCCAGACTACAACAATCCAATCCCGGCAGTGAGTGATGCGCCGATCCTCAGTGAACCGACTCGCGGTCAGACCGTGCAAGATTCGTCATCGAGCGGCGCGCGGTACGGCCTCTTCGCGGGACTGGCGGGCGGCATGGAAGACCTGCTCGCCGCGCTGCGGTCGCGCGTGGAAGCGGGCGGCACGGTGAAGCTCAACACGCGCGTCACGGCGATTCAGCGTCCCCTCACCAACCCGCAGCGTGAGCGAGGAGTTTTCCGTTCGGCGGCGTCAGCTTCCCCGTTTCGCCTCGCGCTCTCCGACGGCACGCATCATTCCTTCGACGCCGTGATCGTCGCGACGACAACTCACCACGCCGCGCTGCTGCTCGACGGACTGGCCCCGGAATTGGCGAGTGAACTGCGACAGATCGAATACGCCTCAAGTGCCATCGTCGTCACCGGCCACCGTTTGGCGGATGTCGCTCATCCCCTCGACTCATTCGGACTGGTCGTGCCGCACCGTGAACGCCGGCGCATCTTGGCCACCTCGTTTTCGAGCCGGAAGTTTCCCGAGCGTGCTCCCGCCGGTTCCGTCTTGCTGCGCACGTTTGTCGGCGGCGCGATGCAGCCGGAACTGAACGACCTCCCCGATGATGAACTCCTGCGAATCGTTCAATCCGAGTTGAACGAACTGCTCGGCGTGCGCGGTGAGCCAGAGCTGTCGCTCGTCGTGCGCTATCCCCGCGCGATGCCGCAGTACCATGTCGGGCATCTCGACCGAGTCGCTCGGATCGAAGCTCTCACCGCGCGACATAGCGGACTGGCACTGGCAGGCAACGCCTATCGCGGCGTCGGCATCCCCGACGCAATCCAAAGTGGTGAATCGGCGGCGGAGAGAACGCTTGCCCTTGTTTAACCGCGTGGGCAACGCCCCGCGCGTCGAGTGTCGATGAGACTCACCTACGCTTCAATTGCAGAAGAGCAACTGTGCCCGCTCGCCACACAATCCAAGTCGTCACCACATCAACGCGCACGGCGTTGCTCACGCGGTGAAACGACGCGGCGTAGCCGCAGCCAAAGTCGCCTTCATCGCTCCGCGTGAAGGAAGCCGATGGGGAGTCCAGCATCGGTTGGCATGATCAGCGTCCACTCCCTTCGGCTTCCTTCACGCGGAGCGATGAAGGCGACTTTTTGAAGACGGAAACGCGCGCAGAGCGACAAGATTCTCAGACCTAGTAGTACGATGACTCAACGGACTCACCTTCTCAACTCCGCCAATACAGCGTCGTCTCGGGGACCGGGTTTTGGAACGGGCGGTTCTCCAAGCGAGACTGCTGCAGCTCCTTCTTCAACTGGTAGTACCACCGCGCGGGCTTATCGGCGTCGTTGATGAGGATCAGTTGCGGGTCTTCGTTCAGTCCCTGCTGTTGCTTATCGACAACATCGCGATCCTGCTCGATGAAGGTCTTCATGAACGGTCGCATCAGCGGACGAATGAGCGACAGCCACGGGATCGTCCAATAGAAGAACTGATGCAGTTCGACTTGAGTCGCGGTGAGCGGCGTCAGTGTGGTGACGCCGCAGATGTGGTGCTTCCCCGCCGTGATGTGTTCGATGCGCGTGCTGGGAAGCTCGAAGCGAATCTCGGTTGAGACCTCGCCGCCGATCAGCTTGTACGCTTTCGAGTTCGACGACGGCTTGTGCTTGACCATCGTGAAGCCCCAGTGTGACGGCGCGAAGGCTTTCGATTTCTCGTGGATCGACTTCTGCGACCGCCACCACCACGACTGATGCACGAACGGGCCGTGTGCCGGGTCCATCAGCCCGACGACGGCGTGGTCGATGGAACACGGGAACAGACTCTTCATGACCATCTGGCAGTGGACCGCTTCGACATCCGGAATCAGCGGGATGCTCGGCAACGGGTCGGGGAACGTCCGTTCGTCGGCGGGCATGAAGACCCAGATGTTTCCCTGCACTTCACGACACGGAAATTGAAAGACTCCGACGCGAGACAGTTCAAACTTTTGAGTCGGCAGGAGCGACGGAATGTGCGTGCAGCCGCCGTCGCACTGAAACCGCCAGCCGTGATAACAGCACTCGATCTCGCGCCCGTCGAACTTGCCGTGACTGAGCGGGATGCCGCGATGCGGGCAGATGTCTCGCAACGCGAACGGCTTCCCGTCCGCGTCGCGTCCCAGCACGATCGACTGCCCGAGCAGCATCTTGCCCTGCATCTTGCCGCGCTTCAGCTCGCGACCAGGCAAGGCCATGTACCAGACATCTCGCAAAATTTCCGATTCCGCCGCCGTCATATCGACTCCGTTCTGAGAGGCACTCAACGATCCCAATTTGTCCCGCGCGATTTTGAGAGCAAGCCGATGAAGCAAAAGAGTGACCACGGATTTCACAGATGGCACGGATGAAGAGGGGGAAAGAACTTGGTGTTGATCTTTGTCTGTGTTGGCGTTCCTCTGATCTGTGTCATCCGTGAAATCCGTGGTTCCGCCGCTTGCTCGGTGTGGTCGCTCGGCAATGTCCGTTTCACCGCCAGCCGCAGGCGAGCGCGTGGGATAGGTTACAGACCCGCCCTACGAAATTTCCAACCGGTCGCGCTACCGTAGGTTGAGCGGATCGACATCCACGACGAACTCGACTTGGGGGTGACTCGGAAACTGCGGGGCGGCGTGGAGCCAGATTTTTTGCAGCGGTGGCAGTTCGATCGACGTGAGTTGCAGGTGATAGCGAAAGTTCGCCTTGAGCCGTGTCACGGGACACGGAGCCGGGCCGAGGATGCGGACATCGAGCGACAGTTCCTTCGCCGCCGCTCGCAGCAGTTCGCCGACTTTGTCCGAATACGCATGGACCTCTTTCTCATCGGGGCCGCGCACGATGACGCGACACATTTGCGAGAACGGCGGAACCTTCAAAGCCTGACGGTGACGCAGCTCATCCGTTGCGAAGCCGAGGAAATCGTGAGCCGCCGCGCGGACGATCGGCGGCTGTTCGGGCGACGATGTTTGGACGAGGACTCGCCCCCCCTTCGCGCTGCGCCCGGTGCGGCCCGCCACCTGAGCGATCAACTGAAACGTTCGCTCCATCGAACGAATGTCGGGTTGATGGAGCAGCGTGTCGGCGTCGATCACGCCCACCAGCGTGACGTTCGGGAAGTCGAGTCCCTTCGCGATCATCTGCGTCCCGAGCAGAATCTGCACCTCGCCGTGTCGAAACTTTTCGAGAGCCACGTCGTGACTGCCGCGCTGACTCATCGTGTCGCTGTCCATGCGGAGGCACGCCACGTTGGGAAAACGTGCTTTGACTTCGGCCTCCAACCGCTCGGTCCCAATCCCCAGATTGAGCAGCCCCGGTTTGCCGCATTTCGGGCAGACCTTCGGCAGCGGAGCCGACCGATCGCAACTGTGACAGAGGGCGACCGCGCGTTCCTTGTGATAGGTCAGTGTGATGTCGCAGTCGGGGCACTTCACGCCCTCACCGCAGCCGCGACACCACAACACCGGCGAGAACCCGCGCACGTTGAGAAACAGAATGATCTGCCCCTTGGCCTTCAGCGCGTCCATCATCGACGTGAAGAGCGCCCGCCCGATGGCCGAACCCTTGGCGATGGCGGGATCGTTGCGAATGTCCACGATCAAAACGGGCGGCAGCGGCAGTCGTTCGACGCGCTTCGGCATCGAGATCAACACGTCCTCCTTGCGCAGCACCCTCAAATAGGACTCGAGCGTCGGCGTGGCGGAGCCAAGAATGAGCGGCACCTTTTCGAGTTCGGCGCGTCGCCGCGCGACCTCGCGCGCGTGATAGCGCGGCGTGCTGTCCTGCTTGAAACTCGTCTCGTGTTCTTCGTCGATCACGATCAGCCCGAGATGCGGTGTCGGCGCGAAGATCGCGCTGCGGGCACCGACGACCACTTGCACGGCTCCGCTGGCGATCTGTTGCCAGTGACCATGCCGCTCGGCGTCGGTGAGATGACTGTGCAACACGGCGATCGTCGGGAAGCGACTCGCGAACCGCCGGATCGTCTGCGGCGTGAGGCTGATCTCGGGAACCAGCACGATCGCCTGTCGCCCGTAGCTGACGACCTCTTCGATCGCGCGAATGTAGACCTCGGTCTTGCCGCTCCCCGTGACCCCGTGCAGTAACAGGGTACGATGCTCGGCCGCGCGAACGACGCTCAGGATCGTGTCCACCGCCCGCTGCTGATCGGGGTTGAGCCTGATCTCGCGATGCGCCTCGGGCGTCGGCATGACGGGCGCGGACATCACACGTTCACGCAGCGCGACGATCAGCCCCTTGTCGCGCAGACCGTGAATCGGCGCGGTCCCGCACTCAGCCGCCTCGGCTAACTCATCGACGCGCATCGGCCGCCCCGCCGCGACGAGCGCCTCGATCACCGCCCGCTGCTTCGCGGGGAGCTTGAGGTTGGATAGCACCACTTCCAATCGCGAGGGTTCCCTTCCTGTTCCCTCCCCTCGGTGGGGAGGGTTAGGGAGGGGGGCGGATCGCGAGTTGACACCCGGCACTTCATCGTCCCCCCTCCCCGGCCCTCCCCACCGAGGGGAGGGAGGAAGAGTGGAGTCGTTCGAGTCCGACGGAGCGTTGTCACCATTCAGCCCCCTCACACTAGCCGTCTCCCGACCACCCAAAGCGGCGGTGCCCGACGGGACAAGGGCAAGCCCGTCATTGGAAACGTGTGCTGCAGCGCACGCGAGCTTGGTACTCAGTTCCGCGGCCAGCGCGAAGAATGTCACCTCGCGTGACCCCGCTTTCGACTTCACGCCGCGCGGGATGATGCTCTCCAAGACTTGGCCCCAGCCGCACAGATACCGATCCGCGATCCAGCGCGTCAGTTCGAGCATCCGCGCGTCGAGCAACGCTTCGCGGTCAATCAACGCCGCGACCGTCTTGATCGTGCGCCCCGGCGGAAACGTCGTCGTGAGACCGACACAAAAGCCGATCGTCAGCTTGTCGCCGCGACCGAACGGCACCTGCACGCGCTGCCCCGGCCCAATCATCTCGCGCAGTTCGTTCGGGACGAAATACTGAAAGATCGTCGTGAGCGGACGGTTGAAGACGACCTCGGCCAGCAACCGATCTTCCCCCGCCGCGATCTCCCACGGCAGCAAATCGGGCGGCAACTCGGCTTCAGAAAACAAACTGGCTTGGCGGGGATCGGTCACAGTGGCGGGGTCATCTCGCGAGGGCGGTGAAGAAGTTGTGGTGATCAGATGTTTTGGGGGGATTCCATTGAGCGGGATGAAGTCCCGTCATTTTGATCCCGAAGGGATGTCAGCGATTAGCCGGGGGTTGAGCGTCCGCGACACCCCCGGTGCGAAGACATCGAGATTGGATTTGCATCCTGAAGGGATGCTGGCCAGCTCAGAATGTCTCCCCGTTTTGCGAGGCTGGCATCCATTCAGGATGCAACAGCCATTTGCTCGACCTCTTCCGGGGGTGTCGCTTCGCTCAACCCCCGGCTAATGGCTGACATCCCTTCAGGATGAAGATTTTGATCATCGTTTCTTTCATTCCAATGAGTGACTCCCCCCCAAAACATCGGATGAACCAGAAGTTGTGGTGATCAGAAACGACGCATTGTTCCGACTCAAAAATCATCGACCTCTTGGACTGCGATCGCGCCCTCGACTTTGGACGACGCGGCCAGCGAGCGGTTCATCATCTCTTGCGTGATCGTCCCTTGGCGAACGTAGTCGTCGCGCATCTGGCGGTAAATGTTCAGATTCGCCTGATCGCCCTGTTCTTCAAACTTCTTCACGAGAGCGTCGAGCAACTTGGCGACGACGTTCTTGTCTTTGGCGGTTGCCTGGCCTCGTTCGAGCAGGTCACGTTTCTCTTGGAGGAACAGCAACTGGCGCTGGGTCTCCGCCTGCGTGATGACGCGCCGCACGTCGCCGGTGCGCATCAGTGTGCGGTCTTCGTCAGCGGTCGATTCGATGGCGATGTTTGCTTCGACGCGACCGCCGGTCACGCCGAGCGCTGGTACATCAAACGTGAGCGTCGCTTTGGCGAGGCGAAACCGACCGGCGTCGCGGGCGGGAACGGTACTGCGGAACAGCACTTCGTAGACCTTGCCGCGCTCCATGTATTCCAGCGGGATTGAGACCGTGTTGCCCGCGTCCGGCTGCATGTCGCCGACGAACAGGACTTCGGGTTTAGTGCGATAGAGTTCCCGGACGAAGATCTCGGGCGACAGCCAGAGTTGCAGCGAGACGTTCGTCGCGAGGATGTTCTTCTGACCGGTGAAGACCTTGTCGAAGCAGTCTTCAGCCTCGCGCTCGTTCTTGAGATTGTCGAACGCGCCGCCGAGTGTTGTGCCGCAGACCTTCATCAAAAAGTCGGCGCGCGAGTCGCCCGTGCCGAGGGCGAAGATCGGCAATCGGAACTGCTCGCCCAACTGCGTCGCCTCGCGCAACGCGGCGTCTTCATCGCTGTCTTCACCGTCTGTCAGCAGCACGATCCGCCGCGTCTCCGACCGACTCTCGGCTC
This sequence comes from Schlesneria sp., assembly GCA_043721755.1. Lineage (GTDB taxonomy): Bacteria > Planctomycetota > Planctomycetia > Planctomycetales > Planctomycetaceae > Schlesneria. Next base: position 12,066 of record JAYSQC010000598.1, read on the forward strand.
CCGTGAGCGACTTCTTCACCGCGCTGAATGCCAGGCTGAGACACGTCCCGCCACCACCAACATCGACCAATTGACGAACGGCGTCGTCGAGTTCGCGGCCGCGCGCCAAACCTTTCGCCAGCGGATAGGCTCCCTCATCGAACGCGACCAACGTCATGCGGTCGGACGGTTCCATTCGCTCGACCAAGCGCCGCACGACGTTGACGGCGACCATCCGGCGACTCGGGACCGACGCGACAACTTCGGTCATCGTCCGGCCTTCGACCGTGGCGGAACCGACGATCCTCGCGTGCGGATCGGGTTCGATCAGCGTGTTCATCGAACCGCTGACATCGACGATCACGATCAGATGCGCGGGGAGACTCGCCCCGCCCGATGATTCGAGCAGTGCCCCCAGCCGCGCGCCGTTCGGCTTGATCGTGACGAGGCTATAAACATCCGCCGACCGACCGTTCAACACGGCTGGCTGGTCGAGCTTGCACTCCAACAAAAATTCTTCGGCCACGATCAGTCCTTTCCAAACGATGACAGTCACGGAGCGATTGCTCGATGCACACTAACCCGAAGCGTGAGCGAGGGCGAACGTGGCGAACGGCCAACTCTTGGTTCATGCGAGGTTCTGGGTGGCTCGCTGGTTCAAGACGAAAGGATGCCGCCGTCCGTTTTTATCCCGCAGGGATCACAGCCATTAGCCGGGGGTTGAGCGGAGCGACACCCCCGGTAACGAGTCCATGCAAGGGGCTTTGCATCCTGAAGGGATGCTGGCAGGTTTCCCGTGTCAGCCAGAAGCGACAATGCTGGCATCCCTTCAGGATGCAAACGACTTGGTTGGAACTCTTCCGGGGGTGTCGCTGCGCTCAACCCCCGGCTAATTGCTGACATCCCTTCAGGATGAAGGCGGGCAGACTTCTGTTTTGATTCCAGCAGCGATCCCCCCAAAACTCGGATGAACCCAACAATTCGGGATGACTTTCAACGCGCGTCCTCGCTGACGCTTCGGGTGAGTGTTTGAGCCGCAACGAAGCGCAGCACGATCGCGGTGATGTTGTCTCCGTAACCCTGTGGCTCCGTCGGCGAGGGCAGACGCTGTTTGGCATCGGCCGCCGCGACGAGAAATTCCGCGAGCTGTTGTGAGGTGAGGTCTCGCCCGGCCTCAATGATCGTGGCGAGGTCTTCCGGTTCGAGAAAGACTCGCTCTTCGACGAGACCATCGGAACAGAGGACCATCGTGTCGCCCGGCTTCAATTGCCAGCGACTGATCTGTGGTCGTGCCCGCTGCACATCGACGACCAGCTCACCAGACTCCGTTTCGCGGCACGCCCCCAAACAGAACCGCAGCGCCTTGCCCGCCGCACCGAGTTCCTGCACCTGTTCTGGTGGCGTGCCCAACGCAAGCTGCGACGAGGCGACATCGCCGTCCACGGTCAGTTGCTCAGCGAGGCCATTCGCGACGAGATAGGCGCGACTGTCACCGACGTTCGCGAGATGCAATTCGTCGCCATCAAGAATGCCGATCAACGCGGTGGTGCTCATCAAATCGTTGTCGCGCGTCGGGACGGGACGGTTCGGGAGCGAGAGGGCCTCGCGGACAATCGCTTCGCTCGCTGCGACGCACGCGGTGTCCAGCGCCGTCGGCCACGCTGGCTCTTCATTCTCGGGGAGCGCTGCCAGTTGACTGCGGATCGACGCGAGCAGTACTTCGCACGCGAGGTCACTCGCCCGCTCACCCGCTCCGACTCGTGCGTGCGTCACGCCGTCGGCCACGATCAGCAGTTGGACTTTACGGTTGCGAACGGCCTCGCTCACGACGACGACTTGATCTTGGTTGACCGCACCGAGGGCCGACTTCGCGCGGCCGGTTGCGGTGAGCCAACCGAGGTCGATTTGTGAGTGCGGCCCAAACAACGGGTCCTCCACACCAACCCGCTGCGTGAGCAAGGATGCTGCGAGTGCGTCTGTGAGAACATCCTTGCTCACGCGGCGGGTTGGTGTGGATGCGGCTACCCGTTCGAGTTCTTCGAGCAGTTCACTTGTCGAGGACTGGCGCTGAGTCACGTTAATCGAAAGGGCACGGCGCAGGACCGGCCACAGACCGACAGGCACGTCTGGGCGAAAGACACGCAGCGGCGGCACTTCAAACCCGAACGCCTCTAACCCGCGACCGGCAAACCCGCCAGGCCATAGCCCCGCCAAGCGGTAATAAACGAAGAGGGCGAGGTGATAGACATCGGTCCTCGGCCCGATCCAGTCGTCGTGAAACCGACAGACCTCGGGGGGCGAATACTGTGGCGAGATGCGCGCGAGATGACTGGGGCACCGACCGATCGGGAACAACCGCCAATCGAGATTGGCGACGCGCACCAGCGGCTCGCGCACCTCGATCGCCTGCGGATCGAACTCCAACCAGACGTGCCCCGATGCGTGGAGGCTCGTCATGACGGTGTTGAGCCAACGACCGACACGCAGCGTCTCAGCGAGCAGCTCGGAGACAGGACTGTTCTCACCCATACCAACCCGCAGCGTGAGCGAGGACGAAGTCGATTCGACGCCGATTCTCACATCGCACTCGCTGGCACCGTCGTCCTTGCTCACGCTGCGGGTTGGTGTTGGAAAGTCGCTGTTCGGATTGCTTGGTCCCGCCGACGGAGCGTCGGGACTACGGTTGTTCCAGCACTCCGCCGCGAGGATCGCTCCGCCGCCGAGTTCGATCACATGCACGGGAGGCAAGACGGGAAGTGAGACCGCTTGACGTGACCTCACATCCGGCGCGAGGTCCGGCCACAGCGCGGGGCGAATCGCGCGGACACGGAACGCGGCGGCACCCACAGTCACCTCGAACGAACGACTCGGGTCATCAGGCCAACCGACGCTCAGTGCCGCGAGACTCCACTCGGAAGCCATCACCGAACTCACGGTGGAAGTGGCGTCGATCAACGGAGCCGGGACTCCCAACGGGGAATCGTGTACCGCCGCAGGCAACTCCGACTGGCAATGCTCGCAATACGCGAGGTCGAGCGACACGCGATCACACCGAGGGCAACGCACTCCCGCCGATGGCACACTCTGCGACATGCGAATCAGCCCCGCTGCAACGACATCGGACTTGATGGCTATAAAACCGACCCGTTCATACCGGTCGATCCGGCGACATGCAATGCGGCTGATTGCCAAGAACAGACCGTGTTCGAGTTGGTCCGCGGCCGATGAACTCGGTTACACTTCGGCCTCGATTCACATCAACCCGAAGCGTGAGCGAGGAGGTGCGTTTCGGGATGACAGGCCGCGAGGGCGAGCCGACTTGTACGAGCCTCCTCGCTCACGCTTCGGGTTGGTGTGTCGGGGTTAACCGTGAGACACGTCTCACAACATCATTCAGGTGCAAGAGCCATGTTTCACGATTACTCACGCCGGGCGGCTTTGCGAATCGGTGGCCTCGGAATGCTGGGGCTGACGTTGCCGAAGTTCCTCCGCGCGGCGGAGGCGCCCGGCGGTGAGAGCGCGATCTCCGCGCGAGCGACTCGCGCCAAGTCGGTCATCTTTCTCTATCAGTTTGGCGGGCCGAGTCATCTCGATTCCTTCGACCCCAAGCCGAACGCACCGTCCGGCGTGAGGAGCCACTTCGGCGTGATCGACACCGCCGCGCCGGGCATTCGCATCTGCGATCAGTTGCCGAAAATGGCTCAGGTGATGAACGACGTGACGCTCGTGCGAACGGTCCATCACACGATGAAGAACCACAACTCGGCGGCTTACTACGCGCTGACCGGTCACGCGCCGCCGCTCGACGACATCCGCCTGCGCGACTCGCAAGAGTTGTTTCCGGCCTATGGCTCGGTCGTCGATCGACTCGCACCGAACACGAACGGGATGCCGACGTTCGTCGCCTATCCGCACGTCTTGCGCGACGGTGAGATCACGCCCGGTCAGCACGCCAGCTTTCTCGGCAAGGCGCACGATCCGCTGCTCGTGACCAGCGATCCTAACGAACGCGGCTTCTCACTCCCCGAGCTGTCGCTCCCCAGCGGCCTCACCGCCGAACGCCTTCAAAACCGCCGCGAGATGCAGCAGCTCGTCAATCGCCAAACGAAGCTGCTCGACTACTCCGCTGCGGCCAAGGGATTGGACGCGTACTACGAGAAGTCGCTCGGCATGTTGAATTCGTCCAAGGTCCGCGACGCCTTCAACCTGTCGGCCGAACCGCAGGCGATCCGCGACAAGTACGGACGGACCACGTATGGCCAAAGTTGTTTGTTGGCGAGGCGTCTTGTCGAGGCGGGCGTCAAGTTCGTGAACGTCTACTACTCCGATAGCATCGGCGGGCGGTTCCCAAAGGATGGTTGGGATACGCACGGCTTCGACAACACGCGGATGTATCCGATCTTGAAGGACTATCACCTGCCACTGGTCGAGCAGACGCTGCCCACGCTCATCAACGATCTGAAGGAACGCGGCTTGTTCGACAGCACGCTGATCGTTTGGATGGGCGAGTTCGGACGGACTCCGAAAATCAACGACAACATCAGTCGAGACCACTGGCCACAGTGCTACACCGCGCTGCTGGCCGGAGGCGGCGCAAAGCGTGGCTTCGTCTATGGCACGTCCGACAAACAAGCCGCCTACCCCGACAAAGATCCCGTTCTGTTGGACGATCTCACCGCCACGGTCTTCGCGCTGATGGGCCTCGATCCCGAGACCGAAGTCCGCGACAAGCTCAACCGCCCGCTGCCGATCTCGGCGGGCAAGATCGTAACCGGCGTGATGGCGTAGCTGATTCGTAGGATGGGCACTTCTGCCCGTCCATTCGTTGAAGACAGGACGGGCAAGAGTGCCCATCCTACAGCCCCGCAACCCGCTCCTTTGCGACCTCTTTTCCACGCGGCTACACTCCGCCGCCGTTTCCATGTTCCAGACCTTTTTCCAGCAGGCAAACACCGATGGCTCAATTCTTTCCTGACGTACCTCACATCGAATACGAAGGTCCCAAGAGCAAGAACCAACTCGCGTTCAAGCACTATGACCCCGAGCAAAAGGTGGAGGGAAAGAAGCTCAAGGACTTGATGCGGTACACGGTTTGTTACTGGCACACGTTCCGTGGGACCGGCAGCGATCCGTTCGGTTCGGCCACTTTGCAGCGCCCGTGGGACGATGGCACGAATTCGGTGAGAAACGCGGTCAAGCGCGTCGATGCGGCGTTCGAGTTCATCGAAAAACTCGGTTGCCCCTTCTATGCCTTTCACGATCGCGATGTGGCTCCGGAAGGTGCGACGCTGGCCGAGACCAACAAGAACCTGGATGTCGTCGTGAAGGCGCTCAAGGCGGCTCAGGAACGGACGGACATCCAACTCTTGTGGGGCACGGCCAACATGTTCTCGCACCCGCGCTACATGCACGGTGCGGCGACGACCTGCAACGCGGATGTCTTCGCGTGCGCGGCCGCTCAGGTGAAGAAGGCCATCGAAGTGACGAAGGAACTCGGCGGAGCCAACTACGTCTTCTGGGGCGGTCGTGAGGGCTACCACAACCTGTTCAACACCGACATGAAACGCGAACTCGATCACCTCGCCAAGTTCATGCACATGGCGGTCGATTACGCCAAGCAGATCGGCTTCACGGGCCAGTTCCTCTTCGAGCCAAAGCCCAAAGAACCGACGAAGCATCAGTACGACTTCGATGTCGCCGCGTGCTTGAACTTCTGTCGCGCGAACGGGCTGATGGAGCACGTGAAGATGAACGTCGAGACCAACCATGCGACGCTCGCCGGTCACACGATGATGCACGAGCTGGAATATGCCCGCATCCAGGGAGCACTCGGCAGCATCGACGCCAACACCGGCGACGCACTGCTCGGCTGGGACACCGATCAGTTCCCGACGGACATCTACCTCACCACGCAGTGCATGTTGGTGATCCTCGAACAGGGCGGCATCGCGCCGGGCGGCGTCAATTTTGACGCGAAGGTCCGACGAGAAAGCTTCGAGCCAATCGACCTCTTCCACGCGCACATCGGCGCGATGGACGCCTTCGCTCGCGGAGCCAAGATCGCCGCCGCCATTCGCAAAGACGGCGTTCTCAAGAACTTCGTCAAGAACCGCTACCGCAGCTTCGACGAAGGGATCGGTGCCGAAATCGAAAGCGGCAAGGCCACGTTCGAGTCGCTGGAGAAATACGTCCTCGGCAAGAAGAAGCTCAACCCGAACGAATCGGGTCGCCAAGAGATGCTGGAGAACATCATCAACCAGTTTCTGTGACGGCCGTCTGTTGAAAACAAGAGGAGCACGAGTTGATCGTGCCCAGACGCAGAGGACGCGGGGCACGCTGGAAACGTGCCCCGCGTTTTTCAGCAGGCGATTCGACGCACGACAGCAGAGTGACTTCCCACAATGGTTCGTGACGGCAAAATCGACGATGGTTTCGGCGATGTTGTCGGCGACGGTGTAGAGGAACTTCGCGGGGACGCCCGCCTCCTTGGCCATGTCTTGGATTTGCAGAGCGACCTTTTGCGCTTCGGGATCCTCGCGCAGGTCTGGCTTATTGGCCGGGCCGAGCATGGGGACGGCGATGTGGCGGACATACAGGAACAGCGCTTCGGCATTCGCCTGCTTGGCCTGTTCCAGCGTGAACGCGACCAGCTTCGGGTTGCCCTGCGTGGCCACGAGGAAACGCAGCCCGCTGGTTTCGGGAGTTCGTTCGGGAACGGCGATCACGGTGAGCAGCGGAATGATCGTCGCGATGGCCAGTGGGATCAGTGGCATCCCCCACTTGTTCAAGCCCCCGAACGACTGAGGCAACTCACGGTCGCGAGCCATCATGTATTGAATGCTCACCATATCGGTGATGGCCGTGTTGACGGCCGACAACAGCAACAAAGTGTGGTTCGCCCGTTCCGCCGCAGTCAGGCGGATTCAACGTTCGTCACAGCGTGACCAGTGATGACTGCGTCGCCAACACCGAAAACCGTCGTAGAAACGGCCCGAGTTGCGAAGTGATCACACCGGCATTGCAGGGCCAGCGCTTTGTTCCAGGTTGGGTGAGACAAGCGGACTTCGAGCGAGGCCCTGCCTCAAACCGACGAGTTGAGAGGCCCACTGACCGGAAGGCCGTCTTTCATTCGCGCTCCCCTCAATTCGCGCGGATCAATTTCCGCGCGAATTGAGGGGAGCGCGAATGAAAGAGGGGGACAGCGTGTGAGGGAAGTTGCTTCCCAGCTTGAACCGAGCCGTGACTTGGAAACGTTTCCAAACGTGACACATTCACAACAACGTTCAAGGACCAAGCTATCGACTGTCGGCCCGCGCGGGGAAGCGCCGCCGGTTCCATCCGACATCCTCCCGGATTGGGAAAGGAGTTGGCTCTGTCCGCATCGTTGAACACTCAACGAACTTCAATGACGAGCGTGTCCGCCACGAGATCACCCAGCCGCTGGCGATGGTTCGTCAGCGCGATGCAGACGACGCCGGAACTCCAACAGCAGAGATAGAGACTGTCTGCGAAGAGCATGACCTCCCGAGCCGCACTGCGTGCGAAGCCGCACGGTTTCAGCGTCGTTCCGACCACGCGCAACCCACATAACCATTTGCCGGGCGTCCAGCCCCAACGCCCTTGAACGGCGCTCAGCAACGAAACCATCACCAAGAGCCAGACCGCGCCCGCCAGGATGAGTACCCAGACCTGACTGATCGAGGAGTGATGCAGCCGCAGATTGCGGGCTTCGAGCCAAGCGGACCAATCGACCCAAGCCCGGCTCAGCAGCAACAGCGGAACCAGCGACAGTCCGGTCAGTCCCAGATCAATCCCCCGCGCCATCCCGCGCCGCCACAGCGACGCGAGCGTGACGCGCGAATGCCCAAAGGCGTAATCGGCCCTCGTCGCGAACCGCATCAACAGCGAGACGACTTTCCCCAGAATCAGCGTCGCGATCAGCGAATTACGCAGGACTTCGTACAAGAATCGAAGCTCTCGATCAAAACTCGGCTCCAATTCCTCGAACGGACCAGACGCACGCTCGCGATGAAATCCCGTCGCATCGATGCGGTAGCAAGACCAGCCCCCCAGTGATGTCGCCGTCAGGAAGTGCGCGTGACGTGCACCGTTTTCCGTGACGAGCGAGTACTGCTCGGTCCCGAAAGGAAACGGACAACTTGTGAGCTGCTCCCACTGTTTTCCCTGCTGGCGAAACGCCAGCCCTTGGGGACGCGCCGGATCGCTGTCGTCGATCACAATCACGGCGGGTTCGCCCTCAATCATGAGTGGATACCACTTCCGAGCCGTCATCCCATTGGAGGCCGTCGGCGTGGGAGGAACTGTCACCGGAATCGGCAGATTGGCCGTCAGAACGGTCCACCCTTCCGCTCGAAAGGGGACGTTCTCAGGCAGCAATGCTGAGACCGCGTCACTAAAAAGCGACTCTAACGAACCGTTCGCGTTCGCTGTCTTTTGGAATGGAATGTCGGCCCGATACAGCAATGCCGTATCGAACAGGACGAAGAGGTGGACGCCTGAATCGTCACAGACCACCCGTAGGAATTGGTCGCGATTCAAGGCAGCCCGTTGATCAGCCGACGTGCGGACCACGGTGTCTGCAACTTTCCAGGCGGGGGTGAGCAAGGGCAGCGGAAGTGTTGCTGAAGCTGTCGTCTGCCACTGACCACCGTTGACGAGTGAGACACGGCGGATTCCCTGAGGCCCCGCTTGGAAATATTCGGGACGCCCCTGGGAAACAACTCGTCTTTCGGGGCGCGACCACCCGTGGTGGTGGGATGGATCGATCAGCTCGACTCGCTCAGCCCCGCCGAGCTGGCGAAGCGCATGGTGCCCCTCGGTCACCCACAGCGACTCCCCCCTCGGAATCAATTGAGGCACGGGGTGTCGCGGCAACTCAATGGTGGCATCCACTCGTGCCCGGCGGTCTTCGGTCGGAGAAAATGACTTGCCGTCGAAGAGGATCGGGGTGAGGTAGTCATGAACGTCCCGTGACCTCGGTTGCAGAAAGTGGATTCGTTCCGAGACGGACACGCCGCGCAGGGCCGCAGAAGCGTGATGTTCCGTGGAAAACATTCCCGCCACGTCGATCGGAACCCGTCTCATCGCGAACCAGTTCTGATGAAAGAACACCATGAAATTGATTTGGAACACCGATCCGACCGCCGCCGCCAAGAACAGAATGACAAGGTAAAGGCGACCCCGTTTTTTGATCGACGGTGGCTGCGTGGCGGAAAGGCTCATGCGGATCCTCACTGTGCGGGATGAACTCGGTCATAGCGAAATGGGTTTGCGGAGTGCCTCGCTTGGAAGGGGTACGGCATTGTGTCCCCAGTTCGCGCAATTGGGAACTCGCACCCTGAGTCTGTGAGATGTGCGAAGTTTCCGTCTGACGAGTGAAGCGGTGACTATCCGACGGTAGAGTGTCGGCCCTTGGCGATGTCATCGCGAGTTCGTTGTTTGGCGGGTTGTTTCGTTACCAGGAGAGTCTTCATGCCACGCTCTGTGTTCGGGTTGATTGCCGTTTGTCTGGTTTCCAATTGGGCTGGTTCCACGTTCGCACAGGAGACGCCCGTCAAATGGGAGCGGATCAAGTTTGAAGACGCCTTCCGGGCGGAAGGCGTGGCGGTCGGAGACTTCAACCAGGACGGACGGCTCGACATCACCAACGGCGAGGCGTGGTATGAGGCTCCCGCCGACGCGAGCATGTACAAGACCGGCAATTGGGCGATGAGGCCGCTGCGTCCCGAGGGGATCCGCCGCTACATCAACGACGGCGCGTACAGCAACAACTTTGCGCTGTGGACGCACGACATCAGCGGCGACGGCTGGATGGACATCATCGTGATCGGCTTCCCCGGCGTGCCGTGTCATTGGTTCGAGAACCCGCAAAACAAACCCGGCCCGTGGAGCCAGTACGAAATCTGGCACAGCGCGGCGGGCGAGTCGCCTCAGTTCCTCGATGTCACCGGCGACGGCAAGCCCGAGTTGGTGATGACCTCCGAAACCGAACAGATGATGGGCTACCTCGAAGTCCCGTCGCCCGAGATGGCGAAGAAGAAGTGGGACTATCGACAAGTCAGCGGCGAAAAGCTCGGTGGGTTGGCTCATCGTTATTACCACGGTCTCGGCGTGGGAGACCTCAACCGCGACGGCAAGCAAGACATTTTGATTCCCGCCGGTTGGTGGGAACAACCCGCCAAGCTCGAAGGTCCGTGGGCGTTTCACAAGCACACGCTCAGTGCCAACGGGGAAGGGACTTCACACACCGCGGCCGACATGCACGCCGATGACCTCGACGGAGACGGCGACAACGACATCCTGATGAGTTCCGCCCACGAGCACGGCATCTGGTGGTTCGAGAACACCGGCGACGGCAAGTTCAAGCAGCATGAGATCGACAAGAGTTACTCGCAGACTCACGCCCTGCACTATCAAGACCTTGATGGCGACGGCCAGAAGGATTTGATCACCGGCAAACGGTTCTACGCGCACGGCTCGAAGGGCGATCCCGACGCGCTGGGCGAAGTCGTGATGTGTTGGTACGAGGTGAGGAAGGGTGACAAGGCCGCACCGACGTTCACGAAGCACAAGATCGACGCGGGAACCGACACGGGCATCGGGACTCAATTCTTCGTCGGCGACATCAACGGCGACAAACTGCCGGACATCGTGCTGTCGAACAAAAAGGGGACGAACGTGCTGGTGCAGAAGCGGTAATGGCACAGCAGTTTTGATGAAGGAGTCTGGCTTAGCAGCCTGTTGAAGAACCGTAGGATGGACGCCCTCGTCCGTCCGTTTTCAATTGGAAATCGCTCGGACGGGGGCGTCCAAGCTACGACTTTCAATAGGCTGGTCGCTCTGTTATCCGGACTTCGAGGAATGCTTTGGGCCGAACATCAAGGAGTAGACGATGGCCACAGATTCACTGTCGTCCGGTTCACTGGCCGCGCTGACGGAGCACACTTGGTCGCCCCAGCCCGAGCCAGCGCGGTTCGTTCAAGGGCTGCTCGATGACACGCTGCAACGTTGTTCGTTCGCGGCGAACCTCGCGCGGCGGATGCTCGACCAGTCCGGGACGCGACTGCTCGATTGGATCGATCATTTCGGCGTGGACTCGAATGACCCGGTCGGCGGCGAACTCAGTCACGTCGGTTACCTGCGGTCGGCCCACGAAGCGCGCGACGTGGCCGTCACGGCGGCATCAAGCGGGCAACGTTGCGTCGCGGGCGTCTGTTCGGATCGCCACGGCCACGCGGTCGATGACCTAGCCATCGCTGACGTGACGAGCGACGCGCCGGATCGCTCCGACTTCCTCAATGCCGTGTGGGAGCATCCGCTCGGGTTGTTTCCGCGCGTGAGGTCTTTGCCAACGACCTGTTCGACGAACGGAACAACGCGGCAACTGGCGATCAAAGTCGAGTCGGTCGTCGATTTCTTGGCGGCTCACGAATTGACGCAGGTCGAGATCGAAGGGCCTCCGTTCGCCTCACTCCGCCGCGCGCGAGTGGCCAGCGAGAATGGCGTCGAGTTGTGGGCCATCGAACGACACGGGGCGCTCGCCTTCGAGTCCACTCTGAACGAAGACGTTCCGCTCTGCGCGATTGCTCACCACTCAGAAGCCTTCCGGTTGAGGCACCGTGAGTTCGAACACGATGCCGACGGGTTCGCTCACGCCACGCAGCTCGTCGATGCCGCGATCGCCGACTTGGGGCGCGACCGCGCGTGCGACCTGTTCTTCGCCGCCGAGCGGGACTACTGGCTGAGACGCAACGGCGCTGGCCGCGTTCAAAAAGGACGGCAAGACAGGCTCGGTCTCGGCTGGGCCAATCACGATCACCACACGTACCGTTCGAGTCGCGCGGGCTTCGCGCCACTGATCGCGTTCCTCGAACGACTCGGCTTCGTCTGCCGCGAGCGGTTCTATGCGGGACTCGACGCCGGTTGGGGTGCCCAAGTCATCGAGCATCCCGTCACCGGCATCATCATCTTTGCCGACGTGGACCTGTCCCCGGAAGAACTCTCGCAAGACTTCTCGCACGAGCCGCTCCCACCGCGCGATCAGCTCGGCACCGTCGGTCTGTGGTGCGGCCTGCACGGCGAAGCCTTCTTGCAGGCGGGGCTGCATCACCTCGAATGCCAGTTCGACTTCAGCGCGACGCGCGATCAACTCAAGCTGGCAGGGATCGACACGATGCCGCCGTTCACCGACTACCCGTATCTGCGGCAAGCCTTCACGCACGGAGAACATTGGCCGGTGAAGCCGCACCGCATCGAACGGCTTCGCGCCGCGGGCCTCATCACCGACGAGCAGGCCCAACAGTTCCTCGCTCACGGCGCGCTGGGGTCTCACTTGGAAATCCTCCAGCGCAACGACGGCTACAAGGGTTTCAATCAGAAGGGAATCAGCGAAATCATCGCCGCCACCGACCCCCGCCGAGCCGGGTAAGAGTCGTGACAGTTGTCTCGTCGTTTAACCGCGTGGGCAACGCCCGCGCGTCGATGGACGAACAGGCCCAATGTCACCGCGACGCGCGGGGCGTTGCCCACGCGGTTAAACGACGAGACAACTGTCACGACTCTTACCCGGCTCGGCGGGGGTCGGTGGCGGCGATGATTTCGCTGATTCCC
>JAYSQC010000599.1:0-5048 GCA_043721755.1 Schlesneria sp.
GCCTGTTGAAGAACGTAACTTGGACGCCCTCGTCCGAGCGATTTCTAGTTGAAAACGGACGGACGAGGGCGTCCATCCTACGATTTTCAACAGGCTGCTCAGCCGGACTTCGTCGTCTGGGCTTCACCGCTCATTCAAACTTCACCAGTCCGAACGATCCCGGCTTCGGTCGTGACGACGCGGGGTGAACCCACGTCTGCGTCCCGACTGTCGGTGTCGTGCGCGAGACGGCTGCGCTCCAGAGCGAACCGCGTTGAGGAGCGGCCGGGACCAGCTCCGACCACGGGATCGCCGCCTCCACACGCCAGTGCGAGTCTTCGGCAGAAGTCGCGACGTACCACTTGGGGTTCCAGCGGCGGTCGTCCCAGCAGCTCTCGAACGTCCAGCCGCGTTGATCGACTTGGAACTCGTACCACGTCGTGTAGTCGCGATCGACATCGAGGCACAGCGTGACGCGGTCGTGTCGGCTGAGGTCGGCGTCGTGCGAACGCCCCTTGGTTTGAGGCGGGTCGAGCGGCGCGCCGTCGAGTCGTGGCACACTGAGGCCGACGTACAGAAATTCGGCATCGTAGGCGAGCATCACCATCGCGGCGGTCGCTTCGGGCGCGGACTGGCCGTCATCGCGAACCGCCTCGCGCGTGAGCATCAACTCGGTGGAGACCTGCCAGCAGGGATCGGACAACACACCGTCCAGTCGCGGTGGCTCGGTCGCGCGTCGGCACAGTGTCATCTCGCGCGGAGCCTCCGCCGTCGCGAACAGTGCCCACAGTTCGCGCTGCGCCAGCGATCGCGTCGCATCGTCCGTCGCCTTGTTGAGGAACGTCCGATAGATCGCATCCGACTGTGCCGCCGAACTGGTGACGCGCCGCAACGCTCCCAACGGAAACTGAATCTCCGGCGTCTGGAACTGCGACGGTGATTGAGCCTCCAATTGCTTGGACAGATCGGTGGCGCGCGAGTGCCAGTCTCGCACGGCCTCGCCGCGCCAATTGTTTTGGCTGGCGAGGTTCATGCGTGTCGAAGCCGCCGTGCCGCGCGGTCCCTTCTTTTTGTCGCGCGGATCATTGGGTTTGTTGAAGTCGAACTTCACGTCGAGGCGATTCAATTTGCCGGGGCTGGAGTTCGTCGTGTGTACCGACGGAGCATCGACTTCGTGCCCAGCCGTCGTCACGCCTCCTTTTCCTCCCGACAAAATTGCCGCCGCTTGTTGGAGTTGGTTCGCGTTCAACTTGGGATCGCTGCTCGCCTGCATCGTGTCGTTCGACATCGCCCGCATCCGTTGCCACGCCGTTTCCTGACTCGTCCAAAACTGAATGAGCCACCGCATCGCATCGACCGCGACTGGCTCTTGCGGATAGCGGCGGACCAGTTCGACGTTGGTCGATTCGACCAGCTCAAACAGTGACCGCTCGCGATACTCCGCCGCGAGACCGCGCAACACTTCGGCCCCCTGCTGCGCGTCCATTCCGTCCAGCAGACCATTCAGTTGCCCGAGCATTTGCCCCGCGACGCGCGGATCGTCCAGCGACTTCTTCGTGACGGCCAAGAAATTCCGTTGCTTCTGCGCCAGTTTCTGCATCCGTTCGAGGTCCGTTTCATCGAGCGGACTGATTACGCGACGCGCGGCCGATCCCGGTGCGAGCGACAGCCCCGCGAAGAAGTCGCGCGCGAGACTCGCCTCCGGTGACGGACGACCGTCGAGTCCGATCCAACGATAGACCAGCCGTTGCGAACTCGAATCGCTACTCGCGCCCGTTCGATTGACACCCGAAGCGAGCGATCGCACCAACGAGTCACTCGCCGCCGCCGCTTGTCGCACGGTCGTCTTGCGAGTCGGCAGGTACTCGTCGAGTTCCACGACCGCGTTCCCGGTTCCACCCGCCGCAAGGCGTAAGTAAACGCGATCCACCTTCCACGGTGTGAGACCGGTCAACTCGCGCTGCTCGACGAAGCGCGTCGCATCGGCCGCTTGTTCGATCGCACGCAAAGCCGCGTCGAACAGCAGTTGGTTCGCCGCGTCATCCTGCGCGGGTTGATCGAGCAACACGATGGTCGGTCGCCAGGTGCGCAGTTGCCTCACCAACGTCCCGATCAGCGCCGGGCCGAGCTTGCCTTCCGTCCGCTTCTGCCAGTCGGCGACGAGCTTGTCCGAGGCGAACTCCAAGCCGGGGATCGCCACGGGGAGTTGCCAATGAATCTCGGCCGCATTCCCGCCGCAGCGTTCGACGGACGCCGTCAATCGCGCGTCGAGGTCGAGCGATTGAGAGGTCTCACCTACGTCCTGACGATTCGCAATCCAGACGGCACTCCGATAGCCCTGCTCACCCGACAGCTTTGCCACCCACGCCGCCGCCGCTTGAGACGGCCGGGACTGCAACGACAGCACGGCCGCGCGCCGATCGGTTCCACGCACGCAGTGCCACGATTGACCGCCATCGTCTGTTCGCAGAATCACGCCCAAATCACCGACGGCCACGCCTTGAGTGTCACTCACGAATCGAACGGCGTGTAGCGGCGCAGTCTGTCCCGTGGCTTGCTTCTGCCAACTCTGGCCACCGTTCGGGCTGTGCCAGATCACGCTGCCGGGCGAACCCGCCAACCAGACCTTGCCTTTGCGCATCTCGACCGCGTGGAAGTCGATCCCCTGACGCAGCTCTTCGGGCAGCAGCGTCGCGGGAGATTCCCACACGACGCCACCGCTGCTGGTCTTCAGTACCAGACCACCGTCACCCGCGAGCCACCCGGTGTCATCGTGTTGCAGTGCCACGGCACGAATCGAACGGAGTCCCTGCGGCGGCAACTTGGAGGTGAGCAGTTGCTCGCCCCCGATCAACGACAAGCGACCGGCGTGTCCCGCGACGACGCCCCGTTCACGATCGACAAACGCCGCCGCGCGCCACGGGCGCGAGACTGTTCCCGCGACCGGCTGCCAAGTCTTCCCGCCATCGCCCGTCTTCAAAATGCCCGAGGGCGAGGAACTCGAAGGCTGGCCAACGACGACACCCTCTTCGAGTCCAAAGAATTTGACGAAGCTCAGCCCCGGCAACTGCTGCGATCCGAGCGGCCGCCACGACTGACCACCGTTGTCCGTGAAGAGCAACACGCCCGCATCGAGTCCCGCAAACGGCACGGCATCGCGTCCGGCCACCCAGCCAATTTGATCGGTCAGAAAACAAACGCTCTGCAAGGAGGCCGTCGTGCCGCTCGGCAGCAACTTCCACGCGCGACCGCCATCGTCCGTCTTCCAGATCGCGCCGTGACCACCGACGGCAAAACCGGTCTTGGCTCCCACGAACTGCACGTCATGCAACGCCGCGTCGTCGAGCCAACTGGGGGGAGCGTCCGCGCCCCTCAAAGGAATCGCGGAGCAGACGCACGCGGCCAGGAACACTCCCGCGAAACGAATCCCACGCCCGCTCACCCACCCGTCGCATCCCTGCATGACTGAACTCCTGTTCGTGTCCCGCCTGACATCCCGCCAGATCGCGGCCGATTCTAGGTGGCATGTCAAAGTTCACGAAGGGGAGTTTGAACCAACCGGAGTCCGGCTTAGCTTTGTTAGCCCTCGCGCGGTCAGAGCGGCCTCGTTTTACCGCGTGGGCAACGCCCCGCGCGTCGTGCGGCGAAACACGACTCCACGTCGTTTGACGCGCGGGGCGTTGCCCACGCGGTTAAACGATGTTGCGTCAATCTCGGCCGCGCGGGGTATAGCCGGACTTCCAGCGGAGGCAAACCCTCACAAAGAGAAGTCCGGCTTTCAGAAAAGCCGGACTTCGATTGAAGGGGGACACCGGAACCCGCGTCCCCAATCCATTGCCCACAATCCACTGCCCACTGCCCACAATCCACTGCCCACTGCCCACAACTACTGCACCAGGCCCTTGGTCAGCGCCATGAACGCCGTCTCCAAGTTGACCTCTTCCTCGCGGAACAGCGTCACTTGGAAGCCCGCTTGCACGAGGACGGTGGTGAGGTCGCTGTAATCGAGCGCCTCCTTCTTGAGGGTCGCTTCGATGGTCCCCTTGACGATGTCCACTTTGTCGATCGACGGGTGCTGGGCCAGCAGGGCGGCAGCTCGGTCCTGATTGGACTTCACGCGGATTTGCAGCATCAGTTGCTGACGGGCTTGGCGCATCACCTCGTCCACGTAGCCGTCGATGATCAGGTTGCCCTTCTCGATCATGCCAACGCGGGTGCAGACATCGGCCAACTCGGGCAGGATGTGACTGGAGACGATGACGGTCTTCTTGAGTTCGCCCAGCTTCTTCAGCAGGTTGCGGATTTCGATGCGGGCGCGAGGATCGAGGCCGCTGGCCGGTTCATCCAGCAGCAAGACCTGCGGTTCGTGCAGCAGCGTCCGGGCGAGGCCGATGCGCTGCGTCTGACCGCGCGACAACTGGTTGACCATCGCGTCTCGCTTGAAGGCCATGTCCACGAGTTCGAGCTTCTCTTCGCAGATTTTTCTGCGACTAGGACCGTTGATCCGGTAAGCGGCCGCGAAAAATTCGAGGTACTCGATCACGGTCATGTCATCGTAAACACCGAAGAAGTCCGGCATATAGCCGACCAGCCGCCGGATTTCGCGTGGGTTGGTGTAGATCGACTGACCGCAGACGTAGGCCTCGCCGTAGTCGGGGCTGAGCAGTGTGGCGATCATCCGCATCGTGGTCGTCTTGCCGGAGCCGTTGGGTCCGATGAAGCCGAACACGTCGCCTTCCTTCAGCGAAAGGTTGATCTCATTGGCCGCGATCAAGTGGCCGTAGCGTTTCGTCAGTTGGCGTGTTTCGATCATGGGAAAAGCGGAAAGCCTTTACTGTGGGATCGGGCGTGAGATGGTCTGAAGTCTGTTCCGTCTGGTCTTTTTATAGCGCACGCGGCGGTTGAGGAATCTCTGAGCGGGGTGGCGTCAGCCCCCCGGTTCTTGGGCGTCAGCCCGTTTTCTAAGAGCGAAAGCTCACGCGGCACAAACTGAGCGGTTGCCGAGCGGGGCGGCGTCAGCCCCCCGGTTCTTCCACAGCGGGCTGACGCCCAAGAACCGGGGGCTGACG
>JAYSQC010000600.1:0-12153 GCA_043721755.1 Schlesneria sp.
GAATGCGGCAAAACGGCTTCCAACGTCGCTCGACGCGCGGGGCGTTGCCCACGCGGTTAAACGAAGCAAACCTCTCACTTTGGGCCGTGCAAGGTATAACTCGGACTTCGGACTTTCGATTCGCATCCAGGAAGGACACGCACCTGAAATGAGTTCGGGACAATTGGGCTTCTCACCTTCTCAACCCGCCGGTTCGACGGCGGCCACCTCGACCGGAACCGCACCCGACTTGGCTTCGATCCAGACTCGGCTCGGTCCCGCTGTGGCTCGGACGCGCGATCATCTCCTCTCGCTTCAGCATGACGACGGGCATTGGTGCGCCGAGTTGCAAGGAGACACGATCCTCGAATCCGAGTACATCCTGCTGTTGGCGTTTCTCGGCCAAGGTCAGTCGCAACGAGCGAAAGAAGCGGCGGCGTACATGCTGGCTCAGCAGTCACCGCACGGCGGGTGGTCGATGTTTCCCGGCGGGCCGATCGAGATCAGCGGCTCGGTCAAAGCGTATCTCGCGCTGAAGATCACCGGCCACGATCCTCAAGCCGAATACATGGTCCGCGCCCGCGACGCGATCGTCCGCGCGGGGGGCGTCGAGCGTGTGAACAGCTTCACGCGGTACTACCTCGCGATGCTGGGCCTGATCCCGTACTCAGTCTGCCCGGCGGTGCCGCCCGAGATGATCCTGTTGCCGAAATGGGCACCGTTCAACATCTACGAAATGTCGGCGTGGTCGCGCACGATCGTGGTCCCGCTGAGCCTCCTCTGGGCGTGTCAGCCCGAGACAAAACTCCCCGCCGAACAGCGCATCGACGAACTATTCGTCTCCCCCACCAAGACCATGCCGCGTGAGATCGGCGGCGTGAACCAAGAGGGAACGTCGCACGGCTGGATCAACTGGACGAAGTTCTTTCAGCGAGTCGATCGCACGATCAAGTTCGGCGAGCGACTCGGGATCAAGCCGCTGCGCAAACGCGCCATCGCACGCTGCGAACGCTGGATTCTGGACCGACTCGAAATGAGCGATGGCCTCGGCGCGATCTTTCCGCCCATCGTCTGGACGATCATTGGTTTGAGATGCCTCGGCTACAAAGATGACTCGCCCGTGATCCAACAGCAGTTGCAAGAACTCGACAAGCTGGTCATTCGCGAGAACGAACAAGTCCGCTTGCAGCCCTGCTTCTCGCCCGTGTGGGACACGATCATCTCGACGATCGCCCTGCGCGATGCGGGTGTCTCGCGGCACGACCCCGCGATCCGCAAGAGCATCAACTGGATCCTGTCAAAGGAAGTGAAGCACCCCGGCGACTGGTCGCTCTCGCATCCCGGCATCGAACCGGGCGGCTGGTACTTTGAATACAACAACGAGTTCTACCCGGACATCGACGACACCTGCATGGCGCTCATCGCGCTCGGCAAATGCTTGCCGGAAGGACTCGGCACCGACTGGACGATGGAGCTGTTCGATGAACCGAAGCACGGCCGCTCGCAAACCGTAGGACGGACGCCCTCGTCCGTCCGCTCTTCCACAAGCAAGGACGGACGAGGGCGTCCATCCTACGAGCCGCGTGACGACCAACCGATCGTCTTCAGCGGACGATCGGCCACCGCCGAGAAAGCCATCGCCGAACTCCAAGCCGCCACGCCGATGGTGCAGGCGATGCGACGCGGCGTCCGCTGGTTGAAGTCGATGCAGAGCCAGGACGGCGGCTGGGGAGCGTTCGACGCCGACAACACGCGCGAGGTGCTGACCAAGGTTCCGTTCGCCGATCACAACGCGATGATCGACCCGAGCACTTCGGACATCACGGCGCGTGTGCTCGAATCGTTCGCGGGGCTGGGTATCTCGCCCGACAGCGAACTCCACGAGCGGGCCTTCCACTTCATCTGGCGCGATCAACAACACGACTTCTGTTGGTACGGTCGCTGGGGCGTGAACTATCTCTATGGCACATGGCAGGTGCTGGTCGGTCTGATCGCGAACGGTGTCTCACCCGAGGACTCGCGTCTGCGGCGCGCGGTCGAATGGCTGAAGTCGAAGCAGCAACCGTGCGGTGGCTGGGGCGAGACTGCGGCGAGTTACGACGACCCCAGTTTGCGCGGGACCGGCATTCCGACCGCCTCGCAAACCTCTTGGGCCTTGCTCGGCCTGATCGCGGCGGGCGAAGCCAATTCCCACGCGGTGCAGCGCGGTGTGGATTATTTACTCGGCACGCAGCAACCCAACGGCACTTGGCACGAGACCGAGTTCACTGGTACCGGCTTCCCGCGCGTCTTCTACCTGCGCTATCACTACTACAGCCTCTACTTCCCGCTGATGGCATTGGCCCGCTATGCCACCGCAACCAGTGCCAAAAAGTAGGATCGCACTTCGCCAAGAAAGTGATGTCTACCACGGATTTCACTGATGGCACGGATGAAGAGGGATGAGAAGCAAGGAGTAGGAAGCAGACTTCCAAGTTCTCGCCCTCCCGGTTCTCGGATCGCCTCTTACTTCGTTCTCGTCTTATCCGTGCCTTCCGTGTGATCCGTGGTTCAACTTCTTCACGCCTTCTTCTGGCTATTCTCAACTTGATCTCGCGTGTGCCCGCGTCAGTACCTCCAGCATCCCCTTGCAGAAATCGGGCAGATCGTCCGGCTTGCGGCTGCTGACGAAGTGGCGATCCACGACGACGGCCGCGTCTTCAAACAGACCGCCCGCGTTGATGAGATCATCCTTGATCCCCGGTGAGCCGGTCACGCGCACGCCCCGATAGACGTTGGCCGAGATCGGGATCCAGCCGCCGTGACAGATCGCCGCGACCAGCTTGCCTGAATGAGCGAACTCTTGCGTGAGGCTCAACACTTTTGGATCGCGCCGCAACTTGTCGGGCATCCAACCACCGGGACAGAGCAACCCGTCGAAGTCAGCCGAGTTCATCTCGCCCAGCACTTCATCGGACAGACACGGGTAGCCGTTCTTCCCGCGATAGACCTTGCCCGCCTGCTGTCCCGCCACGGTGACGACTCCCCCCGCTTCAATCAGCCGCAGCTTCGGGTACCAAAGTTCGAGGTCTTCGTAGTCGTCGCCCACAATGATGAGGATTCGTTTTCCGCCAAGTGACATCGCAATTCCTTCGTGAGTGGTGTCGGTAAAGTCGGCGCGTATCATAGCCGCCGCCCACGGGAAGGAGACGGTCCCAGAGGCCAATTGAACACCAACCCGCAGCGTGAGCAAGGACGTGGCGGGGGCGACTGATGGCAAGTCTCCTGATGTCCTCGCTCACGCTGCGGGTTGGTGTTCGATGCCTGAGATTTAGGAACGGGATCAAAACAACTTCCCGAGTTCCCTTCTGGTTCCCTCCCCTGCGGGGAGGGTTAGTGAGGGGGGCGAGTGGCAAAACGACTTGGCCATCCTCCCCCCTCCCCGGCCCTCCCCGCCGAGGGGAGGGAGGAAAGTCCAAGAATGCGGGAAGTTGTTTTGCACCGATTCCTTATTTTCATCGCCCCCCGCGAGCCATACCAATCGACTTCCTTCTGGCCCTCACACACCATGCCACTCCATCCGCAAGCTGCCGAATTTCTCAATCAACTGGCCCGACTGAAGACGCCTTCGCTGGAGGAGCTTCCCATCGGCACGACCCGCCGCGCGTTGGTACTCGGCAGCGCTGTGAAGCGCGAGCCTCCGCAACTCGCGCGAGTCGAGACGCGCACGATCCCCGGCCCGGAAGGGAGCGAGTTGCGCATCCGCATCTACTGGCCAATGGGGGACGGGCCGTTCGGTGTGTGTCTCTATTTCCACGGCGGCGGCTGGGTCTTGAACGACATCGACACCCACGATGACGTGGCCCGGCGACTCACCGGCGCAGCGGGTTTCGTGTTCGTGTCGGTGGATTACCGGTTGGCTCCCGAACACAAATACCCCGCCGCGATTGAAGACGGATACGCCGCATTGCAGTGGGTGGTACACGAGGCCGCCAAACTTCACGTTGATCCCGCGCGGATCGCGGTCTGCGGAGACAGTGCGGGGGGGAATCTCGCCGCCGTGTTGTGCCTGATGACGCGCGATCGCGGCGGCCCGCCGATCGCGTTTCAAGCCCTCATCTACCCGATCACCGACTGCGACTTCGACCGACCGTCGTATCAAGACAACGCGGACGGATACTTCCTGACGACGAAACAAATGAAGTGGTTCTGGAACCACTACGTCAGCTCGCCGCTGCAAATGAGTGAGCCGTATGCCTCACCGTTGCGAGCGGCTTCGTTGAACGGACTTCCGCCCGCGCTGATCCAGACCGCCGAGTTCGACCCGTTGCGCGACGAGGGCGAAGCCTACGCCGACGCCCTCCGCGCAGCAGGCATCCCGGTGACGCTGCATCGCTACGAGGGGCTGATCCACGCCTTCGTCAAACGAGTCGATCAGTTCGACGCGGCGACGGAAGCGATCCTCGAAGTCGGCTCCGCGCTGAAGAGTCTCGTGGGAGACTGAACCTCGGCGCGGTCCGAACAGACTCGTTTAACCGCGTGGGCAACGCCCCGCGCGTCGTGCGGCGTGGAATTGTGTTTCGTCGCACGACACGCGGGGCGTTGCCCACGCGGTTAAACGAAGAAAATCTCTCGCTTCGGGCGTGCGAGGAATAGCGAAGTCCAACGCCTCATTCAGGCTGGCGTGGCATGTGGAGCTGGCTTCCGCGTCGCAACCGTCCAGTGGCGATCGCTGGTCGCGCGAACGGCCTCCGCGCGGATGCCGACGGTCGCCAGCAGGTCACTCACATCGCGAACCGTCAGCGCCGCGTGGAGCGAGTCTCGAAACATCTGCTGCTGGTGCGAATTCGCATCGCCCGCGTACGTTTGCACCAACTGGTTGAGCGTGGCGAGATCATCCGGCCGCAGCAGGTCGCGCACGAACAACAGACCACCCGGCTTGAGGACTCGCCACAGTTCGCGCAGCACCGACAACGGCTCCGGGATGTGATGCACGATGCTGTTCGACATGACGATGTCGTAGGTGGCGTCGTCCTCCGGCAGTTGCTTGCAGTCACTCGACGTGAGTCGGATCGAGTCCGCCAATCCGGCCGCTTGAACATTGGTCCGCGCGACGATCAGCATTTGTTCGGCCAGGTCGCTCGCGGTGATCGTGACGGCGACCGGGCGACTCGCCAGTTCCAACGGGATCAGCGCGGTGCCGGTCCCGGCGTCAAAAATCTGCCACGTTCCGCACGACGACTTCGGAACCGTTACCGCTGCCGAAAGCAGGTCATCCACGAACACGCGGTTCACAGCACTGTGGTCCATGCTGTTGTAGTCGCTCGCTTCAGCGGCGGTGTCCATCACTTCGGGTTCAAGGATGCGAGCCAGCATGTCCGTAACCTTCCGGTTCATCCGACGTTTTGGGGGAATTGCAGCTTGGAGCAAAACAGCAGTCGGCCCGATTCTTCATCCTGAAGGGATGTCAGCCATTAGCCGGGGGTTGAGCGTCCGCGACACCCCCGGAAGCGTTCGGTCAAAATGATTTGCATCCTGTAAGGGATGCCAGCACGGTGCAATCTGGCTGGCGTTGGGAACTTGCCAGCATCCCTTCAGGATGCAAAGTTCAAATCAAGACACCCCACCGGGGGTGTCGCGGACGCTCAACCCCCGGCTAATGGCTGACATCCCTTCGGGATGAAAACGACGGACTGCATCCCGTTCACTTGAATCCTCCCAAAACCTCGGATGAACCAACTTTCCGACTCGGCCCGCGCGGGCGTGAAGAGTGAGCCACCGGAACGTAGCATACGAACGCAGCACCGCGAAACGAGCGGCGCGGCACGACAACCTTGATCGGCTCTGCGAGAGATTGATATGTACGGTCCAGCGGAATTTGAAGGGGGCGTCTTCAGCGACGAGATTGACGGAGGCCGCGCGAGCGCCACCATCGAGCTGAGCACCAGTGGCATGGTCGCCCTCACCTCGACCGGTCAGCGATTCGGAATTCTCTATCGCGACTGCCAACTCGACATCGGCGGTGCCACCGGCCGGATGGTTTTCTGCCGGACACCCGATCGCAAATTAACGATCTTTTGCGAGGACCGCCGCTTCCCCGCCGCACTCGACATGGAATCCGGGGGCGAGCTGGCCGA
Source organism: Schlesneria sp. (assembly GCA_043721755.1). GTDB lineage: Bacteria > Planctomycetota > Planctomycetia > Planctomycetales > Planctomycetaceae > Schlesneria. The sequence continues at coordinate 6,096 of JAYSQC010000600.1, forward strand.
CCAGTTTTCCTCGTTGCGCGGCCAGCGTCTCACCGAGGGCATTCGCTGGCGAGTGTGGTTGTTGGGGATGGCGATTGTCAGCGTGCTGTGCCTCATCGGCGGTTACTACGCCTTGATCGCGATTGCCAAGGCGTCGATCGTCGCCGTGCCTGTCAGCGTCGATACGAAGATCGGCAAGCTGGCATTGGAGTCACTCGAACTGGAAGGCACGCGCGTCACGGACAAGGTGATCGTCGATGCCGTTCAAGAGATGGTGTCTCGACTGGAACCGCATTCCGAATTGAAGGGCCTCACGTTTGAAGTGCGCGTGATGGACTCACCCGAGGTCAATGCGTTTTGTCTCCCCGGCGGCAAGATGGTCGTTTACACCGGACTCCTCAAGAAGGCAAAAACGGCGGAGCAAGTGGCGGGAGTCCTCAGCCACGAGATGGCTCACGCGATCAAGCGGCACGGCTTGCAGCGCATCACCGAGTCACTGGGAATCGTGGTCGCCATCGAATTGATGATCGGCGACGTGGGCGGTCTGGTGGCGATCGGCGTCGAGCTGGGGAAGTCGGCCGCGCTGACGAGCTATAGCCGTGAACTGGAGACCGAAGCGGACATCGTGGGTGTGCAATTGCTGCATGCGGCGGCCATCGACCCGTTGGAGTTGGCGGGCTTTTTCGAGTTGCTCAAAGATGAAGGGAACGACCTGCCCGCGGCGATGAGATGGTTGAGTACACATCCCGAACACGAGGCTCGGATTGCCACGGTGCGCGGTGCGCTTGCGAAGCTCGGAGCACAGGAATATCGTCCCCTCGCCATCGACTGGGACGATGTCCAGCAGCACCTCCAGCAGTTGCAGGATGACAAGTGACGACCGTTCTGGTCACGTCAGGCCGCTGTTCGCAGTACTCGTTAATCACTCGCTTCAAACGTCCCCTCAAGTACACAACCCCACCGGGCTTGTCCCGATGGAAATAGGTTTCTGCACTACTCAAGGCCGTGAAACAAACTCGGTCACCCGTAGTGCAAAAACCTGGATCCACCGGGACCAGCCCGGTGGGGCGTTGTTCAATCGGTCGTTGATTCCCTTCTTCTGCAAAGGACCACTGATGGAAGCCACCACGCGAAACCGTCCGTCGTTTGCCAACATTCTGGTTCAGTTGAAACCCGGCGATCGCATCATCGCCGAAGCCGACGCAATGGCCAGCATGAGTGCCACCGTCGAGATGCGGACGCGCTGGAGCGGTGGCTTCTTCGGTGCCGTCTTGAAGCGGATCTTCGGTGGTGAGTCGCTCTTCGTGAACGAGTTCTCCTCGAAGGTTCCCGCCGAACTGGTGCTCACACAGGGACTGCCGGGCGACATCGAGTGCATCGAACTGAAGGGGACCGTCCTCTATCTGCAACCGGGCGCGTTCTTGGCTTGTGAGCCGGGCGTGTCACTCGGAATGGGCTGGGCGGGGTTGGCCAGCTTCATCGGTGGCGAGGGCTTGTTCCGACTGAAGGTGCGTGGCGAGGGCCGCGTTTGGTTCTCCGGCTACGGCGGCATCTTCGCGAAGGAAATCACGGATGAATACATCGTCGATACCGGGCATCTCGTCGCCTATGAGCCAACGATCCACATCCGCGTCGGCCTGGCTGGCGGCATCTTTTCAAGTTTCTTCGGCGGTGAAGGTCTCGTCACCAAAGTCCGTGGCCCCGGCCGAATCTACATGCAGTCCCGCAACTTCACCGGCCTGACCGCGTGGATGAATGCCCACATCTGAATTCGCTCTTCAGCCATTCCACGCACCATGAACGGCTGAGTCTCTCGGTTAAAACAGTGCAAAGTGCAAAGTGCAAAGTGATTCCGATCGGCCCCCTCTGACCTTTTGCACTGATCACTTTTCACTCCGCTTCCGAACGCTCATCACAACAACCAGTCCCACACCACCCAACCTGCTCCCCCCACAACATCTCTTTTGAGAGGTTCGTCTCATGCAGTACGAGATTTTGGCTCGCCCCGCCGCATCGGTGGCCAAGCTGTCGCTCAGTACCAACGAAACTGTTACCTGTGAAGTCGGCGCGATGATCGCCATGACGACCGGGATCGCCGTCGAAACGACCTCCGGCAAAAAAGGAGGCAGCGGCGGGCTGCTCAAGGGACTCAAGCGGATGTTTGCGGGTGAGAATTTTTTTCTGAACCACTTCACCGCGCACGCCCCCGATCAGACGCTCATCATCGGCCCGACCATGCTCGGTGACATCGTGCATCACGATCTGCGTGGCGGCTGTTTGGTCGTTCAAGGATCGAGTTGGCTGGCCAGTGAAACCGGGGTTTCCATCGACGCCACCTGGCAGGGATTTGGCAAAGCGATCTTCAGCGGTGAGGGCCTCTTCTGGGTGAAGTGCAGCGGCCAAGGATCGGTCTTTCTGAGCAGCTTCGGTGCGATCTACGAGGTGGACGTGGATGGCGAATACATCGTCGATACCGGGCACATCGTCGCGTTCGAGGACACGCTTCAGTTCCGCCTCGTCAAAGCGGGACGCAGCCTGATCGGCAGCTTCCTCGGCGGCGAAGGTCTGGTCTGCAAGTTCAACGGTCAGGGGAAGCTGTACTGCCAGAGTCACAACCCGCCCAACTTCGGCAAGCTGATCGGGCCGAAGCTCAAGCCGCGGTGATTCTCGCGTTTAACCGCGTGGGCAACGCCCCGCGCGGATGCGTCGAAACGGCCTCCGATGTCGCACGACGCGCGGGGCGTTGCCCACGCGGTTAAACGAGCAATCGGAACAGCCCTCATCAACTCCAACTCACTCACCACACATCCCGTTCAGAGGCAGGTCAGCATGAGCCAACTCGACTTCGAGATTTCCCAGCGTCCCGACTTCGCCATTGTCACCGTGCGGATGCAGCCGGGTGAGAAGGTCTATTCCGAACCGGCCGCAATGGCGTCGATGACTCCCTCACTGAAGATGAAGGCGGGAATCAAGGGAGGCTGGAAGAAAGCGCTCGGCCGGATGTTCGCGGGGGAAAGCCTGATCGTGAACACGTTCTCGGCGGAGTCCGCTCCGGGCGAGGTGCTGTTCGCTCCCGGCATTCCCGGAGACATGAGGCACTACGAGTTGGACAACAACTCCCTCTACCTGCAACGCGGTGCGTTCCTCGCCCACTCGGAAGGAGTCGAGTTGTCGGCGAAGTGGCAGGGTGCGAAAGGCTTCTTCAGTGGGCAGGGTCTCGTCCTGTTGAAGGCTCACGGCACGGGCGATCTCTTCTTCAATTCGTTCGGAGCCATCTTGGAGATTGATGTCGCCGATGAGTACGTCGTCGATACCGGTTACATCGTCGCGTTTGAGGACACGCTGGACTACAAGGTGGTCGTCCTTCCCGGCTCGCGTCCGACGAAGACGATCAAGAACTTCCTGTTCGGCGGTGAGGGCCTCGTCTGCCGCTTCTCCGGGCAAGGCAAGGTCTGGGTGCAAACCCGCTACGTCCATCCATTGCTGTCGTGGGTCTATCCGTTCCGCCCGGTGAAGTCGAAGAACTGAGGCTCCCCTCCGGCGGCACATAGAACAGGGCACATCAAAGCCTGACGCGCAAGCGAAGGTGTCACGTCGAGAACTCCTTCGCTTGCGCGTCAGGCTTCGGTGAGTCGATCACGTTGTTACTGCCGCCCGAGATCCTTCGCAGCCAGCCCTTCCACCTCCGATCCGCTCGAAAGCCAAACGACCGTGCCACCCGATCCAGACCATCCCAACGATCCGCTCCACGGCATCACGCTGGCAAAGATTCTCGAACGGATCGTCGATTATTGGGGCTGGGAAGAGCTGGGCCGCGTCATCCCGATCCGTTGCTTCACGCATGATCCGAGTATCAGTTCGAGCCTGAAGTTCCTCCGAAAAACTCCGTGGGCACGAGCCAAGGTCGAAACCTTCTATCTCGACTGCCACGCCGAGATCGACGCAGAGCAGGAAAGAACGAACGCCTCACACCAACCCGAAGCGTAAGCGAGGACGGACGTTCCCCAACGTATCCGGATCGCATTGGGACCGGCGAAGAGCGAAAGCTTGGCGAGCCGCGTGCCGTCAGGCTGCGGGTTCTTGATCACAGCCAGAAACCCGTGGCCTGACGGCACACGGCTCGCCTGAAACAACTCGCCTGCGGTCTTTGTGAGGGAAAATCAGCGCTGTCGCTGTTCATCCTCGCTTACGCTTCGGGTTGGTGTGCCGCTCCGTTCAGCACGGCATGAATGACATGCCCATGCACGTCCGTCAGGCGGCGGTTGGCTCCGTTGTGACGGACGGTCAGTTGTTCGTGGTCGATGCCGAGCAGATGCAACACCGTGGCGTGGAAGTCGTAGTTCGTCGTCACGTCGCGCGCGGCCTTCCACGCCCACGGATCGCTTTCGCCGTGAGACGTGCCGGGTTTCACTCCCGCTCCCGCCATCCAGCCCACGAACGAGCCGCCGTTGTGGTCGCGGCCCTCGCTCGCCTGCGAGAACGGCATCCGACCGAACTCAGTGTTCCACAGGACGAGTGTGTCGTCGAGCAGCCCGCGCTGTTTGAGATCGCTGAGTAATGCGGCGATTGGCTTGTCGATCGAGAGACACATCGGAGGCAGTTCCTTCACGATGCTGGTGTGGTTGTCCCAGTTGTTCGACGCGCCACCCGCTCCGCTCCAGACCTGCACGAAGCGCACGCCCCGCTCAATCAGCCGCCGCGCGAGCAGACAGCGCCGGCCGAAATCCTCCGTCGGCTTCTCGTCGAGACCATACGCCTTCAGAGTCGCCTCCGTTTCCGAGCCGACATCAAACGCCTCGGGTGCGCTGAGCTGCATCTTGGCGGCCAGCTCATACGATTTGATGCGAGCTTCCAGACGCGAGTCCTCGCCACTCGCCGCGAGATGCTCCCGATTCAACTTCTGGAGCAGGGCCAGCCCTTCGCGATCGGCCTCGGGGGTGATGAACTTCGCCGACGCGGGAGCCTTCAGGTCGGCGATCAGTTCAGCGGCACCCGCGTTGATGGTCGTCCCTTGGTGAGACACGGGCAGAAATCCCGCACTGAAGTTTCCCTTGTTGTTGTACGGCAACCCGCGGGCATCCGGCAGCACGATGAACGTCGGCAGGTTGTCGGTCAGACTGCCGAGGCCATAGCTGACCCACGCCCCCAGACACGGAAAGCCCGGCAGAATGAAGCCGGTGTTCATGAGATAGCTGCCCGGCCCGTGGACGTTCGTCTTCGACTGCATCGCCATCAGAAAGGCCAGCTCATCGACCTGCTTCGCCAGATGAGGCAACTGGTCGCTGATCCAGCGCCCGCACTCGCCATGCTGATGAAACTCAAAGGGCGGCTGGAGGACGTTCCCCGGCGCACTGGTCGCCGCCTCGACGAGCTGTCCGTCACCGGGATCGAACTTTTCACCGGCCTTCTTGAACAGCTCGGGCTTGTAGTCGAACAAGTCCATCTGACTCGCGCCGCCATTCATGAACAGTTGAATGACGCGCTTGACCTTCGCCGGATGATGCACGCCGCCGTTCAGATCGGCCTGCGGTTCGTCGCCGTACGCGCCCGAGTTGGCGAGCAGGTCGGTCAGGGCAACGGTGCCGAAACCGGCACCCAGCGTCCGCACGAAGTCACGTCGCGTCGGTTCTAATCTCATGGTCACTCTCGCATTGTCGGGCTGGGGGCGAGCCGTAGGGGCTGTCGTGCTGCGATGTCGGATGGGCACTCCTGCTCGTCCGGCTTTCTGTTTTTCGGTTCATCGGATGTTTTGGGGGGACTCATTTGAAGAGCGATGAACGACGGTGGCCGGTCTTCATCCTGAAGGGATGTCAGCCATTAGCCGGGGGTTGAGCGAAGCGACACCCCCGGAAGGGGTTGGGTAATTGGCTGTTGCATCCTGAAGGGATGCGAGCCTCGCGAACTGGGGAGACATTCTGAACTGGCCAGCATCCCTTCAGGATGCAAATACTCTTTCGGTGGCTGCGCACCGGGGGTGTCGCGGACGCTCAACCCCCGGCTAATGGCTGACATCCCTTCGGGATGAAAACGACGGACTTCATCACCCTCATTGGAATCCCCCCAAAACATCGGATGAACC
>JAYSQC010000601.1:0-7620 GCA_043721755.1 Schlesneria sp.
TGACTGACATGTAGCTCGGAGGCTTCGTTTCAATCACACCACGCAACCAACCTGTTCGCCCTATGTTCCCAACCGGGAACCAATGTCCACACGGCCTAGTGTCAGTTTCGGCCGCGCGGAGTTTAAGACAGTCGCAACAACACTGGTCGAGGTACATAGGATGTTGCTGGTTTGCCCCGAATGTGAAATGGAATGCACAGTCGATGAAGCGTCGGCCGTGACCGCCACCTGTCCGGGTTGTGGCGTTCAATTGCATTCCCGCACGGAAGTCACAGGTGTTCTCGAAACACAGTTCGCGGACCCGAAGCGGTTCCCCGCAGAAGCCGCTCAAACCCAAGATTACCCGGCGGCTGTTCTTGATCTCCATCGACTGCCGATCCCGGACCAGTTTCCTCAACCGCTCGAACGTTACACGCTGACTCAGCTCTTGGGTCAGGGTGGATTTGCCCACGTCTATAGAGCGTTCGACTCGGAACTCGGTCGCGAGGTCGCGCTCAAAATTCCTCGACCTGATCGATTCGCGACCCCTGAAAGACTGCAACAGTTCGTGGCGGAGGCCAAAACCACGGCGGCTTTGCATCATCCGGGAATCATCACGATTTTCGATGTCGGCAGATTTGCAAACGGTTCCCACTACATTTCGATGGAGTACGTGGCGGGGGGGACGCTTTCAGAGTTTTTCGATCGGGAAAGCCCACCCTTCGCAACGGCCGTTCAATTGGTCATCAAGATTGCGGATGCGGTTCACGAGGCACATCTGCGGGGCTTGGTTCATCGTGATCTCAAACCCTCAAACATTCTGTTGGATGAACGCGGTGAACCTCGCGTTGTCGATTTCGGTTTGGCCGTTCACGAATCGATGCAGGCACGCTTGCGAGGGGAGGTCTCGGGAACGCCAGCCTACATGGCACCTGAGCAACACCGCGGTGAAGTCCCGTATTTTGACGGTCGCACCGACATCTGGAGTTTGGGTTGCATCTTGTATGTGGCTCTCACCGGTCGGCGACCTTTTAACGGCGATCTGCCACAGCTCCGCGATGAGATTCTGAACAAGGCACCCAAACCGCTCCGCCAAATTGACGACGAGATCCCCCGCGAGTTGGAGGCGATTTGTTTGAAGTGCCTCGCCAAAGAGTTGAAAGATCGTTTCACCACTGCGAAAGACTTGGCCGATGATTTGCGAGGTTGGCTGGGTACCACAACAGGCGGCCCGCCAACGACCCACGTTGATCAACCTCAGTTGGCAAAGCCTTTTCCCGAAGCAACGCTGATTCGCACGCCATTGCCGAGTCGCTTGCAACTGCTGGCGGGAAGCGTGCTACTCGTGGGCGTGGCAATCGTGTTGCCGATGATTGTCACTGCGACACACTCGTCGAAGCCCATCAAGAATATCCCGTCTTCGCAGACTGAGAATTCCCAACGGCTGGCAGTCAACCCTGAGCAGCGTGACTCGGCCTTGGAGGTCGTCACGGCGAAGCCGCTCGACGACGAACCCTTGCTGCGAGCCATCCCGCTGATCGGCCAAGGCCGCGTTCCGCACAAGCTGTCTTGGCCCTCGTGGAGTGAACATGCCAGCATGAGCTACCAACTTGATGAGCAATCGCTTTCGTTGACGAATTCCACCACGGATTGCTTTGTGGAGTTGGGGACAACTAAAGCCGAGGCGATCATCCTAGAGGCCGAGTTGACTCGAACTGGGGAACGCGCCAACAGCGGGTTATTTTGGGGTTGGCAACAGGATCACCTCAACCCGAGCCGCAAATCCTGTTTCACGGCGGTAATCACGACATTTCCCGGACTGAAACGGCGTAATGGCTATCACTTGGATGTCGAGTTCATGGTGCTTCAACCTGATGGCAAGGGCCACTTCAATGTGATCGACCGACAAGGATTGGCGGCGGTGGACCTCGACGCCGGTGATCACCCCGATCAAGGACGACTGACGATTAGAGTCTCTCAAACAAAAGGCATTCACTCGATTGCTTGGGAAGGAAAGCAATTCGACGAATTGCGAGAGAACGCCGTTGTCGTTCTCGATAGCCAACCGAAGCGATTCCCCAAGATGCGCAGCGCCGGCACATTTGGGGTCTTCAACTGTCTCGGCGCAATCACGGTTCGAAATCCCACGTTGAAAATCATTTCGAGAGGAGAAGACTGAAGCGATGTCAACCGAAGGTAAATCTGACTGCAAAACGACCTGCGCCAATCAGCCCACTTTGGTATTGCTGGGCACCCCGACCATCGGTGAACCGGGAGCAACTGGAAATGTGCTGCGGGCGGGTGCCCCCGGGCCGATGACACCCGTCCTCTGCTACGCAAGCGGCGCTGTCACTTGGAACTATCTGAATTACGATTTTTACGGTTTCAAAGTGTTGGTGCAAAAGCGGGATATCGCCTCGGCTGCTGCTGGCACTCCCGCCGCGAATGCGGGGAACCCATACGCATCAACAGAAGAGGAGGCTGAGGCCGTCGCGAGCAGTGCTGATGCGATCGATATCCCAGGCGAACTCGATCCGGGTATTGATGGTCGCGCCACATGGGAAGCCGAAACGATCATTCCAGCGAACATTGATCGCGACACACAAACGGGGAATCCGCCGACATGGAACCGCATTTCCGTAGTGGCGCTGATCTCTCCCGCGAATGCCGAGGCACCGACGTTAGCCGCTTCGGAAGTTTGCTTCGGCAAACAGTTCTTGGCTCAAGGAGCCGATACCTGCGATGCACTGGTTCAACCACAGAATGGAGGATCACCGGATCACCAGCGAAGCGGCGATTGTCAGGGTAAGGGGCATGCCCCACTTCAACCTATGCTCCAGCCTTTGGAAGTTACCGACGGCTGGATTCGGTATTCGTTCTTCAGTCTGTCTGGAGGATCGGTACCGATGCCTCCGGTCAACGGCTATTTGCTGGCCTCACCGAACTGCTGTGAGACAGCGCTATCCGCCCGCAGCATTGCCATCGCCACGGGAGCCATCGATTGGCACCCACGCCAAGGGCGCAACTTGGTCATCACACGTTCGCAGGGGATTCTCGACACCTCGCCGTTCGATGGCTCCACGCGACGGCGGATGCAGTTTGATGGCTTGCCCAAGTTCTGTTTCCTCGTGCATCAATTGCGAAACTCCGCCGCAGAAGATGTCACTCGCATTCCCGTTGATGCCGAGTGCCGGGAACGACCACAGCGAATTCTGCTGAACCCACAAAAGCCGTTCTACGTACAGGTCAACAACGTTCAAGACGATCGCACGAAGAGCGATGGCACGTTGGACTTCTGGGTCAAAATCCTGAGCTAGACGCGGCTTCGCCCGGTATCAGAACGACCTGCTTTCAACGAACGGGGCGCATCGGCTTTTGCGATGCGCCCTGTTCCGTTCTAAGGCAACCGGAACCAGTTCGCGTAGCCGATTGGGATCGGCCAACTTTGTATTGCCCCCCCCTGCGTCGTTTAACCGCGTGGGCAACGCCCCGCGCGTCAAGCGATGTTCGAGTCTGTTCCCCCATCTACGCGCGGGGCGTTGCCCACGCGGTTAAACGAGGTCAACTCCGCAATCTCATGTTGCGTCCCCCATCGTTTGTGGGTCCACGAGATCACTTCCAATTGCGATCCAGAGTCCGGTAGTTGATCGCTTCGCTGAGATGCGCCGCAGTGATCTGGTCGCTTTGTTCGAGGTCCGCGATCGTGCGGCCGATGCGCAGAATTTTGTCGTGGGCACGGGCGGAGAGGCCCATCTCTTCCATCGCCGACTTCAGCAGCGATTCGGCATCGGGTTCGAGCTTGCAGAATTTGCGAATCTGCGACGGCAGCATGCGACCGTTCAAACGGAGCGAACCCTTGCCGAAGCGGCGCTGCTGGACTTCGCGCGCGGCAACGACGCTGGCTTTCATCATCGCACTCGTCGTGCCGGTCGTCTGATCGGACAGTTCGCGGAACGGGACGGGAGGGACTTCGATGTGGATGTCGAGCCGATCGAGCAGCGGCCCGCTGATGCGCGACGTGTACCGCTCGATCTGCATCGGGTTGCAATGGCACTGACGGCGCGGGTCGCCTCGATAACCGCACGGACACGGATTCATCGCGGCCACCAGCATGAAGTTGGCCGGAAACGTGAGGCTCCCCATCGCGCGACTGATCGTGACCTGCCCCTCCTCCAGCGGCTGACGGAGGACTTCGAGCGTGCTGCGGTTGAACTCGGGCAACTCGTCGAGGAACAAAACGCCGTTGTGAGCGAGCGAAATTTCACCGGGAGTCGGCATGCTGCCACCACCGACCAGTCCCGCTTGGCTGATCGTGTGATGGGGCGAGCGAAACGGGCGCTGCAACAACAGCGGTTGACCGGGTTCCAGCCGCCCGACCGCGCTGTAGATGCGCGTCGTCTGCACGCTCTCCTCGGGGTCCAGTTCCGGCATGATCGTCGCCATGCGTTGGGCGAGCAGCGTCTTACCGGTGCCGGGCGAGCCGATCATCAGCAGGTGGTGAGCACCCGCCGCGGCGACCGTCACCGCGCGCTTCGCCATCTCCTGACCTTTGACATCCGAGTAGTCGATGACGTACCGCCCGAACTCGGCCACCGCCTCGGACCAACTGAAGGCTTGAGGCGGAATCTCCAACTGCCCGCTGAAGAATCCCACGGCCTCGGTCAACGAGCCGACCGGGATCACATCGACCTCCTCGACGACCGCCGCCTCACGCGCGTTGGCCACCGGCACCACGACACCCTTCAGCCCGCGTTCCTTCGCTGAAATCGCCATCGACAGCGTTCCCTTCGACGGACGCACGGAACCGTCCAACGCCAGCTCTCCCACCGCCGCGAACTGGTCGAGCAATTCCGAGTGCAACTGACCACTGGCCACGAGCAATCCGAGGGCGATCGGCAGATCAAACGACGCGGCATCTTTGGGGAGATCGGCTGGCGACAGATTGATGACGATGCGATCCATCGGTCGCACGTAACCGCTGTTGACCAGTGCCCGCTCGACACGGTGTGTACTCTCGCGCACGGCCGCTTCCGCCAGTCCGACGAGGATCGTTTTCGGTAACGCTCCCGGCGAAATATCGACCTCCACATCCACCGGCAGCGCATCAATCCCGAACAGCGAATAGGTCGAAAGCTTGGCCAGCATGGTGGACGAACGCCGCAAGAGTGGGAGAGTGGGACAACACGAAGAGCATCCCGCGCAAGGCGGTTTCATTTTGGAAGAGGCGATGCGCGTTCGCAAGCGCAGCGAGGAATCTGGGGTGCAGTCGCTCATTGGTGGTAGCCCTGTCGCTCCGCGACAGGACGCGCGATCGCAGACAGGCGACTGGCGTTGGTTTGAGGTGATTCGACGGATCGACGCTCTTGGTTCATCGCGCCTCCTGTCGCGGAGCGACAGGGCTACCTTCACCAGGCCCTAGTTTCACAGTGTCTTTTTTAAGTGACCACCAATGAGCGACTGCACCCGGAATCTGCCAGGCCGATCACCTGTCATGGCGGCTCGCCCGCGCGACCTATAGAATCCGCCCGCCGTTGCATCCCTGTCGCCTGCGACATCTTGCTTCCCGAAGCTCACACTCCAAGTCCACTTTGCCATGTCGCGCGATTCCATCTTTGAAGCCAGTGTCGGTTACTTCCTCACGCCCATCCGGCCGTTCTTGGAAGACGACACCGTTTCCGAAATCATGATCAACGGTTTCAATGAGATTTACATCGAACGGCGCGGACGACTCGAACGAACAGACGCCACGTTTCCGAGTCCCGATGCGCTGCTGTCCGCCGTCCACAATGTCGCTCAGTTCGTGAACCGTGAGATCGACGCCGACCGGCCAATCATGGATGCCCGGTTACCAAACGGTTCGCGCGTGCATGTCGTGCTGCCGCCGAGTGCCCGGCGCGGGGTTTACTTCACGATCCGCAAATTCAATCGCGACATCTTCGGCATGGACGACCTGATCCGTCTCGGCAGCATGTCGGCCTCGGCGAAAGAGTTTCTCGAAATCTGCGTCCGCCTCAAGAAGAACATCATCGTCGCGGGAGGGACCGGGACCGGGAAGACCTCGCTGCTCAACGCGGTCTCCACGGCGATCCCCGCGGACGAACGGATCGTCGTGATTGAAGACAGTTCGGAGCTGCGACTCGCTCAGCCGCACACTCTTTATTTGGAGATGCAGACGCCGGACGCGAACGGTCGCGGGGGCGTGTCGATCCGCGACCTGTTCAAAGCGTCGCTGAGAATGCGGCCCGATCGCATCATCGTCGGCGAAGTCCGCAGCGGTGAGGCGCTCGACATGATTCAGTCGATGATCAGCGGCCACGCGGGTAGCCTGACGACGGTCCACGCGACGACGCCGCGCGACGCCCTGATCCGCCTCGAAACACTGTCACTGATGAGCGAAGTCGAACTGCCGGTCTACGTCGCGCGGGCGCAGGTCGCGTCGGCCATTAACCTCGTCGTGCAGTTGGCGCGCTATTCGGAAGACGGCTCACGCAAGGTCTCTCGCATCGCCGAAGCCTACGGTTTGGACAAGGATGGCAACTACCAATTTCACGATCTGTTCGTCTCGAAAATCAAAGGCCGCACCCCGCAAGGCCGGTTGATCGCGGACCTCGCCCCGGTGGGAATCGTCCCCATGTTTGCCAACGAACTGACCGATTACGGACTGACCGGAATGATCCAAGAAACGAAGGGCCTGTGGGGGTGAGAAGCCGCTCATCGCGGGCTTGCGAGTACCAATCCCATCAGAAGTGAGAAGTGATCAGTGCAAAGCACAAAGTGATTCCTCACGCCGGTCTTTCCCACTTTGCACTGATCACTTCTCACTCTCCCGCAACTTCTGCACACCATGTAGGACAATCGGCGGATCAAGTGACATCACGCGCCTCCGCCTCGCCCCACTGCCCTCTCACAAGGACTCGCCATGAAAGGCCCCGGCTACAAAACTTCGCTCGATGTCAGACGGACTTGGAAATGTCCCGCCTGTGGTGTCGAACGCAAACTACTCGGCGACGTGACGACCATGACTTGCGGGTGTCGCGACGGCGGCGTCTTCATGGCGATCATTACCGAACGGATCGTCGCTCCGCGCCCGTTCCAACCGATCAACGAAACCGATGTCCGTTCGGCCGTGTTCGGCATCGAAGACATGCCGGTCCTGTTGCCGCATCCTTCGACGATCCCCGCCCCGCGCACCCCCGCTCGCAGGTCTTACGGTGAGCCGGCGAAGGCCGAGGAACCGCGACCATCATCGGTCGAAGCCCCCGTTCCGAACGACAGCCCCAAAGCCGCTGCCGCGCCGCGCCCAGCCTCGGCACCACCGCGTCCAAGGGAATTAAAAGAACCAAACGCACCACCGGCCGCGACTCGACCAGTGCCCCCCTCGATGGCCACACCGCCAGCTCCCGCAACGGCCCCCGCCGCAATCAAACCGGACTCAGAGCCGACCACTCCCGCCACAGAACCTGACGACGATTGGGGTGAGGGAATCCTGTGAGGTGTGTACCTCGCGCGGTCCTTGATGAAACCTCTGAGCGGGGCGGCGTCAGCCCAATGGCACTGACTTTACTAACCCGCAGCGTAAGCGAGGGCGATGACAAGAGGCGTTTCCCTTTGTTTCCCTCGCTTACGCTGCGGGTTACTGGG
>JAYSQC010000602.1:0-7603 GCA_043721755.1 Schlesneria sp.
TCGTTTAACCGCGTGGGCAACGCCCCGCGCGTTGATGGGGAACAGACTCGAACGTCGCTCGACGCGCGGGGCGTTGCCCACGCGGTTAAACAACGCAACCGAACAACTTAAAATTGTCCGACCACTAGCGCCCTGCGGCTGATCGGGAAGTTATTGCGACCCTGTTCCTTAAGTTGGTGCTTATGGGTGTCGCGGACGCTCAACCCCCGGCGAATGGCTGTGATCCCTGCGGGATGAAAACTGACGACGGCACACATCCGCCCTGAACCAGCAATCCCCCCAAAACCTCGGATGAAGCTGTTTTTGCCGGTTCAATGACATTGTCCGCGGTTGCGACGCCACACCCCAACCCCCCTACATTCTCTCGTCAATCTAAGATTTACGGTTGCAATCGTCAGAATCAGTTGTATTCTGTTGCGAGTTCCAGCAGGCGCAGCTTTATGGTTCCTTGTCTGAGTGTGGCATTATGACGGATCGCGGACAGACCTATGTGGTTCGCCAACTTGATCTTGAGGGGTTGACCTCGTTTAACCGCGTGGGCAACGCCCCGCGCGTGGATGGGGAACAGACTCGAACGTCGCTCGACGCGCGGGGCGTTGCCCACGCGGTTAAACAACGCAACCGAACAACTTAAAGTTGTCCGACCACTGGTCCGCTCACCGGATTGCGACAATGACTGTTGAGCCAACGCTACTCTTGAGTGGAATTGAGAGTGCTGTTGAGTTGCCGGTCGAGCGCCTCGAACTGCGGTTGCAACGCCAGACCGCCCAGCGTGGGGTGGAGTGCCTTGGTGGTTTCGAGCAGCTTGCGCGCGAGCAGTTGTTCGCCGAGTTTGCTGCTCGTGGTGATCAGGCCGAGTCGGGCGCGTAGCCACTCGGGCGAACCCGGTTTGGTCGAGACCTCAATGCGCCGCCAGCATTGACGGGCGAGCGACTGACACGGGCGGTCGTCGAACGGGTCCAACTGCTGCGCGAGGTCGCGTTGTCGAGCGGCATCCTTCGGATTCTCGCTGGCCAAGCGACCGTACAACTCGACCCCCTTCGCGAGTTGTCCACTCGCCAAGTACGCGCGGCCGAGGCACTGATCGAGCGACTCCTGTTCCGGCTTCGTCAACGCGGCCCGTTGTTCGTTCAGGCGACTCGCCGCACGCAGTTGAAGTTCGACAAATTGCAGCCGTTGCTGGCGATCCGTGGAAGCGACGAAGGGCGCAAGTCGCTCGACGATCGCCAGCAGATCATTCGGTGAGGCTGCGGCGAGTGATTGCACCATTCGTTCGGCTTCCAACGGACGGCCACTTCCCGCGAGAGCGACCACAGACAACGCGGCCGCTCGTACACGCAGCCGTTGCCAGCGTTCGTCCTTCACCGCTTTCGTGTCGTTCCGCTCCGCTTCGGCGACAAGCTCCGCCTGCGCGAGGACTTTGCCGAGCCAAGTCTCGGCCCGATCAAATCGCGGCGGCTCGGACAGCATCAGCAGCGAAGACAAATGCAGCGCGACCTCGGCCTGCGGGACGGACCATTCTGCGACCGACTCAGGGAAGGCGTCGGCGTGGCGCGAGAGCGTCTTCACGGCTTCACGTTCCAATTCTGTGATGTCCAGTTTTCGCTCACGCATCCGCAAGAGAATCGCCTCGTAGCAGCGGGCCGCTCCCGCGTGAGCTTCATCGGCTTTCGGGGACTCATCGCGGACCTGTAAGTAGAGCGGCAGTGCGGCGGTCGCCTGCAAGCGACTTTCCTCCAGTTGCCCCTTCATGAACCGCGCGTCATCCACGGACGGGTCATTCGCAAAGAGTTCCACATGGCGGTCGAGTGCGGTGGTGTACGCCTCGCGGTGCGCTTGAGTTTTCTTACCGTCATAGAGTCTTCCCAAACAGTACGCGGCGTTGAGGTGCGCGGACGCAGCGCGCGCGTGTTCGGGAAACTCGCGAGCCAGTCTCAGGAAGTCGGCTGCGGCCGGTTCAAACTGACGTTCGTTGAGCAGGATCGAAGCCCGCGTGTAACCGAGATCAATCGCCACCTCCGTTTGCCCCGCCGCTCGTGCCGCCTGCTCGGCCGTGGCATAGCCCTTCAAGGCCGCGTCGATCCGTCCCGCGAGGAAGTCGGCGCGCGCCTGTTGCATCGCCGCGTCGAGCGTCGGGCCGTACTTTTCCGCCGTGCGTACCGATTCCCATGCTTGGCGACTTCGCCGACTCCAATAGCCCCCGGCTTGCTCATCGCTCCGTTCGAGCGTGATCTCGGCCTGTTCCCGAAGTTGCTCGGCCAGTTTGTCGTCCTTCTTCTGCAAGGCCGCATCACGCATCGAGGCCAAGGCGCGGACCTGCAAGTACCACAGCTCACCGGTCAATCGCTTCTGCTTCGCGCGCGTCTGCAAGATCAACTCGGCCGCATCCGCGCCCCGTTGTCGCGCCAGCATCAGCCGCGCCCGCTCGGCGACCCACTCTTCCAGCAGCGCGTCCGTGAGCCGCGGCTCACTCTTTTCGAGGGCCAGCAACAGCGTGTCCGCCCGCTCCCAATCCCCCTTCAGCCGCGAGCAACTTGCCAGCCGCAGTTTGGCCAGCGACGAGATCGGTTCATCCGCGACGCCGATCAATTTGCGAAACGTCTGCTCGGCATCGATCAGATCCACGCTGATTTTCCGCGCGTCGGCGGAAGACAGCTCGGCCCGATTCTTCAAACACAACGCCAGTTGGAATCGAACGCGATGCAACTCGACCCGCAGTTCGTGTGACGAAGGGCCGCGTCCCAGATGCCCATGCTCGGACGAGGGCGTTTTCCCCGATTCCAACAGTCGCCGTTCGGCTTCTTGCAACAGAGTGATTCCGGTCGAACAAGCCGTCCGGCAACGCGCGAGCAGTGGTTCGTCGAACGGTCGCAACTCGCATTCAACCGTCAGCCACGCTCCTTCCATTGCCATCGCCATCGCCGCCTGAGCCGCCAACAAGACTTCGCGCGGGTTGTTGGGTTCGCGTGTCCGTTCCTCGTGGATGACAGACGCGGCCCGCTTCCATAGCTCGGCTTGCTGCTCGTGCGACGCGAACTCGGCATGTTCCGCCAGCGTGCGAGACAGCTCGATCACCAGTTCCGTGCGCCGTGCGAGTGGCGTCGGGGACTCGGCCAGCCGCGCGAGTGCGTAGCCCTCGGCCAGCGAGAACAACCCGCGCCGACGAAGCTGATCGAAGTACCGCGCGTGCGATTCGTCGGCACTCGTGGCGTGAGTCCCCACCACGAAGCCGCACAGCACGAGTGCAACCACGCAGCCGCGTCTCCCAAGCCGGCGCATTGGCCGCGTGAATCGTTCGAGTGGCGGGAAATCGACCATGACCGAAGTGCTCCTCAACGGAGAGCGAAGAGTCCAGCGAGGGCTTCGCCTCAGACCAAAGTAGCCTTCATCGCTCCGCGTGAAGAGAGCCGAGCCAGTGGAGTGGTGAATTGAACAATCCGCGTTGAACTCGCGCCCGGCTGTCTTCACGCGGAGCGATGAAGGCGACATTGAAGGCAAAAACGAAAACTTGCCTCAATGAGTCAAGTTTCAAACCCGAAGAAGTCTAACCGCGAAGCACGTTTCCGTCTTTGCGAGTCGCATAGGCCCTACGGTTGGTCTCCCGCCACCGCGTCCCAGTTCACATCGCGCAGCCGCGCCGCTTCGGCGGCCGCTTTGAGCTTGCCGACCACGAAGCTCTTGTGGTTCGCCACGGCCTGCTCGCTGAGTTGCATTCGCGCGGCAACGTCTTTGTTGGACCAGCCGAGGACAAAGAGCAACTCAGCGCACTGCAATCGCTCGAATTCACCCCGGCTGAACCACGATTGAATGAGTCCGCGCAAACAGTCGCCTAGAACCCGCTCCTCGATCGCGTGGCGTTCGCCGCTGCGGGCGAGGCTCGACGCCGGACGCTCGCGCCCCGCCGGTTCGCGTTGCGCCGCACCGGTTGCGTAGGCCGAGCTGCCGCTGGTCGAGTCGTCGCGCAGCACGAGTGACAAGGCGGGGCGACGCCCTTTGCGGCGCAAGGCGTCCGTCAGTTTGTGAGCCGCGATCGCGAACAGGAACGACTCCAACGGCGTCTGGTCGTCATAGTTTGGCAGTGACGTGAGGAACCCGAGGAACGTCTCCTGCACAACATCCTCCGCCGCCGCGCGGTCGTTCAGCCTCGGCTCGACAAACGCCACCAGCCGCCCTTCGTACCGCGCAATCAGCCGCTCCCACGCCGCCGCCTCACCGCGCCGCACGCCGATCAAGAGTGTCGAGTCATCGTCAGACGTGATGTTCATTCGGGGTCGTGCGCAATGGAGAGATCGGTCAGGAACGCAAACGATTTATGTTTCAGAGTAGCCGCGCTGTTGGACCACGGGAAAGCCAGACGAGCGACTTCGTCAAAAGTGTCTTTCCGTTTCGCGCTGGGTATAAGTTCTTCGCAGGTAGGACTGCGTCGTCTCACCGGTTGAATCACCTCACCAACCCCTCGTTTTCCAAAGGACTCCTCATGCTGACTCGCTCTTGGATTCGTACCTCCTTCGTTGGCCTCGCTGTGGCCGGTTCGACGCTGCTGTCTCACGGCCATCGACTCATTGCTGCTGAACCGATCGTTCCGGCGGGCGCGGTGGTGGAGAAGTTGTTTGAGGCCAACGTGCTGACCGAGGGTGTCTGTGTCGCACCCGATGGGCTGGTTTACTTCAGTGAGATCACGTTCTCACACAAGTCGCGCGATCAGAATGGGGCCATCGAGGCCGGGCACATTTGGAAGTTTGATCCCGCCACGAAGAAGACTTCGATCTTTCGCTCACCCAGTGGCATGTCGAACGGCATCAAGTTCGATGCGGCGGGAAACATGCTGATCGCCGAGGGAGCCGATTACGGTGGGCGACGAATCGTGCGAACCGACATGACGACCGGCAAGAGCTATATCGTGGCGGGACTGTTTGAAGGTCGCCCCTTCAACTCGTGCAACGACATCACGATCGACGAGCAGGGTCGCATCTACTTCAGCGACCCGCGTTATCTCGGGTACGAGTCCCTCGACCAGCCCGTCATGGCGGTCTATCGGATCGACACAAATGGCACCGTCCACCGCATTATCACCGACGCTGGCAAGCCGAATGGCGTCGCGATCTCACCCGACCAGAAAACGCTGTACGTCGTCAGCAACGACAACGGTGCAAGCGGGTTTGAGCGGCTGAGCACGGGTGACGCCAATGCACCAAAGCAGGCCGACAAAGTGGACGTTCCGCTGCGCAAGGGCTTCATGGCGCTGATGGCTTATGACCTCGCCGCCGATGGAACAGCCAAGTTCCGCAAGACGCTCGTCGATTACGCGCCGTTCGATGGCCCCGACGGACTGGTCGTCGATCAGGACGGCAATCTGTACGTGGCCGTTCGCGCCGAGAACCGTCCCGGCATCTGCGTGTACTCGCCCGAAGGCAAGGAACTGGCCTACATCAAAACCGAAGTCCCCACCAACGTCGGCTTCGGTCGCGGAGCCTCTGCCAAAACGCTCTACATCACCGCCGGTTCGAGCCTCTATCGCATCCAACTCAACCGCGCAGGCTATCAGTTGCCCCCGAAGAAGCCGTGAGCCAAGCACGACGCGCAGAGGTGCCACTGTTTCGGAGTCTGCGGAGAAGCAGTGTAAACCACCACCAACCGCACCATCGGCACTGTTCGTCCCAAAGCCGACGAGCAGTGGCACATCTTCCGTGATTGGGAACCCGAAGCAGGGCCATCCGTTCTGCTTCAGCACTGAGTCCACAAACTTCTCATGGCACTGCTTCGGCCCCTCGCCCTCCACCACCACCGACAACCGCAACACCACGACCCCGGCATCGGCGAGGTAGAGCACCTGATGAGTCTCCATCGGCGGCGAGTCGCTCGCAAACACCGTGACGGCCGCGAGCAGCAGAACGAATGACGAAATAACTTTCATGGCAACCGCCTTGTCCCCTCGCCCCGGCCTTGCGGGGAGAGGGTTAGGGTGAGGGGCTCTTCAGATTGTTTGCGACCGCGAAGTGAATCATGCCCAGAACTGAAGTGCCTCAATGAGCCTCGTCGAAACGAAACCGATCCGACTCAGTCGCCGCTCGAACGGGATGGAACTCCCGCCCGAAGAGTTCGACGCCATCACACGCTGGGATCCTGCCTACCGCTACGAACTGATTCACGGAGTCGTCATCGTGAGCCCGATTCCCGCCGAAGGTGAAGCCCGTCCAAACGATGAACTTGCCTTCTTGTTGCGACTCTATCAACACCAGCATCCGTCTCACCGAGTGATCGACGACACACTGCCTGAGCGATATGTCTATCTCGCCGACGGGTCGCGTCGCCGTGCCGACCGTGTGATTTGGGTTGGACTCGGGCGGCGACCCGACTACAAGCTCGACCCGCCCGCCATCGCCATCGAATTCGTATCAAAGTCCAAGCGAGACCGGGTGCGAGACTACGAAACGAAACGGCTCGAATACCGTGAGGCAGGTGTCCGAGAGTATTGGATCATCGACCGCTTTCGTCGCACGATGACCGTTTCATTTGCCGACGGATCACAACGTGTCCTGACGGAGGACGAGTCCTACCGGTCATTGTTGCTGCCCGGTTTTGAATTGTCTCTGACAACACTCCTTGCTATTGCCGACGACCGTCGATGAACCCCCGGTGTCCTCATTCAAGAAACTGATCGCCAACCCATCGACTGATGACCGAGAAAGCCCGCCCCGCATGTCCGAGTTTGAACGAGTTGCCGCTGTTGACGAAGTCCCTGCCGGTGGACGAATCTCCATTTTGGTCGAGGACATTCCCTCCCTGCTGATCCGTATCGGGGATGAGTTCTTCGCGGTGGAAGATGTCTGTTCGCACGATGGCCAGCCATTGACGAACGGTCCCGTCGGCGGAGACTGCTCGATCACCTGTCCGCGTCATGGAGCGAAGTTCAGCCTGCGGACGGGCGCTCCGCTGTGCATGCCCGCCGTCCAACCGATCGAAACGTTTGAAGTCCAAGTCCGCGACGGCGGTGTCTTCGTCAGGGCACGCGACTGACGTGGGGTAGGTTTGTAACCTGCCCGCCCCTCTTCCTTCATTCGCGGACAGAGGCTTCATTCGCGGACTGGGGGGCTTCCCGATTCACACGCAGGTTACAAACCTGCCCCACATTCCTCAGGCAGCACGATGACCGAGAACAAGAAATCCTGGGTCCGTCCCGCGCGAGCCGCTCGTCCCAGCACAGATCGATCCGATTCCACGAGGCCCACCATGTCCACTGACACCGTCGTCCCAGAAGCATCTCCCACAGTGCTGCCCGTCGCTGCCGTCTCGGCAGCCAGTGGCAGCCATGACGCCGCCCCGCAGACTCAGTCCCATCACGATCATGAACACGATCATAAACACGATCATGATCACGACTCCGGCTGCTGCTCGACGACTCCCGCCGCGACGAGCGCGATCGTTGCGCCGATGACCGCCGGGTTGGAGATCGCTCCCACCGCCAGCAGCTCGTGTTGTGAGTCCTCGTCTCCCACCGGCGCATGCGCGACGCAGGCGGAAGCCGACGCGAGCGAATCGACCGTCGATGACGGCGCGCTGATCGAGGCCCTGCGTGAAGTGATCGACCCGGAATTGATGATCA
>JAYSQC010000603.1:0-10344 GCA_043721755.1 Schlesneria sp.
GCAAAGCCGTCGCCCGCGAGTTCTATCTCAAGACCACGGACGAACATCACGCCACAGCCGTCGGGGAAGATTGTATGCGTTCCTGTATGCAGAACGGCCTTCCAAGGCCCGGAAACGCCCCGCAAGCGGTTGAGGCCACAAACGAAGAAACCCCTGCGTTGCAGGGGTTTACATCGACTTGCCTAGTGGTACGAAAAACCGGATTGGACGATATTGGACTCGAACCAACGACCTCCACGATGTCAACGTGGCGCTCTAACCAACTGAGCTAATCGTCCGAATGATGGTGGTTGGCATGCTGTTTACAATTCTCGCCAGCCAACGGGCCGAGACGATAGGAGACGTATCCGACTCGGTCAAGTCAGGGTTCGAGATTCAGCGTTTGCGGACTGTTCGGCAGTGACTGAAGTCCCTTTCGATGTGGCTGGTACCGGTCGTGACGAGGCTGGTTGACGGTGTTTTGGGCAGCCCCTATAAACCGACCGGCCCTTCGTAACGGCCTTGTTTCCAACGGTTTTCCGCTTTCAGGATGTCGCGACGCCATGTTGTCCATTCGCCTGCCCGATGGTTCTGTTGTTGAGCATCCCGACCAGGCGACGGCACTTGATGTCGCGATGGCCATCAGCCCAAGACTCGCATCGGCGGCGATCGGGGCGAAGGTGGGAGAGACCGTCGTCGATCTGATGCGTCCGTTGGCCGAGGCCACCGCCGAGCGACCCGTTCCTGTTCAATTGCTCACGGAGAAAGATGCGGCTTCGCTGGGGATCATGCGGCATTCGTGTGCGCACATCATGGCGCGGGCCGTCATGCGATTGTGGCCCGGCGTTGAGTTGGCCTTTGGTCCGACGACCGGGCAGGGGTTCTATTACGACATCGCCTGCGACCACAAAATCTGTGAAGACGACTTCCCGCGCATTGAGGCGGAGATGCAGACGATCGTCGATGCGGCGGAGCCGTTCGAGCGGTTCATCTGTGACCGGGATGAGGCCGTGAAGCTCGTCGATGGCATGTCGCAGAAGCTGAAGGTTGAGCACATCAACACCGGGCTGGCGACTCATCCGACCGTCAGCTTCTATCGGCAGGGCGAGTTCGTCGATCTCTGCCGCGGGCCGCATGTGCCGGATGCGAAACGGGTCAAAGCGTTCAAACTCTTGTCCGTCGCGGGAGCCTATTGGAAGGGCGATGCGTCGGGGAAGCAGCTTCAGCGGCTGTACGGGACCGCGTGGTTTTCGCAGAAGGACTTGGACGGATATCTCGATCAAGTCAACGAGGCCAAGCGGCGGGATCATCGTGTGCTGGGGAAGCAGCTCAACCTGTTCGCGATCAGTCAGGAGGTGGGGCAGGGGCTGTGTCTGTGGCTACCCAAGGGGGCGACCATTCGCTCGATCCTCGAAGACTTCATCAAGAAGGAGCTGTTGGCGCGCGGGTACCAACCCGTGTATTCGCCGCACATCGGCCGCGTCGAGATGTACGAGACCAGCGGACACTTTCCCTATTACCGCGACAGCCAGTTCGCGCCGATCTTCGGTCACGAGGGAGGGCAGCTCGTCGATTACTGGATTCGGCGACTCGACGCCCTCATGAAAGACGGCGTTCCATTCACGAGCGACGACGAGCAGAAGCTGGCTGCCTCGGCGAAGCTGATGGGAGTGGAGCTGTCCGACTTCCCGAGCAGCGGTTCGCCCGAGGCTCGCAAAGACTTCCTCCGCGTGTGGGAGAAGCCGCAGGAACGCTACCTGCTCAAACCGATGAACTGCCCGCACCATGTGCAAATCTACAAGGCTCAGCACCGCAGCTATCGCGACCTCCCCGTGCGGCTGGCCGAGTTCGGGACGGTCTATCGCCACGAGCAATCGGGCGAGCTGAACGGGATGCTCCGCGTGCGGGGTCTCACCCAGGACGACGCCCATCTGTTCGTCACGCCCGAGCAGGTGATGGAAGAGTTCAAGGCGACCATCGAGCTGGTGAAGTTCGTTCTCGCCAGCGTCGGCCTGACCGATTATCGCGTGCAGTTGTCGTGTCGAGACTCGCAGGACAAATCGAAATACGTCGGCTCGGACGACGATTGGGAGAACGCTCAAAACGCGTTGCGACAGGTCTTGAAGGACAAGGAGATGTCGTTCATCGAGTGCGAGGGTGAGGCCGCGTTCTACGGGCCGAAGGTCGATTTCATGGTCCGCGACTGCATCGGCCGTGAGTGGCAGCTCGGCACCGTCCAGCTCGACTTCAATCTGCCGAAGCGATTCCAGCTCGAATACATCGGAGCCGACAATGCGGCTCATCGCCCCGTGATGATCCACCGCGCGCCGTTCGGTTCGATGGAGCGGTTCACCGGCATGTTGATCGAACACTTCGCCGGTGCCTTCCCGTTGTGGCTGGCCCCCGAACAACTCCGCGTCATGTCGATCAGCGACAAGTTCGAGGACTATGCCAAGCAGGTCGAGAGCCAGTTCCGCGCCGCAGGCTTCCGCGTGACGAGCGACCTGCGCGGCACCAAGATCAACGCCAAGGTCCGCGACGCCCAACTCGAACTGATCCCCTACATGCTGGTCGTCGGCGGCAAGGACCAAGAGAACAACACCGTCAGCGTCCGCGACCGCATTGATGGTGACCTCGGTGCGATGCCGATCGCCGACGCCATCGCCAAGCTGCAACAAGAAGTCACCGAACGCCGCATCCGCCAAGTCAGCGAGAAGAAGTTCCAACAGTTCGACGAAAGCGGTGAGGCGGCGAACGAGTATTGAGAATCTTGGGTGCCACTGGCGGCAGCTTTGAGCCGCCAGTGTTCTTCAAAGCCACTGGCGAGCGAAGCCCCTCGCCAGTGGCACCCGGCGAACGAGTATTGAAAGACGCGCCTTCGGATTGACTCGTTTCCCAAGGTGTTCGTACAAGTCTCTCACGATCATGGCCTGAAACATTCCAGTATCGGCTTTTGGTGCACTGGCTGGGTTGCTGATCCAAGGAGTCGAGTCATGGAAAATCGAAGTGACACGAATGCCAACGCCTCGACGGTGAAATCTCAGATGCCGCACGCTGCTGGCGTGGAGCCCAATGGTGAGGCTCCGGAAATCCTCGACTGGGACTTTTGCATTGAAATCAAGCCACAACGCCCCTCCGGAACCGTGGAAGCGGATGCCGAGTTTGTGGGACGCGGGCGTCCGATTCCGCTGGACGATCCCCACGTGAGGAAAGCCTCATGAGCGACATGACGAAGCGGTATCCGTGGTACGACATTGTCGAAGGGAACGATCTGGAGCAGGGCGACATCATTGAGAGTTGCCCGGTCGCAGTGGCGACGGAAACGGAGACGGCGGACGGTCGCTGGAAGCTGCAATGGGAAGAGCGTGACCTGATCGTGTTATCGCAGTCGTGCGATTTGGTGATCGGTCGCGAGAAGGTCAGTGAAGTCCTGATGGCCGCCGTTTGGAGGCAATCCGAACTGAACGGCCATCTGGCAACGAACAGGGGACTGGAAGACGCTCGACGCGGCAACCTTCCCGGCGTTCATTTGCTGGCCTCGAACGATTTCTTCGACGCACCCGCTTTGGAAGTTCGTGTGGTCGATTTCCGCCGCATTTCTGCGCTGCCGCTGGCATTCCTCCGCAAACGAATCCTGACGCAACAACGGCGGCTGCGCCTGCTACCGCCCTATCGCGAACACCTCTCCCAAGCCTTCGCCCGCTTCTTCATGCGCGTCGGCCTGCCAGTGGATATCCCGGCCTTCCGCTAAGGAACTGGATCGAAACAACTTCCCGAAGTGAAGCAGGCTGCTATCAGCCGCAGGGCGCTAGCCCCGGTTTTTGTGGCATCCACACCGGGGCTAGCGCCCTGCGGCTGATAGGGAAGTTAATTCGAGCCAGTTCCTAACCAGAAGTCACCGACCGCCGCATCCGCCAAGTCAGCGAAAAGAAGTTCCAGCAGTTCGACGAAAGCGACGAGGCGGCGAACGAGTATTGAGAATTAGTTGTCGGTGGCCCGGCATGCTTTCTTTCCTAGGAGCACGAGATGACAGATCAGCTTTCCGACGATGAGATCGAGCAACAAGCCACCGAGTTTTACGAGCAGGAGTTGCGGGCGTCATTGGAAGCCACTCATCCGCACGCCTTTGTCGCCATCGAGCCTGTTTCACGGACGTTCTTCTTGGGCGAAACGCTCAGCGAGGCCGGTCGGAAAGCTCGCAAGGCTTTTCCCGACCGTCTGTCGTTCGCCGTCCGTGTGGGTCACACCGCCGCCATTCACATCGGAGGCATGGGCGGATGAACGGTCTCGTCGATTTGCAGGGACGGGCATTGCTCACGGTCCCGGTTCGAGCCGGATGCCGTGGCGTCACCTGTCGAAGTTTGGATCGATACGGGCGTCACCGGCGAACTGGTGATGCCGCGTTCGCAGATTGATCGCATGGGCCTGAAGCCGGGACTGATGGTCCGCGCCGTTCTGGCCGATGGTCGAAGTTCACGCCTGAAGTCATTCGTGGCATGGATCGACTGGTTTGGCGAAACGCTCGAAATCGAGGTCGTCGCTGGCGAGGGCCAAACGACTTTGATGGGCGTCGGCCTGATGCGGGGACATCGATTGGTCGTGGACTATGGCTCGCTCAATGTGACATTGGAGTGATCGAACGCCACCTCGCTCCGAAGCCATTCGCGGGGTGGCCCAGCTTGCTTCAAGCTGGGTGCGAAGCACAGGAAACTTCAGCACGGACGTTAATCAAGATTGAGCGTTCCACTCCACAGAACGTCAACCCAAAGTTTCTTGTGCTGGCGCACCCGGCTTGAAGCAAGCCGGGCCACCCTGCCACCCTGCGAAGCCCCTCGCCAGTGGCACCCGGCGCCATCACCGGGGCTTCGTCCAAAGCGACTCCAGACCCGGCCACCCCGCCGCGCCACCCCGCCTTATTTCAGTCCGCCCACAGCAGTAAATATCACTATGTCGGCAGCCATCCGTGCTCCCGGGGGTGAGCCTTTGTCATGCATGATGAGTGTCAAGCTGCCTGGACTGATTGTATTCGCTAAGGCTGGGACCCAGACTGCCGCTTCCCAGTTTGCACCCGTCGTGGCCGGTCGCTTAAAGGGCAGCATGAGTTGCGTCACATTCATAAATGCATCCACGCCGCCGAGGCTATATCCCGTCTTTTGGTCCACACGATTTCGAAACGTGTGTGTCACAATCATGGGCGTCCCGGTCGAGACGCTGGTCGCTGTGGCTGCGACACTCATGGTAAAGGTCGACGACGTGCGCGTGGCCGGGACAATCGTAACGGTGGCTCCGGCGGGGATTCCAATCCCTTTCACCGGGCTTCCCAGAGCAATCTCATTGCCGGAGTACGCGCCGAGGTTAAAAGTCGGTGAGCCTTCGGGCAGGATAGTGATGACTTTGCTGCCTTTGACCGTTTTCACCCTCAGGGGGTTGGTCTCATAATCCAGTTGGAGGCTACTGCTGCTGTTGATGTTTTTGGGAAATTGGATGTCAATCCTGTAATACCCATAGGCGAGTGAGGGAGCCTTCCAAGTGGCCTTACGTTGGCCGCGGCCGTCCGTGGCAATGGCCATTAAGGGTTCGCCAGCGACTTGAGAGGCAACCTTTGTTACGCCGTCAGACTTCGTCAGTGGCTTCCAGAGGATGGTCGTAGAGTTGGACACCAAGGTCGGAGCGCTTATCGAAACAGAAATAAAGCAATTTTCGTTCGCCTGGCCGGTAAAACGACCTACCGGAACGGGAAACCAAAGATCAACATCCGCTCCGGCCGGTGTTTTGGGAATGTTGGCAGGGAATCCGGACACGGATCGACCCACGATCTTCGCCAACGCGGTATGGATTAACGCTGGCTTCATCGCCGTGTACGTGCCCGTTGTGGCCCCAAGATGTCCGGTCACGAGACCCGATGAACTGGAGTCATCGGCCGTCTCAGCCACACTCGCAATGCCAGCGAGTTGATACGTGAATCCGCTTGGAACCGGAATCTCTTCAAACACTGGCGCACCACTTTGCCCTGCGCCGCGGCCGAATCCCAGCGACATCAAAAAGCTGCCTGAGCGATCCGAGTCGCCATTCGCAAAGGGGACAGGAATCCCCAAGGCACAATCACGGGCGGACGGTTTGCCCGGTTGAACCGCCAAGCACTCGGCGTGATTGATTGGCCGGAATGACTTCCGAAAGTGCTGACGACCGTCTGCCGCTGTATGGTCCGAAAAAGCGATGCCCATGAATCGACCAGCAGGTTCCGAGACGGACTGCGTATCGCCAACCAGCAATTTGTGCGTTTGAAAATCCGCCTCCGGAAGACTGACCATCGGATACGCTGGCCGGCCAGCCTGTGAGGCCACGTCCGGGCCAAAGTCGATCACGGCAATATCCATCGTCGTCAACAGCCCGTTGGCGGCCTTGATGCCACCCTTGGCAAACAGGGTCGTGCCTGAGTCGGCGTCGGCAAATCGCTGCTGGAGAGTGCCCGTAAAGGAATTGCCCGGAGCACCGGGGATTGTCCCGCTGACAAATTCCACGTCTCGGGCAACCAACACCTGGGTGGGATCTTCCCAATCGAACGCATCCAGCGTGGGAAACGTCCGACTGGTGGCTGTGGAACTGGACTTTCTCGCCACCTGAGGCTGACTCGGAATCTTGATGCCACTCAGCGTGGGTGGCTTGTTGTAGACGCCGTTCGTGTTCGGGTCGAAGCCAGGTTGACTCGCATCATTGTTGATGCACGATGAGACCAGGCAATGCGCGGCGGTGATGACAAATGGCCGACCCTTGTAGTGGATGACGGTTCCCATGCAATACGTGGTTTCGTCTTGAACGTCTCGTGATTTCAATCCCGTGACAGCATCGACTTCCACATGTCGGCCCCTCGGTCTACGGATTTGAATTTGTGTGACAGATTGCATCACCTCCATGAGCGCCGGATTGGAGTCCGGCACTTCGACGTAGGATGGTGCCTGAATCAAATTCGACGCGGTGGCGTCGGTGACCCGCGAGTCGGCGACCGTGTCGTCGTAGCCCATCAGTAACAGCAGCGGCAGAATCAGCAGCGGCAGATAAACGATCGTGTGTTTGAGGCGCATGGTCATCCCTTTCGTAAGAAGGCTCGCGGGACCGGACTGAAACAGCATTGGATTGCTCGTGAGGCGAGTATATCAAAATCGGCAATTGTTAGGCGGCCGCCTAGTCAAATTTTCGTTTTGGGGATGACGTGGGGTGGCAGAGGTTGGAGCGTCTTTGCGGGGTGGCCCAGCTTGGAACGGGGCCGCAATAACTTCCCGAAGTGATGCAGGCTGCCATCAGCCGCAGGGCGCTAGCCCCGGTTTGGACGACACAAACCGGGGCTAGCGCCCTGCGGCTGATCGGGAAGTTATTGCGGCCCCGCTCCTTAAAGCCGTAGCTTGGACGCCTCGTCCGAGCGAAACTCGGTTGGGAACGGACGGACGAGGCGTCCATCCTACGGGTCTTCAATGTGGCTCGCCGAAGGCCCGGCGAGCCACGTCCGTTTGGCAGGCTCGATGTTGCGGTGAGGTGCCTGCTGGATTTCCGTTTGCTGTTGTTTCGATGTCCCTGTTGTGGAGTCCCTTTCATGCGCCGTCTGATGTTCTGGTCGAGTCTCTCCCTGTCGCTGTTGTGTTCCGCGTCGTTGCTGCACGCTCAAGCCGCTGCTCCAGCTTTGGATGCGAAGCAAGCGGATGCGGACTTCGCGTTTCAAGGTGAATACGCCGGGGCCGTGGAAGTGGACGGCGCGACTACGAAGGTGGGTGTCCAAGTGATCGCGCTCGGTGGCGGGAAGTTTCATGCCGTTGGGCACATCGGTGGACTGCCCGGCGACGGTTGGGACGGACAGGAAAAGAAAGAGGCGGACGGGGAGGTGAGCAACGGCACGCTCACGATCACCGGGAGTGAAGCGACCGTTCACATCAAGGAGGGTGTCGCGGTCATTCAGACCAACGACGGAGCAAAACTGGGCGAGCTGAAAAAGGTAGCGCGGACCAGCCCGACGCTCGGCCAGAAGCCGCCTCAAGGTGCGGTCGTCCTGTTCGATGGCTCCACCCTCGACAGCTTTCAAGGAGGCAAACTCGACGGCAATCTGCTCGTGCAGGGTGTCACCAGCAGGCAGAAGTTCCAGAGTTATTCGATGCACCTCGAGTTCCTGCTGAGCTACATGCCGACCGCGCGCGGTCAGGGACGCGCCAACAGCGGCTGCTACGCGCAGGGACGTTACGAAGTGCAGATTCTCGACTCGTTCGGTCTCTCCGGTGAACACAACGAATGCGGCGGCATCTACTCGATCAAGAAGCCCGAAGTGAACATGTGCTTCCCGCCGCTGTCGTGGCAGACCTACGACATCGACTTCACCGCCGCCAAGTACGATGACGCGGGCCAGAAGTCCGCCGACGCCCGCCTCACGGTCAAGCACAACGGCGTGGTGATTCACAACGACGTGGCCGCGCCGAAATCGACGACGGCGGCTCCCGTCAGTGAGGGGAAAGACCCCGGACCGATCCATCTGCAAGACCACGGCAACCCGATCCAGTTCCGCAACATCTGGGTCGTCGAGAAGTGATCGTCGATAAACGTGACCAGTGAGGTAGGACGGGCACTCTTCTTGCCCGTCTGAGACAAGTACGGCAACAGACGACGGGCGTGTGGCTGGGGTGGGTGGTAAGAGTTCGCGTACTCGCAACTGTAGGATGGACGCCCCCGTCCGTCCGGTTCTTCTGGGCAAGTTCGGACGGACGAGGCGTCCATCCTACGGGGAAACGATCTCCTGCCGCTCGCCTTATTACTCGCCGTTCGAGGTGTCCACCGGATCGAAGGTGTCGGTCCACGACTTCGCTGCGGAGGGTGCGGACTCGGAGGCGCGGATCGTTCGCGTGGGGCGAGTCGCCGCCTCGCGAAGTGATCGCGTGGGGCGTGCTGCCTGTTCCTTGAGCGAAGGACTCTCGTCCGCCAACTCGTCATCGAGAGCGGCGAGCGGGTGATTCGAGTGGGTCTCGCGGCGCGGCCGGGCAGCGACACGGATCGGTTGCGGCGCGTCGTCGTCGAAGTCGCTGAGAGGATGCTGGGTCGCTTCTTCGGCGAGTCGCTTCGGGACTGAGTTCGCTGGGCGAGGTGCGACAGTTGCCGATGCCGGTGTCACGCGCCGTGAGGCACGCTTGGCCTGTTCGGTTGTTGAGCCGTTCTGCTGTTCGAGCAGCTGTTGAACGAGGTGTTCGAGTTGCTCGATCCGCTGCGTACTCGGGTCACTCGATTCCTGCCCTTCTTCAAAATTGGCGAGTTGCACGCGGCCCGGTGTTTCATCGCGCAGCGCAGGCGATCCCGCTGCGGCCGTTTGAATTCCGGTCGCAGTTGGTTTCATCGTCTCACCCGCCATCGAGATCGTTGTGGTGCGACGCAGTGCTTGCGAGACGACTTCGTCCGCCGCTTTCACTTCCACAGCCGAAGGGAGTTGGCTCGCGGTGTCACTGGCTTTTTTCGGGCGACCGTCCAAAGGAACCATCGCCATGTCAGAGAAGACGGCAGGCTCATCACTCGGCTTCAACCGCACTCGTAACGCGCACTTGGCTTCGTAGGTGCCGCGACGTGTATACGGAACAAACACGCTGTAAGTCGGGCCAAGCGTCCCCTTCGTCAGGTGCGGTGCCCAAGAGCCAGAATCGAAGTCGTATTGGTGGATCGGCTTCGTCTGTTCTTCGTCTGTTCCCTGATCGTCGAAGAGGTAGATGCGGACATCACCTTCGACCATGACCGGGAGCGAATTGCGACCCGCCAGAAACAGAATCTGACCGGCAAAGCCCCGACAAGGCATTCCGCTGGAATCGCGTCCCTCGGAAGGTTGCCAGATGCAGATGACTTGCGTGACCGGATTGTGAGCCGTCGCCGTTTGCATCCGGTCTTTACCAAATGGCATCTTCAATGTGGCACAGCCCGACGAAGTGAACAGCAGGCAACCCAGGATCAGACCGGTCAGGGTTCGCAGTGGAAGCGACATCAGGAAACCTTTTCGCCGGAATGAGGGGACGCGGACAGGGTTGAGAAGCGTGAGGCAATCGGCGTTGAACTTGCGACCCCACTGGGCTGGCCCCGGTGGCTCGCGGGTTTTTGCACTAGTTGTTTTCTGTTCTTCCTTCGTCGATTTGAATGACGGGGAAAGTAGTGCAAAGACCTGAATCCACCGGGGCCAGCCCGGTGGTCTCGACACATCTCAGATCGACCGTCGCCAGTTTTGGAGTGCGGGGATTCATCACCGCTTTCTTTTCCCTGACTTTGATCACCTTGTTTCGGGAGACCTCGAAGACGACTGTGTCCATCACGCAGCGAAACCAAATCCAGAACAGAAAGCGGCAATCCATTGCCGCA
>JAYSQC010000604.1:0-9124 GCA_043721755.1 Schlesneria sp.
GCAACGCCCCGCGCGTCGAGCGACGTTGGAAGCCGTTTTGCCGCATTCGCGCGGGGCGTTGCCCACGCGGTTAAACGAAGCAGTCTTGCCCGTGCAAGGAATATCCGGACTTCGGGCAGTCGCTCCGCAGGTCAACGTGAACGAAGAAGCGATGGCCCTCAAGCCGCAACCTCATCGCCCGTACCAAGTGATCAGGCGCGGGAGATCACCCGCAGCGGTCAACATGTGGACGCGGCGGCGCGCGGCGTATTGACCGAGGGCAGGCGAATACCCGTGATGGTGGTCGGCGATTGTCAGAGCTTGGATCACATCGTCGGTCGTCCACAGCGACCGACCGGATGACGCGGCCAGCCAGCGCGCGAGCCACAATGTCACGGGGATGACCAGTGCCAAACTGTGAAAGCCCTCGACGAACGGCACGTCGTAATAGGCTGGGCCACAAAAGTGCAGCCCCTGCACTTTCACTCGCAAGTAGCGTGTCAGGATTTCATCCTGTTCGGCAGTGAGCGGTCCGAACGGCGCTTCGAGCGTCGCGAACGGAACCGGTTTGAAGGCTGGCTGCAACGGCGGCGCATCGCCCTTCCCGCGCGAGAACTTCCAGATCGCACTCAACAACCGCCAGCGACCAATCCACCCCGCCTTCAGATCGGCGGCCGTGTCCTTTCGCGCGTACTGCGCCACCAACAATCGAAAGTACAACCGGCCGAGTCGCGTCGGTTCTTCAAGCGTCTGCGGCAGCGCAGGGACATCGGCAAGAGCAGCCTCTTGAATGATGTCGAGAAAATCACCGAGCCGCTCGCCACGCAGCTTGTCGAACTTTGACATTCCTACGAGTCCCGTCCACTCGACCGCGCGCAGCAGACGAACGAGGAGCGGCGTTCGCGTTCCGGCCGCTTCGGCCAGCGTCCCGTCGAGTGCCTCGACGCATTGATGAAAGTCGCGCCAATCGAGTCGCTCGGCCGCGTTGATCTGCGGCGGCTGGCGTTCTTCGACATCTTTCGGCACGACGGACTCGGCCAACCGGCGAATCTCCGCCTGCTGCGCGGTCATCGTCCGGCCCGCGTTCTTCACGACGGAAGGACAACTGAACCGCAAGCTCACCGCGACCGACTTGCCCGCCGGATGAAAGGCATACGGATAGATGCGACACGCCAGCGGTTTGGCCGCCTCGCCAAACTTCGCATGAATGCGGCACAGCCCCCGTTCATCTAGGAACACGCATCCGCCATCCGCTTGATGACTGAGCCGCCATTGCGGGCGACCGAACCAACCGCTCATGTTTTCGACGACCGGCTGACTGTCTGGAATGCCATCGGCCGCCGTCCAACCCTGCGCGAGGATGCGATTCCGTTCGTCATCGGTGATCTCAATGAGATGCTGCTTGCAGCAACCGCCACAGTTGTGACAGTCCCAATTCTGAAGCACCGGCAAATCCAATCGCAACGACGCCATGCTGATCCCGTGACTGCTGATCTCAAGTTTGAAACGCGACTCCGGTGCCAGTTGTACTCCACGCAGTCCAGATCACCACGCCACGCCAACCCGAAACGTGAGGGTTCATCCGAGGTTATGAGGGGCGATTGGATTAGGGCGAAACGGATATCAGCCGTTGTCTTCATCCCGAAGGGATTTCAGAAATTAGCCGGGGGTTGAGCGTCCGCGACACCCCCGGTAGGGAGTCCTCGAAATGGGATTTGCATCCTGAAGGGATGCTGGCAGGCTCCCGACGCCAGCCAGAGGAAACCGTGCTGGCATCCCTTCAGGATGCAAATCCCGTGGTTGGTACTCTTCCGGGGGTGTCGCGGACGCTCAACCCCCGGCTAATGGCTGAGATCCTTTCAGGATGAAGACGCAATCGACAGGGGGGTCTTTCCAAAACAGGTGCCCCCAAAAAACCTCGGATGAACCGAAACAAGGTGATGACCCCGATGTTTCACTCACACGAGTTGAAGATTGTTTCACCGCTTCCAATAATCCCGCCCCGCGAATGACTTCCCCCAAAATGGTCGTGACCTCACCGAGCGAATCCATGCCGAATGCCCAGCCACAAAGTCGAGCCACTTCTCAAGTCCCCGATGCCGAGGGACGGTTTGGGGAGTTCGGACGCAGGTTCGTTCCCGAGACGCTCATGCACGCCCTCGAAGAGCTGACCGTCGAGTACCAGCGGGCGATGCAAGACCCCGAGTTCAATCGCCGCCTGAACGAGATGTTGCGAACCTTCGTCGGTCGTCCGAACCCGCTCTACTTTGCCGAGCGACTGTCCGCAGAGTGCGGTGGTGCCCGCATCTTCTTCAAGCGGGAAGACCTGAACCACACGGGTGCCCACAAGATCAACAACACGATCGGTCAGGCACTGCTGACGCTGCGCATGGGCAAGACGCGCGTCATCGCTGAAACGGGAGCCGGTCAGCACGGTGTCGCCACGGCCACGGCCTGTGCCCGGTTCGGTTTGCCGTGCGTCGTCTACATGGGTGAGGAAGACATCCGCCGCCAAAAGTTGAACGTCTTCATCATGAAGACGATGGGTGCCGAAGTCCGTCCGGTCACGAGCGGTTCGCGGACGTTGCGCGATGCGATCAACGAGGCGATGCGCGACTGGATGGCCTCCGTCGAGAACACGCATTACATCCTCGGCTCGGTCGTGGGACCGCATCCGTTTCCGATGATCGTCCGCGACTTCCAATCGGTGATCGGGCGCGAAGCGCGACAACAATGCCTCGAAACGATCGGCCGCTTGCCGGATGAAGTGGTCGCGTGTGTCGGTGGCGGCTCGAACTCGGCCGGGATGTTCCATCCGTTCGTCGATGATGTCGGTGTCGAACTGACCGGCGTCGAAGCGGGCGGACGCGGCGACAAAGCGGGCGATCACGCGAGCACACTCAGCTTCGGCACGAAGGGCGTCTTGCACGGCAGCTACAGCTACGTGCTGCAAGATGAGGACGGTCAGACGATGGATGTCCACTCGATCTCCGCCGGACTCGACTATCCCGGCGTTGGCCCTGAACACAGCTATTGGCACGACACGGGCCGCGTGAAGTACGTCAAGATTCGCGACAACCAGGCACTGGAGACCGTCGGCAAGGTCGCTCGCTTGGAAGGAATCTTGCCCGCGTTGGAAAGCTCCCACGCGATCGCCTATGCGCTGGAACAAGCGAAACGCCGCAAGCCCGAGGAAGTCATCGTCGTCTGCCTGTCGGGACGCGGCGACAAAGATGTGAACGAAGTCGCCCAGCTCACCGGACAAGTGCTGTAGTAGTTCAAAAAATGTGTGACACCCAGCGGCATCGCTGATGCCTCGCGCGGTCTGAGCTGAGATATTTCCGAGCGGGGCGGCGTAAGCCCCCCGGTTCTTCGGCGTTAGCCCTGCTTCATTGGAAGAACCGGGGGGCTTACGCCGCCCCGCTCGGAGGACTTGCTTTGTGCCACGCGGTTAAACGAAGACAGCCTCACAACTTCAAGCAGTCATACCGCTCGCAGACCTCCAGACAATCTTCCCAGAAAGCCTGATCCGTGACTCAAGCCTCGCGCATCGCCCATGTGTTTGCTCAACGCGCCCAACAGGGACAGCTCGCGTTCATGCCGTTCATTGCTGCTGGCGATCCCAACATGACGACGACCGGCCGCTTGATCCGCGAGCTGGCGAAGGCGGGCGCGGACCTCATCGAAGTCGGCTTCCCGTACAGCGATCCCATCGCCGATGGCCCGGTCATTCAAAGCTCGTACACGCGGGCACTCAACAAGCACCTGAAGTTGAAGGACATCTTCAGCGGCATTGCGGCGGTCAGTCCGTCGGTGAGTTGCCCGCTCGTCGCGATGGTCTCGTACGCGATCATCTTTCGGACGGGAACCGAATCGTTCGTGATGCAGGCCCGCGAGGCAGGCTTCTCGGGCCTGATCGTCCCCGATTTGCCGGGCGATGAAGCGACTGAGTTCGCGGCGCTGGCCGCTCGGCATGAGATGGACCTCATCCAGCTTGTGGCCCCGACAACGCCGGTCGATCGCGCCGCGCGGATTCTCAAAAACGCCACCGGCTTCGTGTACTGCATCGCTGTGGCGGGAACGACCGGCGCGCGAGCTGAACTGGCTCCGCAACTGGCCGACATGCTCAAGTCACTGCGCAGCCAGACATCGCTCCCACTGGCCGTCGGCTTTGGAATCAGTCAGCCCGATCAGGTCGAACAACTGCGCGGACTGGCCGACGGCGTGATCGTTGGCTCGGCCATCGTGCGACACCTCGAAGCACTGGCCTCCAACAGTGACGCAGCCAACACCGACGCCGTCATGCAGCGGATCGCCGAGTACGCCATGAGCATCGCGCGGGCCGCTCACACCGCGCGCTAATCACGGCGGGACATCGCGGACGGTCGTTTCACCGCGTGGGCAACGCCCCACGCGTCGAATGGTTTGGAACGCGGTTCCGCCTTCGACGCGCGGGGCGTTGCCCACGCGGTGAAACGACGCGGCGTAGCCGCAGCCAAAGTAGCCTTCATCGCTCCGCGTGAAGGAAGCCGATAGGGAAGCCGATGCGGCCGATGCCAATCGACGCGGGAATTGTACTCGGCTTCCTTCACGCGGAGCGATGAAGGCTACTTTTGGAAGACGGAAATGCGCGTCGTACTACAGGATTTCGAGACCTAGTAGTACGATTCAATCCAACAAATAGGGCTGTCACCTGCGCTGGGCGGCAATGAAATACAGCCCGGCGTAGACCTTCGGGTCGATCAATTTTCCCACTGCCACTTGCTCGGCCAACCAGCGTTTGATTGTCCTCAGTTTCGGCGCGTGGACTTCGATCTGCTCGTGTTCGACGCCGCCTCCCGCTTCGACTTTGCTGACACCCCGCGCGAAGAAGTATGAGATCACCTCGGATGTCAAACCGGGCGACGAGGGACAGTCGGCGAGATGTTCGAGTTGCTCGGCGTGATAGCCGGTCTCTTCGATCAGTTCGCGCAGCGCCGACAGCGCAAAGGCTTCATCCTGTTGGCCGGGCATATCACCGTTGAGTCCCGCCGGGAGGTCGATCACGCGGCAACCGACCGCCGGGCGGAACTGATCGGTCAGCACAAACTCCCGCGCGTCGGTGACGGCGATCACCGCGACGGCTCCACGCGCGTTGCTCCGCTCGACGAATTCCCAGCGTCCCTCACGAACCAGCCTCAGAAACTTGCCTTTGCCCAACACCTCACGACTTTGCTTCTTGGCCAAGATGATTTCCTCCCGAAAGCCCCGTGCGATTCAGCGTCGCCGCTGAGTCGCCAGACTACAGTCCCCGTGAGGAACGGCAAGCGAGGCTCGTCGTGACTCACGCCATACAGACTTGGAAACACTCATGACTCTGCCACTTCGTGAAATCGCCAACACCGGGATTCGAGTCACGCCCATCGCGATGGGGTGCTGGCCAATTGCCGGTGTCACCAGCCTCAGTGTGACCGAGGCGGACAGCCTCGCCACGTTGCAAGCGGCGGTGGACAGTGGCATCAATTTCTTGGACTCCGCGTACTGCTACGGCCTGCACGGGGAGAGCGATCGCCTGATTGCCCGCGCGTTGGGTCATCGTCGCGACGAGCTGGTCATTGCGACCAAGGGCGGCATTCACTGGGAGAACGGCATCCAAGTGAAGGACGGTCGGGCCGAGACCTTGCTCCGTCAGTGCGACGAAAGTCTGCTCCGACTGAACACGGATCGCATCGACCTCTTTTATCTCCACGCTCCCGACCCGCAGACGCCGCTGGTGGAGTCGGCGGCGGCGATGAGGCGACTGCTCGACGCAGGTAAGATTCGCAGCGTCGGGCTTTCCAACGCGAGTCGCGAACAGCTCGCCGAGTTTCACGCCGTCTGCCCACTTGCCGCCTATCAGCCGCACTACAACATGCTGCAGCGTGAAATCGAAGCGTCTCAGTTGCCGTGGTGCGTCGAACACGGCGTCTCAGTGATGATCTACTGGCCGCTGATGAAGGGCTTCTTGGCGGGAAAGCTGCCGCGCGACTTTCACTTCGATCCGAAAGACGGTCGCCGCAAGTACCCGATGTTCCAGGGGGACGAGTGGCAAAAGAACCAAGACTTCTTGGACGCTCTCCGTCCGATCGCACTGGAAGCGGAAACGACTGTCGCGCAGGTTGTGTTGAACTGGACGATCCAACGCGCGGGGATCACGGTCGCACTGTGCGGAGCCAAGCGTCCGGAACAGATTCGAGACAACGCCGCCGCGATGACGTGGAGTCTCGCGCCGGACCAGATCGCGCGCATCGACCATGCGATCGCCGCGCGCGGGCCGGTGGTTTCACGCGCGGCGGTGTGATGCGACCGGCAAGTGTTCGCATCCCCCCTCGTAGGATGGACGCCTCGTCCGTCCGAGTTGCCACCCAGTTGGTAGGACGGACGAGGCGTCCATCCTACGGGCGAATCAAGTCTTGCCGGTCGCCTCACTCGTCCTCAAATAAGCGAACCCCACCGGGCTTGCCCCGGTGGAATCAGGTCTTTGCACTACTTGCTCATTCACCCGACTTGCTCAGTCACTCGAATCGGCACAGCGAGTCGTGCAAAAAACCGCGAGCCACCGGGGCCAGCCCGGTGGGGTCGCTTGCTTGAGGACGAGCCACGTCGTTGCCAATCGGCCGCTTCTGCCGACAGCACGGCGTTCACGGAACTTCAATCATTTTTGATTCAGCCGCAGAGTCCACCCGGTCGATACGGTTGGCAGGCTGACTGTCTGAGGATGGCTCGGCCCTGTCGTTCTGTTGCTGAATGCCGCCCGTGGTTGAGTCCGCTCCGTGTCCTTCACTCGCGCATCGCTGAATCGGGGATTGCTGTGCCACAGTGCTGTCGTCGCGCGGCTGTGGCTGATCGGCGCGCTGCTTCCGTTCATCCTGTTGACCGGCTGCGTCGGCAACTCTCGCCGGTCGATGACTCAATTTCTGCCGTCGGTGTCGCAAACATGGTGGCCGGGAACGCGCGACGAATCGGTTGAGCCAGCGGAACCGGACGAGCCTTCTGTCACGGCGAACATCGCCACGGCGACCGATCCGCAGGAAGCGGTACGAGACGAGAACACGCTCAGACCAAGCGGCCTCGTCAACATGCGACGCAAACCGCAGGCAAAGGAGGACGCATCGAACGGCTCGGTGACGGCTCATGGCGGCGGACGAGTCACCTTGCCACCGACTGAGAATGAGCGACAAGCGGCTCGTCGCGAATTGGCGGCGGCCAACTCAACGGGTTCAGCGGGGACCGACGACGGTGACGATCAACTCGAACGTCTGAAGGCCGCACTGAACGAAGACGCGCATCGCACGACGACCGTGAATCCCGCCGTGACGGCTTCGAACGAAGTGCGGGCGCGAGTCGATTCGTTGCTCAACCGTGCTCGACGCCTGTTCGATGTCGGACAACTGACCGACGCCAAGCAGACCGCGCAGCTGGCACAGGAATTGGGGGAGACCGCGCGACTCGACTTCACGCCTGACGAAGACCGGCCGATCGACCTCGTTCACCAGATCGACGATCAGTTGCAGGCCACGCAGGCTGCGGAGGCAGACGACGCTCAGCAGGAATCGACGGGAAACGACATCGCCGCAAACTCCTCGTCCCGCGTTGCATTCAAGTCGTCTTCGACTGGCGCGATCCCTCCCGCCAAGACAGCGGCCGCTAACGAAGAAGCCGAAGCCTCGAACGGCCGTTCGTGGTTGCGCGGTCGCGACATCAATGTCTTTCGCCGTGATGCGAAGCCATCTGCGAACGATTCGTCTCCGGCGACATCGAACGCCGCCGTCGAAATCACCGCCGCTCCCAATCGAATCGCGGCGGACTTCACTCCCGACATCGAATCCGGCGTTCAAACCGAGACCGATTCACACGTCGCCGTGGTGCAAGCCAATCGCAGCATGGCACTCGCGCGCATCGGCTCGACACCGCAGGCCATGCGCGATGAACTCGATGTGTCGGACGTTGCTCGTGAACCCGACGAGTTCGGGACTCACGCGGATTCATCGTCCACGTTGCCCACTCACGACGATGCGCGAAGCTTTGACCGAGCCGTGGAAGATTGGACCGAGCGAACATTGCGAAGCCACTCGATCGACGAGACCATCGCGTTGAGTGACGGCAACGCATCGGACGACGGCCCACGATTGCTGGTCGATGACGAAGGCACGGCTCCCCCCACCTTGGAAGAGGTGCGTCCGATGTCACCGTTCCGCAACGTGGCCCGCGCGACAAAGCCAGCTCGCCCCGCCCGCGCCGAACAGCACGAACCGCGAATCTCCGCGACCGGCTGGGCCATCGCCAGCGCCGTCTTGATCGTGTGCAGCCTGCTGGCGACCACGTTCTACCGCCGGTGAGAAAACGGGAGGCGTCCTGCTCGTTTAACCGCGTGGGCAACGCCCCGCGCGTCGAGTGGCGAGAGAAGTGGTTTTGTCGCACGACGCGCGGGGCGTTGCCCACGCGGTTAAACGACTCCGCTCGAACCGCGCACCGGTTCCTCACGTTCCCGACGGCGGATCGACCAGTTTCGCGGAGCGCGTTCGTTGGCGAGCCAGTTCCTCGGCCAGCGATCTCTCCAACGAGACCGTGACGGCGGCACCTTCAAACAGGACATCAAGGTTCGTCAGGACGACGCGATCACTCGGCGCGAGGCCGCTCGCGATGAGGGCCATTCCGTTCAGGATGCGGCTGACGAGGACCGGCTGCTGCGTCACCTTGCCGTCTCGTTCGACGAAGACGCGCCCGTTGGAGACCGCATCGCGCGGAACGGCGAGTACTTGCTTCAGCACCCGCCACTTGAGCCGACAACACGACCTCTTTCTCGGGACGAACGGTGCCGAACGCATTGACGATCTCACGCAGATCGACCGGCTGCACCGTGAAGGTCTCGACGTTGTATTGGCGGTTGGAGGCTGCTTTCAGTTCCGGCGGCTGCCGCAACTGAGCCAGCCCGTAACTCCCCGCCGCTCCCGCCGCCAGCACGAGTGCGGAGAGCAACACCGACTTGAGCAGGCGGCGATCAGCGGGAGGTTGATGAGTCGTCCCGATGGAGGTCTCGGAATGTTTGGCAGGACGATGTTTGGCAGGACGATGTTTGGCAGGACGATATACCTCCCGCGGTCAATGATGAGCTGTCTGAGCGGGG
>JAYSQC010000605.1:0-1674 GCA_043721755.1 Schlesneria sp.
CGTGAGCGGCAAGGCGCTAGCCGCCGGTCGTTTTCGCCTACACCGGCGGCTAGCGCCATGCCGCTCACTCAAGCATCCAACACAAATGGCGGAGAGCCCGTTTTTCGACGGGCTGCTAACAAAGCTAAGCCGGATTTCGGTCGTTGAAGTGCGGTCTACTTTGGCCAACCAGCGACCGTCTTGCGGGCGATGTCGCGCGCTGTCGGGGCATCGTGGGCGGCAAGACGCTCGTCGAGTTGCTTGAGCAGTCGAGACTTCACTTCGTCCGGCAGCGACTGAAACGAGCGTGAGGCGAGCAGCGGGCTGAGGTCGTGCTGGAAGAGCTTCGTGGTCAGATCGAGCTGTCTCAGCGAGCGGCCTTGTGCGTCGCGGGGGCCGAGCGATTGATAGACCTCGGCAAACTTCGTTGAGCCGGTGATTGGCCCGGCAAGCGGGGCTTCGTCCTCCATGAGGGCGTAGCGGACGAGTTGCTCTTCGGCGTCGGAGCGGCGATTCAAGGCGTGTTCGAGGCGGACGCGGTTGACCAAGTTGAGGAAGTGCATCTGGTGGTCGAGGACCAGCAGCGCGACGATGTCGCTGTGAGCGGTCGGGTACGACTTCAGATCGACCAGCGGCGCGAGGTCGCTTACCACGCCGCGAAAGGTGGGATCGGTCTTGTGGCGTGTGACGTCGTCCTCGCCGATCAAGTTGCCGCGATGAACGAGGTTCGGGGCGAGGCCGCTCACGTACCAACCGCCCCAGCGCTTCTCGAAGTCGGTCGTGTGATTGATCGACGAAAAGCCTTCGCGCGGCTGGCCTCGCCGATCGGTCAGGAACGAACTGAGGATGTGGCCGGGAACGTTGAGCGTCTTCGCGGAGACATGGCACGCGGTGCAGCGAGTGTCTCGACGAAACTTCTGTGCTGCGTCGCCATCAGCGACTCGTTGCGGCAGCGTGTAGAAGACGGTTCCCTTCAGATCGTCTTGCAGCGTGACCTCGATCGCGGCGGAACCGGGAACCCAGCCGATCGTCACGTCCTCGTTGAAATAGATCGCGCGCGGCGACGACGGCTTGATGAGCGGCTGGTTCAGGGAGGTCTTCGAGAACACCAGCGTCTGTGATTCGACCGGGACTTCGAGTGCTTGGAGCAGGTCGAGGAGATAGCCCGAGTCTCGGCGGTTCTCAAACGAAAGTTGTTTCTCGTCGAGCCGTTGCTGGAGCCGCGCGATGGCATCGTCAGTGGACTCCGCGAAGTAGTTGATCGGAGCGGGGCCGTAGGGGAGTGGGCTGGTGATCTCAACGCGAGTCGGTTCGCCTGCGCCTGCGGCATCGACGAACAACACCAGCGCAGCGATGGTCAGGGCCAGAAGAGTCGAGCGGCGCGAGGAGGGTGTAGCGAGCATGGAGGTTTCAATCTCTGGGCGGATGGCCCGAGGGTGGAACGAGTCTGTCTGGCCGAATCTTCCTCGACCCTGAAACGGAATGACACCCAGCGGCAGCGCACCGCACGACGTAGAGGCAGATCGATCTGCCGCACTCGTTGTGGATCGCAAAATGTGCCGGAACTGGCTCGAAACAACTTCCCGCTTTCTTGGACTTTCCTCCCTCCCCTCGGCGGGGAGGGCCGGGGAGGGGGGAGGATGGTCCAGTCGATTTGCCACTCGCCCCCCTCCCTAACCCTCCCCGCCGAGGGGA
>JAYSQC010000606.1:0-8224 GCA_043721755.1 Schlesneria sp.
GCTCGACGTGCGGTGGCAGCCGACTGAACAGGCAGGCGGGGAGCTATCGGATCACGTCAGCGAGCGCGTCGCGTCGCGAAGCTCTTGTCCCCTCTCCCCGCAGAGCCGGGGCGAGGGGACAAGACAGAAGACTCTTCGCATCGCTTATCGCTCTCCCTCCCCCAAGTCTGCCAACTGAGCACGCTTGACGCGTGGGAGTTCTTCGGGGAACTCGAACTGTCCGAGACGGGGCAGTTCATTGCGACCGAAGTGTTGAAGGAGATTCGCGGGCGGCTCGGGTTCCTGCTGCGGTGCGGGCTGGATTACCTGACGCTCGACCGGACCGCGCCGACGCTTTCGGGGGGCGAGAGCCAGCGGATCAAACTGGCCGGGCAGATTGGCTGCGGTCTGGTGGGGGTCGTCTACATTCTCGATGAGCCGAGCATCGGGCTGCATCCGCGCGACAACGTGATGCTGCTCGACAGCCTCAAGGATCTAAGGGATCAGGGAAACACGGTCATCGTCGTCGAGCATGACGACGAGACGATGCGGGCCGCCGATCACATCGTCGATTTCGGGCCGGGTCCGGGCGTGCGCGGCGGTGAGATCGTCGTCGAAGGCTCCGTTGAAAACGTGATGCAGTCGGAACGAAGCCTCACCGGTGCGTTCCTGTCCGGCCGACGCACGATCGCGATTCCCAAGGAGCGTCGCGCGGGGAACGGCCACGCCATCGAGATTCACGGCGCGACGCATCACAACCTGCGCGAGGTCAGCGCCAGCTTCCCGCTCGGCAAGTTCATCTGCGTGACGGGAGTCAGCGGCTCGGGCAAGAGTTCGCTGGTGAACGATATCCTGTGGGAAGTCCTCAACCGCGACGTGAACGGCGGCTCGGGCAACCCCGGCCAGCACACGCAGCTCACCGGGCTGGAGCACATCGACAAGGCGATCGACATCGACCAAAGCCCGATCGGCCGCACACCCCGCTCGAACCCGGCGACCTACGTGAAGCTGGCCGATCTGATTCGCGACCTCTACACGCAGCTTCCCGAAT
The DNA here is from genome assembly GCA_043721755.1 of Schlesneria sp. Taxonomy (GTDB): domain Bacteria; phylum Planctomycetota; class Planctomycetia; order Planctomycetales; family Planctomycetaceae; genus Schlesneria. The sequence continues at coordinate 1,031 of JAYSQC010000606.1, forward strand.
CGAAGGTGCGCGGCTTCAAGCCGGGACGCTTCTCGTTCAACGTGCCGGGCGGGCGGTGCGAGGCGTGCGAGGGAAACGGCTCGAACAAGCTGGAAATGGATTTCCTCGCCGACATCTGGGTCACATGCCCCGTCTGTCAGGGACACCGCTTCAACAAGGAGACGCTCGAAATCCGCTTCAAGGGGAAGAGCATCACCGACGTGCTGGAGATGGATGTCCAGCAGGCCCTCGATCATTTCGAGCACCATCCGAAACTGAAGCGGTCGATCCAGACGCTGCACGATGTGGGTCTCGATTACCTCAAGCTGGGGCAGCCGTCGCCGACCCTCTCCGGCGGCGAGGCCCAGCGTGTGAAGCTCGCCAAGGAACTGAGCAAGCGTTCGACCGGCAGGACGGTTTACATCCTCGACGAACCGACCACCGGACTGCACTTCGTGGACATCGAGCATCTGCTGCGGGTGCTGCACGGATTCGTGGACGCGGGCAACACGGTGATCGTCGTGGAACACAACCTCGACGTGATCAAGACGGCCGACTGGGTGATCGACCTCGGGCCGGAAGGTGGTTCCGGCGGCGGACGCATCCTCGCGGCGGGAACGCCCGAGGAGATCGTGCAGTGCGAGGAGTCGTACACGGGACGGGCGCTGGCGGCTGTCTTGGGCGTCAGCCCTTCTTCTTCTCGGAGCGGGGGGCGTAAGCCCCCTGGTTCCGCGAACAAGAGCCAACAAAAGTCCGTCGCTCTGCGGACAACGAACCAGGGGGCTTACGCCCCCCGCTCCGAGGGGAAGGCGGGGGCTAACGCCCCCCGTTGGCAGTCCCAACTCGCCCTCAACGCGACCCTCGACGGAGCCGACACGTCGATCGTGGTGCGGGGCGCGTCGCAGCACAATTTGCAGCATCTCAATCTGACGATCCCGCGCGACATGCTGAGCGTCTTCTGTGGACCGAGCGGTTCCGGCAAGAGTTCGCTCGCGATGGACACGCTCTACGCTGAGGGGCAGCGGCGCTACGTGGAGTCCCTCTCGTCGTATGCCCGGCAGTTCCTCGGCCAGATGCCCAAGCCACGGGTCGAACACATCCACGGCCTGCAACCGTCGATCGCCATCGAACAGAAGACCGTCGGCAACACGCCGCGTTCCACGGTGGGAACCGTCACGGAAATCTACGACTACCTGCGCATCCTGTTTGCGAGACTAGGAACTCAACACTGCCCCGACTGCGGTGTGCCGGTCCAGTCGCAAACGACGGACGATGTCATCGACCGCCTGATGGAACACGCAGCCGGAACCCGCCTGCTGGTCCTCGCGCCGCAGGAGGTCACCGTCGGCCAGCAGTACGAAAAACTCTGGGAACGCCTGCGCGAACAAGGCTACCGCCGAGTCCGCATCAACGGGGTCACTCACACGCTGGACGAGGTTCCCGAGATCGACCGCAAACGGAAACACAGCGTGGAGATTGTGGTCGATCGCGTGACGATTCGGCATGACGAAGGACAACGTCCAAGCGATGGCATTCTTGTCCCCTCTCCCCCGTCTTCGGGGGAGAGGGCTAGGGTGAGGGGGCCGAGCGGTGAGGCCGCTCAGTTGGACTCAAGCGACTCCACTCTTCCTCCCGCCGAGGAGGCCGGAAAGAAGAAAACGTTGTCTCGCACATCGAAGACTGTCACGACCTCGAAAGCCCCCCTCACCCTAACCCTCTCCCCCGAAGACGGGGGAGAGGGGACCGGAGAAAAGTCTTCGCCGCCCTCTTCTTCACCCTCACCCCTCAACCCTCGACCCTCAACCACCCGCTCGCGACTGGCCGAGTCGGTCGAACTCGCGTTCGATCTCGGCAAGGGGATCATTCGCGTCGCCGTTGTCGATGACGAGCGTGACGAGAAGAAGTGGAAGGTCGAGCCGTTCAGTTTGCTCCGCTCGTGCGAGCAATGTGGTCGCAGCTTCGAGGAACTGGCTCCGCACAACTTCTCGTTCAACAGTCCGCTCGGTTGGTGTGAGACGTGCGAGGGGATTGGGACTCAGCAGGGGACGAACCTCGGGGCTTTGGTCTCGGACCAGACGCGATCGCTGTCACAAGGGGCCGTCACCGCGTGGCCCGATCCGGCCCAGTCGCCGCTGTTTCGCCGAATGCTCACCGCAATGGCGAAGGAGTGCGACATCCCGCTCGACGTGCCGTTCTCGCAGTTGGAACCGAGCCAGCAGCGCGCGGTGTTGTTCGGGACCGGGGAGGTGTGGATTGGGCTGGCTTCTCTTGTCCCCTCGCCCCCGTCTTCGGGGGAGAGGGCTAGGGTGAGGGGGCCGAGTGGTGAGAACGCTGCCAATTTCTCTACCGACTCCATTCTTTCTCCCTCCCCTCGGCGGGGAGGGCCGGGGAGGGGGGCCGATGCGCAAGGAGACGTTGCTACACCATCCTCCCCCCTCCCTAACCCTCCCCGCCGAGGGGAGGGAACAGAAAAAAAGAGGACTCGCGCGGTTGAAGCGGTCGCACTCAGCGAAGACCCCCTCACCCTCACCCTCTCCCCCGAAGACGGGGGAGAGGGGACCGGAAAGAGACGCTCGTCTCTCGCTGGACAGCCAGCTCTTCGCTTTCAATACAAGGGTCTCTACCCCGCGATCGAGCAAGCGGCGAGTCTTTCCTACGACTACCGCATGAAACTGTACGGCCTGATCGGCGACTGTCCGTGTGCCGCATGCAGCGGTAGCCGGGTAAGACCCGATGCGGCGGCGGTGAAGCTGGGTGGCAAGACGATCAAGCAATTCTGCGACCTGCCGCTCAACGAGGCTCTTTCGTTCTTGAAGGGACTGACGCTGACCAAGTCTCAGCAGAAGATCGCGGGCGACCTACTCAGTGAGGCGACCGGGCGGCTGACGTTCCTCGTCGATGTCGGCCTGCATTACCTGACGCTGGCCCGCACGCTGCCGACGCTGTCGGGGGGCGAGACCCAGCGCATCCGCCTTGCCGGTCAGATCGGCCGCGCACTGACCGGCGTCTTGTATGTGCTGGACGAACCGACCATCGGCCTCCATCCGAGCGACAACGGCCGGCTGCTCGATGCTCTCATCAAACTGCGAGACCTCGGCAACACCGTCGTGATGGTCGAGCATGACCGCGAAGTCTTGATGGCCGCCGACCGCCTCTACGACTTCGGCCCCGGTGCCGGTCGCTTCGGCGGCACGATCACCGACCAAGGCTCACCGCGCGAGATGTCCAAGAGCGAACTGTCACTGACGGGCAAGTACCTGTCCGGCCGCGAGGAGATTGTGATTCCGGCGGTGCGTCGAATGGCATCTCTTCATCAGGACGTGCGCCAGCACGGAGTGGTCCCCTCGCCCCCGTCTTCGGGGGAGAGGGCTAGGGTGAGGGGGCCGAGTGGTGAGAACGCATTCTCACTTCAAGCCGCCGACACTCTTCCTCCCTCCCCTCGGCGGGGAGGGCCGGGGAGGGGGGCCGATGTGCAGGGAGGCGTTGCTGGTTCATCGCCCCCCCTCCCTAACCCTCCCCGCCGAGGGGAGGGAACAGGAAAGAGCCCCGAGCCAAAGGCAGGAAAGAAGACTCGCACCGTCGAGGCTGCTTCTCCCATCGAAGCCCCCCTCACCCTAACCCTCTCCCCCGAAGACGGGGGAGAGGGGACAAGAAAGAGCGGCTCTTCTTCTCCGTCACTCGCCCCTCAGCCCTTGCCCCTCGTCCCTCCCGGCGGCGGCTGGCTCGAACTGCTCGGCGCCCGCCAGCACAACTTGCGGAATGTCGATCTGCGGATTCCGCTGGGGACGTTCACATGCATCACGGGCGTGAGCGGCTCGGGAAAGAGTTCACTCATCGAGGACACGCTGGCCCGCGCGGTGGCAAGGAAGCTGCATCGAGCCTCGACGCAACCGGGGCCGTATGACGAACTGCTCGGCCTGCAATACCTGAGCAAGCTGATCGTGGTCGATCAGCAGCCGCTCGGCACCACGCCCGCCTCGAACCCCGCGACCTACACCGGCGTGTTCGAGCACATTCGCGAACTGTTCGCTCGGATGCCCGAAGCCAAGGTGCGCGGATACAGCTCGACGCGGTTCAGCTTCAACCGAGTCGGCGGCCGCTGCGAAGCGTGCGAGGGAAACGGGCAGAAACTGATCGAGATGCACTTCCTGCCCGACGTGTGGGTCGAGTGCGATGTCTGTCGCGGCCAGCGCTACAACGCCGAGACACTGGCCGTGCAGTATCGCGGGAAGAGCATCGCCGACGTGCTGGCCATGTCGATCGGACAGGCCCTCGAACTGTTCGATAACCTGCCGAAGATCCGCGGGCCGCTGAGTGTCCTCGCCGCGATCGGACTCGATTACCTGACGCTTGGCCAGCCCGCGCCAACGCTCTCGGGGGGCGAGGCCCAGCGGGTGAAACTGGCCGCCGAACTCGCACGGCCCTCAATGGGCAAGACGCTCTATCTCCTTGATGAACCAACCACCGGCCTCCACTTCGACGACATCCGCAAGTTACTAAAAATCCTCAACAGTCTGGTCGATGCCGGGAACACGGTCGTCGTTATCGAACACAACCTCGACGTGATCAAGACGGCCGACTGGATCATCGACCTCGGCCCGCAAGCGGGCAGCGAGGGCGGCTGGATCGTGGCGGAAGGCACCCCGGAAGACGTGGCCGAAGAGTCGCTGAGGGGCGAGGGGCGAGGGGCAAGGGACAGTGAAGAATGGAAAACAGAGGGTCGCGTTTCGAGCGGAAGCAAGAAGGCAAAAAGTGCGATGTTGGAATTGTCTTCTCCGTCCCTCGCCCCTCAGCCCTCGTCCCTCAGCCCTCACCGCTCCCTCACCGGCGAAATCCTCGCTCGTGTGTTGGCCGAAGGGCGGCGCGGCGAACGTGAGTCGTTCGATGCCGATGCGGCGCGGAAGAGGCAGGCGGGCGATCTCGACGCGAACATGATCGGGGCCGAGGCGAAGATGCCGTGGGAAGTCGATGGCCGCAAGTGGCACACGGTCGATGGGCTGGCGAACAACGGCAAACCGCGACGCTGGTCGGGCACGATGCTGGCTCAGGTGATTGATCAGATTGAGGAGTCAAACGACTTCGCACCGACGAACTGGTCCGATCGCAGCACCATCGAAGTGACGGGCAAGGTGAAAACGAACGGCTGGTTCCTGCATGCTCACACGGGCGATGAATGGCTGCTGTCGCTGAAGTTCCGCGTTGGCAAGAAGGCGTTCGAGGAAGTGGCGCTGTCACAGGAACTCGGCTTGAAGGACGTGAACGATCTCGACGAGATCCCGGTCTACAACCGCCAGCCGCGCGTCCGCATCCGCCCTGCCGCGAACGGGCCGTTTGAAGACGTGACCATCGTGCTGCTGAAGTCGAGCGACATGGAGACGCCCGCGTTCGAGACCTTCTTCGCGACAGCAAAAAAGTCGTTCCTCGACGCGACGAATCCGCAGGCGCTCGATCTGGATGATCTCACCCCGTGGAAGAAGCTCGGCCGCAAGTGGCACTTGATGCGCAAGGGCTTCTTGCAGGGCCAGATCGAATGGGACGCGACCGTGCTGGAAGAACTGGCCTCGCTGCTAGACGAACTCCTGCCGGATGCCAAAGTCGATTGGACGCAGAAGGTCGTCGTCAATTACTCGCGCGACAAGCAGCCGGTGGCCAACATCGTGACCAAGCGCCCGGCTGGCGTGGACTTCAGCCTCTACGTTCCGAGCGGCTCAGTCCAACTCGGTCAAGTCGCCAGCTTCGGCCTCTCTCAAGAAGTCGCCCCGTTCAAGCACAACCTCGACGCCGTGCAGCTTCGCTTCACCAAGGTCGAGCAGGTTAAAGCGGCCGCGTTGAAGAAGTTTCTCAGCGAGCGAATCGGATGAACGGAGGCCAATCACGATGAGCGAACAACCACGCGAACCGCAGACACAGAGAGCGCCGATCAACATCGCGGGGTGGCCCAGCTTGCTTCTGTATAGACTGGGGACATGGGTAACAGGTTGAAGGGGATGAGAGCCGGTTCCAACGGCCCTACATGACTCTTGCGAAGGGTCATGTGAGCTACTTCTTCTCCAGCTTGGCGGCCTACTCTTTGGCGGGCCAGTTCGCCCTGGGTGTCCTTGATGTCGCCGTCGATCTTGGTGGTCTTGATCGCGGCTTCGAGGTGTTCGACGGCGAGGGCCGGTTCGTCCGTTTCGAGGAAGACTTGGCCGAAGGCTCGACCCGGACTGCGGCTACAACGCCCCGCTGCCGGTCAGGACGACGCGGATCGTGCGGAACATGATCTTGAGATCGTTCAGGTAGCAACAGTTCTGAAGGTAGAGCAGGTCGAGGTTCACCTTCCGCTTGAAGCTCTCGATGTTGTTGTCGTAGCCGTTGATGACTTGCGCGAGGCCCGTCAGGCCCGGCTTGAGACCCAGCCGGTTGATGTAGTTGGGAACCTCGGCCGATAGCTTTTCGATGAATTCAGGACGCTCGGGACGCGGTCCCACGAGCGACATCTCGCCACGCAGGACGTTCCAAAGTTGAGGCAACTCGTCGAGCCGCGTCTTCCTCATGAAGCGACCGATGCAGGTGACGCGCGGGTCGCCATTCACGGCAAACTGAGCCCCGTTCTTCTCGGCGTCGAGCTTCATCGTCCGAAACTTGTAGAGCGTGAACGGCTTTCCATAGCCGCCGTCGCGACGTCGGTTGATCCCGGTTCCGCGACGCTCAACGCCGTCGGGCAGTTCGACTTCTTCGTGCCGCTGACGGCGGTCACGTTTCTTCTGACGCAGGTTCAAACCGACTCGCTCTTGGCTGAAGATGACCGGCCCGCGCGAGGTCAATCGCACCGCAATGGCCACGAGCAACAAGACCGGTGACAGCAGGATCAGCATCGTCGCGGAGACGACCACATCGTTGATCCGCTTCAGCAACCGAGTCGTCTCGCCCAAACAGCGCGTGTTGCGGCGCGGCCGTTCCAAGCGGAGTCGAGTCAACCATTCCGTCGAAGGCAGATTGTCCTCCGCGACATAGTGGTCAAACAGATCGGCGAACTCGTTCTTGACGGACGAGATCGTAGGCTCCAACACAGTCGAACTCATGGGGACGGACTCCTCTTAGGAACGGGTTCAAAATAACTTCCCGTCTTTCGTGCTTGTTCCCTCCCCTCGGCGGGGAGGGTTAGGGAGGGGGGGCGAGTGGCAAATCGACCTGACCATCCTCCCCCCTCCCCGGCCCTCCCCGCCGAGGGGA
>JAYSQC010000607.1:0-8336 GCA_043721755.1 Schlesneria sp.
GTGAGTGCCATTGGGCTGACGCCGCCCCGCTCAGATGCTTCATCACTGACCGCGCGAGTTATGATTCTCGCCAACTCCACTCCCACAAAGGACTCTCCCTTGGCCGACAAGAAGCCCGACTTCGACGAGTTCCTCGACAAGTTCCGCAAGCACCGCGAAGTGATGATCGAAGAACTGCACAAAGTCATCGTGGGACAGTCGGAGGTCATCGATCAGATTCTCGCAGCGATCTTTACCGGTGGGCATTGCCTGCTGGTCGGTGTGCCGGGATTGGCGAAGACGCTGACGGTTTCCACGATCGCTCAAATCCTCGACGTGCAGTTCAAACGAATTCAGTTCACGCCGGACCTGATGCCGTCGGACATCACCGGGACGAACGTGCTGGATGAGAACGACGCTGGGCGGCGTGAGTTCCGCTTCGTCGAAGGCCCCGTCTTCACAAATATTTTGCTTGCGGACGAAATCAACCGTACGCCTCCCAAGACTCAAGCGGCTTTGCTGCAAGCCATGCAGGAACGTGAAGTGACCGTCGGTCAGACGACCTACAAACTTCCGGAGCCGTTCTTCGTCATCGCCACTCAGAACCCGATCGAGCAAGAGGGAACCTATCCGCTCCCCGAAGCCCAACTCGACCGCTTCATGTTCAATGTGAAGGTCGATTATCCGAACCTCGCCGAAGAGGAACAGATCCTGACTTCTGCCACGACCGGCGAGCGACAAGAGGTCCGCAAGGTACTCTCGGCGAAGGCGATTCTCTACCTGCAAAAGCAGATCAACACGATCGAAGCAGGACCGCTCACAATCAATTATGTGGCTCGGTTGGTGCGAGCCACGCGACCGGCCGATCCCGCCTCACCGAAGTTCGTGCGTGACCTCGTCGATTGGGGCGCGGGGCCGCGCGCCGGCATGTTTCTGATCGCGGGAGGAAAAGCGATGGCCGCAATGGACGGTCGCGCGAGCGTTTCTCTGCAAGACATCCGCCGCGTCGCCGTCCCCGTCCTCCGGCACCGCATCGCCACAAACTTTCAAGCTCAAGCCGAAGGAATGTCTTCCGAAACCATCATCGCCCGCCTCCTTGATGAGGTTCCCGAACCGAAGATCCCGAAGTACGTGTAAGAGTCACGTCATCTCCGTAATCGACGGTCTCACTTTCCGTAGGGTGAGCTGTGCCCACCACAAACGGTTGCGGAATGGTGGGCACAGCCCACCCTACATCTGGCGAACTCAGACAGTCGAAGTCACGGATCGCAGTCGAAGGTCGCCGTCAGAGAAACTCGATTTCACCCGTCGCGATGTTGTACATGCCTCCCACAATGGCGATCCGTCCTTCGCGGATGAGATTGCTGAGCGTCTCGCTCTGCTTGATGATCGCTTGGATGGTCGTCAGCACGTTGCGCCGCGCGACCGTATCGACGTAGGACTCTTTCTCGTCTGCGGACAGTTTTGAGATTTGCCCACAGGTCTCGAGGTCGATCGACTTTTGGATGTCATGCACCACATGACCCAAGTGCTGGCAGCCTGTCGCTTGGGACACGGTTTCGGGCGAGCAGGCGAAGTTGACGGCGGCCGTCACAGCGCCGCACCGCGTATGCCCCATGACCAAGATCAACTTCGCACCAGCCACGGCACAACTGTATTCCAAGCTTCCCAGCACCTTCTCGCTCGTGATATTGCCCGCGATACGCACGCTGAAAATGTCACCCAATCCCAAATCGAAGATCGTTTCGATCGGCGTGCGGGAGTCGATGCAACTGAGAACCACCGCGAGGGGAAATTGCCCGCCTGACGTGGCGTTGATCTGGCGACCGAGGTCGCGGGTCAGACGGCGACCGGTTCGGAATCGCTCGTTTCCGTCTTTGAAGACTTGCAGCACCTGCTCGGGAGTGAGTCGGTCTTGAATGTCGAGGTTCGAGTAATCGACGTACTGGATTTCATCCTCCAGTTGATACTTCTCGCGGAAGCCCATCAGGCTGACCTTCACCGAACGCGCGGGGCCAGTGCGCTCTTTGAAATCTTGAATGCGGCTCAGCACGTCGGGGTCGATGTAAACGGTCTGACGCGCGTCGAGCAGCACATGCCCACCGTGGGGCACTTCGTTTAAGGCTCGGTCAAGCACGGCTAGATTGAGAAAGCTGACTGGTTGGCCAACTCCAGACGAATGACATCACCTCCCAAATGCTTCTCAACGATGCGACGGAGCGGGCGGCGCAGATTGCTGTGCAAAATGTAGCTGATGCTGATTGCCAGTCCGATCAGAGTCCCCACCAACAAGTCGGTCAGGATGATGGACACAATCGTGACAATGAAAGGAATGAACTGATTCGGCCCCTCCTGCCACATTCGCTCAAACTAATGCCGGGCTGGCCAGCTTGATGCCCGTCACGAACCGGATCGCCGCCAAGCAGGACAACGGAATGTGATTCAACCACGCAGGCAGGAACATCACACAAACCAGCAGCAGCACGCCGTGAAAGATCGCGGCGACCTTCGTTTGTGCTCCCGCCGCCACACTGACCGAACTGCGAACCACCATCGACGTGATGGGGATACCACCGATCAACCCGACGACCACATTCCCGATGCCGTGCGCCACGAGTTCGCGACTGGGGGGCGATTTGCGCTGCTGCGGGTCCAGCCTGTCGATGGCCTGCAAGTTCAACAACGTTTCCAAAGATGCCACGAGCGCGATGGTCATTCCCACGGAATAGACGGCGGGGTTCGTCCATTGAGAAAAGTCCGGCCAGCGAACGAACTGAACAAACCCAAACACCGACTCCGCAACCGGCACTTGGACGAGATGGCTCGCTTCGATCAGCCATCGTCCGCCTAGTTGCCGAAACATCAGATTGAGTCCAATCCCGAGTGCAACCACGACGAGTGGCGCGGGGATGACCGATTTCTTGAGCGGTTTGAAGCGATCCCAAAAGACCAACACGGCGATCGACAGCAGCCCGATGACAGCCGCGCCAGGCTGAATGTCGCGCAGCAAATCTCCGTACTCGGAAAACGTGTTCTCATGGTCGGGTTGTTGGAAGGCCATGTCCCCTTCCGGGTCCGTGTCGTGCCCCAGGATGTGCGGAATCTGCTTGAGGATCAGGATCACTCCGATCGCGGCCAACAAACCCTTAATCACGGCGGAGGGAAAGAACTCGGCGATGAAACCGGCTTGAATGAGTCCCAGCGCGATCTGAATCAGCCCGCCGATCACGACGGCCAACAAGAACGTTTCAAATGACCCCAAGGCGGCGATCTCGGCCGCCACAACCGCAGTCAAGCCGGCCGCCGGACCGCTGACGCTCGTGTGCGAGCCGCTCAACGCACCCACAATGATTCCGCCCACGATCCCAGCCAGCACCCCGGAAAACAGGGGCGCGTGCGACGCCAACGCAATCCCCAAACACAACGGCAACGCCACCAGAAACACGACCAACCCGGCCGCAAGATCGCGCGGCAATGTCATTGCCGATGGTCGATGAATGTCTGTCATCTTTTCCTCCGAATGAACTGACGATGATAAAGGGTGTCGAGCGTGTGACTGCGGGATGACAACTTGATGTTGCCTTGTTGTGTCGTACTACTAATTGTCGAAATCCTGTCGTACGGCGCGCATTCCCGTCTTCCAAAAGTAGCCTTCATCGCTCCGCGTGAAGGAAGCCGAGTCCGATTCCAGCATCGATTGGCATCAGCCGCATCGACTCCCCATCGGCTTCCTTCACGCGGAGCGATGAAGGCGACTTTGGCTGCGGCTACGCCGCGTCGTTGAACCGCGTGGGCAACGAGGTCGATCCCGCAACCTCTTTTTTCGGACCCCAGCCACACGCGGCTGCGAACTTGTATCGGACCAGTTCCTACCGCGACGATGGCCAACGCCGATGTTTCATCGCGAGGGCACGAGGGTGAGCGGCGTTTCGGCAGTGATGGGAAGGCCGCGTTCGTCGCGTGTGGTGGCTCGAACTGTCAGTGGACGGAGATCGATGCCGCTCACGACGCTCGTGAGTTCCACGATCAGTGTGCCGGAATTGTGATGGCCTGCGATTTCCACCGGGATGGCGGTGACTCCGTGGCAGCCCTTGGCCGCGACCAGCTCGATGGTGACGGAGTTGGTCAGCCCACGGTCGCGTTGCAGTCGCAGCGGGACTTCCAAGCGCTGCCCCGGCGCGGCGGCGAACGTGGTGCGAGAAAGCTGCACGGCGAGTCGCCCCGGATCGACAAGGGCAATCATTTGGTTGTGCTGGTCGTTGGAGCTGTAGCTGACGGTGTGCGGACTGCCATCGGGATCAGTCACGATGCCCGACACGCTGAGTGTCGAACGACAGGTCCGTCCAATCTCCATCCATGGCGGCAGCACCACGGCAAAATCAAAGTCGCTCTGTCCGGCGGGGACCGTGACGGGCGACGCCGTGACGCCCTGCAAGTGCCGTCCCTGTCGGTCGGCCAGCCTCACTTCGAGCGGTCCCTCGAAGCCGTTTCGCTCCACCCGATATTTGCGGACGAAGACTGCTCCACGCGGAATGAACTTCGTCTCGAAAATGCCGACGAACTTGAAGGGCGTGGACGGGACCACCGCCAGCCAGAACGAATCACTTTCAACGGCAGGCGACACGACTCCGGCGGGAGATGCGACCTCGTTGAGTTTCGCCGTTTGAACGAGTTCACGTTCGCCGACTTTGGAACGCCCGATGATCTTGATCGGGACTGCGGTGACGCGAGCATCGGCCTCCACTTTGAACGGAAGTTGCGCGTCGTTCTGATTCGCGGCGATCACCACGGGCGACGCGAGTGTGACTCCCGGCGGCAGTCCCTCCACTTCCAATGCGACCGCTTCCTTGAAACCCGGCCCGCGTTCCAACAAGACCTTCACGTTGCCGGTCTTTCCACGTTCGAGATTTGCCGCATCGACACTCACCGACAGCGCGAACTCGGGTTGCCCGGTACTCGTCGCACGAACGCGGTAGGCGAACCGAGCATCTCCGCGCGAGGCCAGCCGATCGCGCACGGTCAAACGGTACTCACCATCACCCGGCGCGATGAATCGCAACCGCGCATCCGTCCGTCCGTTGCCGAGATCATCCGCTTCGGCGAGTCGCTTGCCATCCGCATCGTGTACTTCCAGCACCGCGTCGAGCGATGAGCCAAGTCGAGCGGTGCGAGTCTCAAATTGGTATTCGATTCCCTGGGATGCAGCGAATCGCCAGACATCGACATCGCCGGGCTGCTGGATGCGACCGTTGAGTACGCTCGGCACGGAACACGTCTGCGCCAGCACGTCGTTCGGTTCGACTTCCAGCCGTTCCTCGAAGTCATCGAGTTCCAGCCGAACGTCGCCCCATGATGACTTCGCGTCGTCCAACCGCCAGACAATTTCAGCGCCCTCCGCAGGCAGTTCGAGTTCGATCTCGGGCTGCGGCAGTTTGACGCCGCTCAATTGGAAACGAGTCTTCGTGCCACGACGACCACCCAACGGATAGACCGCATCCAGACACGGCCCGGTGGTGATCGTCAGCCGATAAACATGGTCCTGCAATCCGCCAAACGCAGTGTCATGGATGCGAACTTGATGCTCACCGTCGGTTCGCGCGATGAACCGCAACGACGGCGTGGACGCTCCCTCGGGAAGCTGTTCCCCCAGCGCGCGTCCGGTGGGATCGCGAACTTCGATTCGAGCATCCAACGGCGAACCGAAAGCCGACGTGGCGACCGCACACGTCACGGTCTCGCCCGCTTTCACAATGAAGCTCCACGCATCGACATCCTCGCGCGGAAAGATGCGACCGTTAATGGTGACGGGCAGATCGACATGAATCGCCGGAGCCGTTCCGTCCACTTCGTCTTCCGTGATCTCCGCGAACTCACCCACGATAAACCCCAGCGGCGCAGTCACTCCTTGCGAGGTGGCCATGCGCCACGTCTGCACTCCCAGCGGCATCGCCGCAGGGATGGCGAGCAATGCCGAAAAGTCGCGCGGATAGTCTTCCTTTTGTTGTGAAGCGGGCTGAGGAATCACAGGCCCTTCAAACCACCGCACGTTGATCGGGGCCAGTTTTTCGGGAGGCATAAGCCTCGCGTCCAAGCACAACAACCGAGGCGAGTCATGCAGATTGCACCCGCCGATCCGTGTCGTGACCGCTGTTCCACGCTGGCCTCCCGCCGGAAACGAATAGTGGGCCGACGGAGGGTCTGCGAACGAGAACCGCGTTGCCCCCAACACAACCACGAACAGTGCAACGCGAGCCAGTCGTCGAGAGAGAGTCGTACTCATGGGCAGTGCCGTTCCTTCAGGAAATCGCCGGAGTGCAGTCGTTCATTGGTGGTAGCCCTGTCGCTCCGCGACAGGAAGCGAGATCACAGTCAGGCGTATTGCGTTGGTTTGAGGTGCTTCAACGGATCGACGTATTGGGTTCCTCGCGCCTCCTGTCGCGGAGCGACAGGGCGACCTTCTCTCTGCCTCGCACTGCACACGTCTCGCCAAACTCTCATCATCGGCCGCGAGAGGTATAAGACTGTCAGTCCGTGCCGAGCGGCTTGCCGATCGCTGTTCGGAGCAGGTTGTGTGTGATTCGTTGCACGCGGTCATCGGGGCCGTGAGGTCGAGTCCAGTGAGACCACGGGAGGACGTGACCGGGTGGAGAACTCAGTCCCTGCGACCAGAAAATGGTTGAGGCATTGAAGACGAAGTTCGCTTTGGGGCCGGGGTAGATCGTGGCGGTCCATTGTTGTGGCCGGACTCCGCCGACGAGGGCCGTTCCCGCGCCGACGATCTCGAGGCCGGGGATGTCTGCTGGGGGATCGCCGTGATATTCCCAGCCGATCAATCCGCGCACGCGCTCGCCCGACTTCATCCCTGTGCCGGTGAACATCCAATGTTCGGGCTTCGTGACGACCCAGTCGCCGCCGCCGTTCACCGGTTCGACGTTGCGTGCCCCGATCAGATAGCCCTCGTCGGGACCACGCTCGGGGAAGGGACCGTTCTCCTGCTCGCGATCGACGGCGTACTTGTAATCACCGCCGTAGGGACCGCCTCGAAACATAATGCGCGCCGGGCGACCATCGTGTCCCGCGCGGAGTGGCGTCACCCAGCAGACGGAGTTGCCCGAGAGGAACATCAGGTTCACTCCCGCATCGCGCAGTTTGACGACGCTGTCGTACTGCCGCCGATCCCAATACTCATCGTGACCGACGCTGAGGAACGTCTTGCACTTCAACCCGCGATCGGGCGTGACGAGATCGCTGTTCGAGACATACGTCACGTCGTAACCGTGCTGTTCGAGGAAGTAGCTGAGCGGGAACTCGAACGGCAGGAACTCGCCCGAGCCGATCGAGAGCGGGTCGTTGACGACGCTGCCGAACTGGGCATAGCGACCGTAGGGCCGATCAAAACTGACATCGGCCCACGGTCCCTGATTCCCTTTGGGATGCGTGTAGACCGACGACTTGTCGGGCCATTCGTTGTAGGCGTTCCAAGTGTTGTCGGAGACTTGAAACAGCACGTCGGCGGGACGGTCGTCACGCACGATGAAGATCACATAGCTCTGCCAAGCAGCAATGTTCTCATCGGGCGGGAGACAAGTGAGTCGGCCGAGGTAGACGCCGCTGACCCACTCGGCAGGAATCTTCAGAGTGGTCGTGGCCCTCCACTGACACTCGTGCAAATTCTTCGAGCCGGTCGCGGGATCGGGCTGAGTCACGCCGTCGAACGGCCCGAGCGTCGTCATCAAGCGGGCACCTCGACCGCTGTAGTAGCCGGTGCGAAAGATTTCGATCTGAAACCGAGCGACCGGATTGGTCGAGACCATGATGTCGATCGACTCGCCCGCTGAAAGACTCTGCTTCGAGCAATAGCCTTCGATGTAGGCGGCTCGGACTCCGGTCGCGCTTTGCAAAGCGACGCGCGTCAGTTGCCAGTCACGCGCCCCCTCTTTCAAGTTCTCGCGTCGGATCAAGTCGGAGTTTCGTTCGGCGGCAGTGAGTTGGCCCGAGCAAACAGCCGTCAGCAGCAGTGCGGTGAGCGTCAGCAATCGGCGAACCATCAAGTTTCTCCAAAAGGTGGGCAAGTTTCGGGCGGCAGACCCTCAGGATCGGCTCGAAAACAACTGTCGCAGATTGTCGTGGCTCGCGGGGCTTTGCACTACTTCTAAAACCAATTGGAATTGATTGAGTAGTAGTGCAAAGACCTGATTCCACCGGGGCAAGCCCGGTGGTCTCGACACAATTCTCAGCCCGGTACTCCGGCGAGAGTGGCAGAACGATGGAAGACAGGAATTGCTGTGTGAATCTGACTTCATCGTCCTGCCCCCCTCGTTCTGCCATTCTTGTTTTGGCGAAAGGGCCGCAAATCT
>JAYSQC010000608.1:0-2995 GCA_043721755.1 Schlesneria sp.
TCCAGACAGGCAAACGGATAAGTGGCCGTCAATCCGACAGGGTCAGCAGAGGCAAACGGATAAGTGGCCATCACTCCGTTCGGGTCCGGGATGGAAAACACCGAGGGGTTTGCTCGTACTTACGACGATTCCAAGCCGCCGACTTCCCCGTTCGCTCGTCCCCACCCTCCCGCCAAGACCGATCGACCGGTCGGCATCATTCCAGACCCCAGCCGGATGACAAACCTTCCGGTCGGCAGCTCTCCCAACCCCACCCGCATGGCAAATCCGCATCGGTTTGGCTCTCGTGACCCTGCCAGCCTGTTGAAAAACCGTGGCTGGGACGCCTCGTCCGAGCGAAAAGCAATTGGAAACGGACGGACGAGGCGTCCATCCTACGGTTCTTCAACAGGCTGCTTAACCTAAGCGGGGACTCGTCCGATTGACGTGACCTTGCAGCCCGGACATTCTCGTGCCCCAGACGCTTTCGCAGTGTCTGGGGCATTTTTTTATTGCGGCCAGATTCACGAGAATAACTGTGCGGCGGGCTTCATCTTGACGGTCGTCGCGTTTCAAAAGTTACGGGGGTGGACGGTGGCGAGCGATGACGGCGACCCGTTTGAGACCGGGCAGCCTCCCCTTGCGGACGGCACAGAACGGCTCTCAAACAAAGCCGTTCAAGAGTTGTACGAGGTTCACTCCCGCGAGTTGTTGGCGTTTTTGATCGGAGTGTTGCGGGACGGACACGCGGCAGACGAGGTGGCTCAGACCACATTCGCCCGTCTGATGGAAGCGGGGCACGAGGCTCGACCGGAGACGATCAAAGGCTGGTTGTTCAAGGTGGGGTTTCATGAAGCGATGGCCTTCCGACGGCGGCAGGCTCTGCAAGGCAAGACACTCAAAAATTACACGGTTCGCCGCGATCCCCTTCCGGCGAACCAAGGCGTTCACGAGGAGTTGGTGCGACGTGAGGATGTCGCGAAACTGAAAGAGTTGCTGGCTGAGTTGCCTCCCGACCAACAACACGTTGTGCGGCAGCGGATGTACGAGGGCAAGACTTTCGCCGTGATCGCTGACGAGTTGAACGTGCCACTCGGCACCGTGCTGACTCGCATGAGACTGGCGATGGAAAAGTTGCAGAAGTGGTGGGGCCGCGATCAGCCGTAGGGTAAGCGTCTCGCTTGCCCGTTGTGCGGATTGTCCCGGCAATTGCCCGGCAAAAAACAAAACAAAGTATCAAGGCGGGCAAGCGAGACGCTTACCCTACGTGAGAAGAAGCCACCATGACCGGTCCCGTCGATCAGACTCCGAACCGTGACTCATTGAACTGGCTGGCAGTTCAGTACGTCCTCGGCGAACTTTCCGAGAGCGAGCTGCTCGCGTTCGAGGAACGTTTGGCAGTCGATCTCGTCGCGTGCGAGGCTGTGGCGGAAGCGGCTCGATTGACGCTCACTCTTCAAGTCGCAGCGGCCGACTCGCCAGTTGTTGCTGCTTGCACAACGAACTCGCCCCGCGTGCTGCCCGACGCGACCGTTCATTCATCCAAAACCACGCCGCGCGGTTCGTGGCTCGTTCTCGCCGGAGCAACGACTGCCGCGGCGGCTCTCCTTGCCGCAATGTCGTTCGGCCCTGCAATTTCGCCTTCGACTCAATTGGCTCGCGTAGACCGGTCGGCTTCCGAGTTGGTCTCACTGTGGCGCGCCGGTTCCGCAGCGGCTGAGTTGAACATCGACGATGCCGAGGTGGAGTTGGTCGAGTCGAGGTCTGAAGTCGCGGTTCCGGATTGGCTGTTCGCTGCGGTCTCGTTGGAGCAACCGAACCCCGCCACAAATTCGACCGAAGATCGACAGGAGAATTGATCATGTTTCAATCCAGGCAATACCTGAATCTGTTGGGTGCAGCAGGACTGATGTTCGCCAGCACTCTTGAGTCGTCGCGGCTCATCCTCGCGGATGGCCCGAGTTCGACGGGAGCGAAGACGGGTTCCACGGGAGCGAAGACGGGCAAGAGCGCCAAGCCAAACGCTGCTGCCAAAGCCGAACGGAACGCGACCAGTGCGAAGGCTCACGCGGCGACGAAGATCACTCCCGAACGGGAAGCGGCCGCGATCGCCTTCGCCGGGCAGAACCATCCCGAGTTGTCGCTGTTGCTGGCGAACCTCAAGCAAAACAATCCGACCGAGTACCACGCGGCCGTTGTCGAACTGGACCGGATTGTCGAGCGGCTCACTTCGCTCAAGCCGAAGAACGTCACGCAGCACGATTCCGAGTTGGCCCACTGGAAGATGGACTCGCGCATCCGGTTGATGGCCGCGCGGCTGACGATGTCCGACAACCCGGCTCTCGAAGCCGAACTCAAAGCGGCTGTGCGTGAGAAGGTCGAGCTGACTCTTACCGAACGAAAAGCAGAACGCGAACGGTTGCAGAGGCGAGTTGAGAAGCTCGACCAAACCATCGTTGAGCTTTCCGCGAAATTGGACGAGGTCGCCGAAAAAGAGTTCGCCGCGTTGAAGCGATCCGCTCAGTCCAGCAAGCCGACAGCCAAGGTGAAGCCGGTGAAGAAAGGTGGTGAACACGCTGCGGCCAAACCGGCTGAGCGAACAGCCAACAGTAAAGACAAAGGGGCGGCCAAGCCCTCAGTGAAAGAGTCCAAAGGCAAGTAAATCCGCGACGCTTCGGATCACACAGCGCGGCCATCGGCCGCAACCAAAGTCGCCTTCATCACTCCGCGTGAAGACAGCCGTTCGCTAGTTCAGTGCCGATTGCCGATTCCGGGGGCCACTCGCATTCGGCTTGCTTCACGCGGAGCGATGAAGGCTACTTTGAAGCAGAAAATTTGATGCAGGCCGACAAGAAACGAAACGTTAGGAACTGGCTCGAAACAACTTCCCGGATTGACACTGGTGTTTCTGTGAGCGGCAGGGCGCTAGCCGCCGGTGTTTCCAACTCACCGGCGGCTAGCGCCCTGCCGCTCACAGAAACACCAGTGTCAATCCGGGAAGTTGTTTCGAGCCAGT
>JAYSQC010000609.1:0-21909 GCA_043721755.1 Schlesneria sp.
CGTTGATGTCGTCGCCTAGGATGAGATTCCCACCCGTCGTCAGCTTCACGTCGTCGTTCGTGGTGGTGATCCCCGTCACCGTCATCCCCTGAACCGTCAGCGAACCCACCGTCACGTTGTCCGCGTCCGTGAACTGAACCGCTCCGCCGTTGTTGATCGCCAGCGTGTTCACGTCGTTCGCCTCGGTCAGCGTCGTCGTTCCCGAGACCATCAGGGCCAACCCGTTCGCCACGATCGTGTTGCCCGTGTTCTGGCTGACATTCCCCGTCACGTTCAGCAGCAGGTTGCCCGAACCCAAGGTGATGTCATCCGCCCCCAGTGTCCCCACCCCGTCGCCGATCGTCAGTCCGCCCGCCAGCACCGTCAGCTTCACATTATCGTTCGACGTGGTGAGTCCACTGGTGGTCACGGTCGGTGTGGCGGCGTTGTCGGTCACGGTCCCGACCGTCAGTGCGTTGGCGTCGGTGTACGCGATCGCGCCGTTGTAGCCGGTCGCCAGCGTGGTCACGTCGTTGGCCGCGTCGTTCAGCGTGACGGTCCCCGTTCCCAACAGTTGCAGACCGCCGGCCGTGATTGCGCTTCCCACCGTTTGCGTCACGGCTCCCGTCACGTCGAGCGTGAGATCACCCGAACCGAGCGCGATGTCATCCGCACCCAACGTTCCCACCGCATCGCCGACGACCAGCCCACCCGTTAGCACTGTCAGCAGCACGTCGTCGTTCGTGGTCGTGATGCCGGATGTCGCACCGACCGTCCCCACGGTCAGGGCGTTCAAGTCGCGATAGGCGATCGCCCCATCGGTCGCCGCTGCGAGGGTTGCGACATTGTTGGTCGAACTGGCATCGAGTGAGAACGATCCCGTCCCCGTGCTGAGCAACAGCAAATCCGCTGCGATCAGCGATCCGGTCGAACTTTCCGTGGCGGACCCCGCCTCGGCATTGAGATTGATCGTGATCTGATCAGCCGCCGTGACGAGACCGTTCAGCGTTTGAGACCCGTCGTTGTCGCTGTCGCCGAAGCCGGACGACAGCGTCACGCTTCCCGTCGTCGCTTCGACCGTTGATGTCGCCGCCAGACTGATGCGGTCTCCCGCTTGCAGCACCACATTGCCGCCGGTCGATTTCAACATCACGCCCGCGCTGACTGTGATGTTCTCGGTGTTGCTGACGGCACCGTCGGTCGTCGTGACCGTGACCGTCCCCGCTCCCGTCGTGTTCGCATCGAACGTCACCGGCCCGGTCGATGTGAGCGTGATCGCACCCGCCGTGTTGCTCGATGCGCTCAGACCGCCGAGCGACGTGACCGTCACGCCGCCCGCATCGGTCAGTTGGACGTTGCCGCTGCCCGAGTTGGCGAACGCCAGATTCGTCACGCCGATGTCGAGAGCGTTCGCGCCGCCGATGCCGCCCACCGCGCGGATCACTAAATCTTGAGCGACCACATTGTCGGACGCCGTATCGCCGTTCCCGTCCGTGATCGCGCCGCCCGCGTCGATGACGACGCGACGGCCCGAGTTGGAGAGCAGCTTCACCGCGACAGCGTTGGTCTCGGCGAACTGCATCCCGCCGGAAGTTGTGTTGATCGCGTTGAGTGTTGTTGCCGACGTGTCGATGTCCCCCGCATCGCCCAGCGCGCCGGTATCACTTCCGATCCCCGTGGCCGCGCGCAGGTCGAGGTCATCGCCGGTCAGGTTCTCGTTGCCCGCCCCTTCCGCCGCCGTGTTGTCGGTGATCGCGCCGACGTTGTTGGCGAGCGAGAAATCGTTGTCATCGGCCGAGACGAAGATGTCGCCACCGGTGATGACGCGCGACAGTGCGATGTTGCCGGTCG
The DNA here is from genome assembly GCA_043721755.1 of Schlesneria sp. Lineage (GTDB taxonomy): Bacteria > Planctomycetota > Planctomycetia > Planctomycetales > Planctomycetaceae > Schlesneria. The sequence continues at coordinate 1,831 of JAYSQC010000609.1, forward strand.
CTTCGAGTTCCACGTCACCGGTCGTCGCCTGCACGAGCGTTCCGTCGGCAAGCGTGATGTCGCCGCTGGCGTGGCCGGCCGCTCCGTTCACACCGTCGTTCGTCTCACCGGCACTCAATCGGATCGCGCCCGAACCGGCGGCGGAAATCGTGCCGGTCGTCACCGAGAGGTCATCCCCGGCGAAGAGTCTCACGCTGCCGTGGCCACCCGTCGCGGCGACGTTCGCGGCAATCGTGAGATCAGTCGTCGCCGAGTTCCCTTCCGCCGCCAGCGTGATGTCGCCGCCACCCGCGTTCGTCACGTCCGAGTTCACGGTCAGTAAGTTACCGCCCAGCGTCGTGAGGCAGATGTCGTCGCCAACCGTACCACCGGTGATGCTCGCGCCGACCGTCGCACCGATCGTCGTAATCGTCAGCCCGCCCACCGTGTCGATCAGACCGATGCCGCCCGTCCCCGTCGTGGCTGCAAGATTCGTCGCATTGATTTCGATCTTGCCCGCGTGGCCGATGCCGCTCACCGCGACCAGCCGGATGTCACCGCCGATGACATCCGCCGTGAGGTCGCTGCCGGACTCGTCAATCGCACCGGCCGAGACCAGTTCGACATCGTTCAGCGCTCCGGCGTTGACCAGTCCAACGAGGATGTCGCCCGAAGTCGTCGTGAGGCTGATGTCGTTCGTGTTGTTGTCGGTGGCCGAACTGGTGACGTTCGTCGCCGTGATCGTCCCGCCCGCCGTGACCGTGATCGAGCCGTTGGCCGTATCAACCGCCAACAACTCGACCGCGTCGGCCTCGTTCAGATGAATCCGCCCCGCGCCGGTGACGCTCACGTCGAGCTGATCGGCCGCCGTGTCGAGCGACCCGTTTCCGGCTGTCGCTCCCACGCCCGTCACTGCCGTCAGCGTGACGAGGTTCCCGGCGATGTCAGTCCCCGAATCATTGGCGTTGTCGAGGATCGCACCGGCCGAAGTCATCGTCACGTCATCGGCCGCCGTCACGCTGCCGACGAGGATGTTCCCCGAGGTCGTCGTCGTGACGATCACATCCTGCGTCGAGCCACCCGCCGTGATCGTGCCGAGCGTCAGGTTGGCCGCGTCCGCCGTCAGTGTCACGTTGCCCGTGCCCGTCGTCACCGTCGTAAACGTGACCGCACCGCCGCCCGTCTGGTCGAACCGGATGTTGCCGGTCCCCGTGATCAGCGTGCCGACCAGCGTCGCCGTGGCGAGGGCGTTGTTGAGGTCAATGTTGCCGTCTGTCGTGTCGGCGGTGATGTTCGACGCGGCGAGGTTCACCGCTGTCGTGTTGCCGATCCCCGTGACCGCATCCAGATCGACCGTGTCCGCCGTGACTAGACCGCCACCGTTGATCCCTCCGCCGAGCGTCTGCAACCGCACCGCCGCCGTTCCCGCTGAGACGTTCTGCGAAACGGCGAGGTCTCCGGTAACGAGGCAGACCGTCACGGTGTCGTTGGTCGTGGTGATGCCGCTCGTCGAACCGACGTTTCCGGTCACCGTTCCAATCGTGAGTCCGTTCGCGTCGCGATAGGCCACGGCTCCGGTGGTGTTGGCGGCGAGCGTCGTCACGTCGTTGGTCGCCTCTTCCAACATGAACGGACCCGCCCCCAGCAGCCGCAGACCGGCGGCCGTGATCGCGTCCCCGCTTCCCTGAGTCACGGCGCCCGCCGAATCGAGCGTGAGACGGCCTGCCCCGAGCGCGATGTCATCGCTGATCGTCAATGCGCCACCCGTGGTGATCGTGGCATTTCCACCATGAGTCGTGATGCCGTTGGTCGCCGACACCGTCCCCACTGTCAGGATATTGGCGTCAGTCAGCATCAGCGCACCCGTGATGTCCGCAGCCACCGTCCCGATGTCGTTCTGCTCACCCAGCGCGAATGTGCCCGTTCCCGCCAGATACAGTTCGTTGGCGGTGATGATCGAGCCGACAGCCTCGGTAACGCCCGCCGCATTGATCGCCACGCGGCCGGTTCCCACGGAGATGTCCTGACCCGCGCCGGTCCCGATCGTCAGGCCGCTGCCGACCGTGCCGCCGCCGATCGCCAGACCGATGTTGCCATCGACCGTCGCCAGACCCAACACGCCGCTGACGGTCCCCACCGTGAAGCCGTCAGTCTCGACCAGCGTCAGCGAATTGCCCGCTCCCGAGACGGAGGCTGCGACAGTGTCGAACATGTTGCCGCCCGCCCCGAGGTTCGCGTTGCCGACCGCCGACACGCCCAGCGACGCCGTCAAAACGATGCCGCCGGTCTGCGTGACCGCGCCGGCGCTGGTGAGCGTGACCGTGTCCCCGGCGGCGGTGATCGTCCCCGCCAGGATCACATCGCCCGCCGTCGTCGTGGTCAGCGTGACGTTCTTCCCGGCCCCGCCGGCCGTCACCGTCGTCGCCGTCAAGTTCGCTCCGGCGTTGGTGAGCTCGATGTTCCCACTGGTGTTTGTCTGCGCCGTCGTCACCGTCAACGTGAACGGACCACCCGTGGAAGTCTGGTCGAACGTGATGTCGCCGGTGCCGGTCGTCAGGCTGGTCGCCGTCATGTGCCCCGTTGTCGCGGTGGCCAGGCTGTCGAGATCGATGTCGCCGATACCGCTGCTGTCAGCGGTGATCGTCGTCGCCGTGATTTCGAGCGTCGCGTCGTCACCGATGCCGGCCGTGGCGTCGAGGTCCAGCGTGGTGGCGATCAAGTCGGCCGCCGCATCGGCTCCGACCGTGACCTCCTCAATCCCGCCGCCAAGCGCGGTCAACTGGATGAGATCGGGCGCGGTGACGGACTGCACAACGATGTCGCCCGTTGTACTGGAGACGATCACGTCGTTCCCCGCCCCCGTGGCCGCGACGATGCCGAGCGTCAGGCCGTCGGTTTCGGCGATGAACACACCGCCGGCGTTCGCGGTGGCGTTCAGCGTGCCGACCAGCGTGTCGATCGCGTCACCCGCCGAACCGATCGCCGTGCCGGCCGTGATGTTCACCGTGCCGCTGTTGGCGACGATGTCCGCGCCATCCGCGTCACCTACGTCCACGACCGCCGCGTTCGAGGTGATCGTCACCGCGCTGGCGGAGGTACTCGTCGTCACGAGCCGTCCGAGCGTGATGTCGCCGCCGTTGGTTCCGGCGGTGCTCAGCGAAATCGTGCCGCCGCCCGCGTCAATGACCGCGCCGTCGTCGAGCCGAATCTCATCGCTCGAATCGCCGTCGCTGGTGTTGGTGTTCGCGGTGACGCTGACTCCGCCGGTGCCACTCGCGGTGATGTCCCCGGCGGCCGCCAAGTGGACGCGGTCCTCGGCGGTGATCGTCACGCTGCCGGAGCTGGTCGTACCGATCGCAGCCAGCACTTCGACATCCGAGTTCTGTCCGTCCGCGTCGAGCGTGACGTTGCCGTCGATCGTGCTGACGCCGCTTTGACCCGCCGCGATCGTGATCGTGCCGGCGACCGTGTGCAGCGACACCTGCCCGGTCGAGCCGTCGTTGTCGTTCACGACCGAATTCGCCAGGCGCAGCACGCTCACGCCCTCGGCCTCTTCGAGCATGACGTTGCCGGAAGTCGTGTTGGACGCGTCGAGCTCGGCGACATTCAGGTCAAGGTCGCCACCGGCTGCGGTCGTGCCGATCCCCGTGGCGGCGCTGAGAGTGACTCGGTCGGCAATCACATTGGCCGCTTCTCCGGCGAGCGCGTCGGTGATGTCGGCGGCGGAATTCAGCATCACGTCGCCGGCGGCTCCGGCCGAGACGACGCCCACGGCAATTCCACCGTTGGTCGTCGATAGGCTGATGTCGTTGGCGTCGTCGTTGGTGGTGGACTCGACATCGGTGGCCGTCATCGCCCCACCGGAGGTGATCGTGATCGAACCGTTCGCCGTGTCGATGTCGGTCAGCGTGACGGCGTTCAACTCGGACAGATGAATCAAGCCCACCGAAGTGACGCTGACATCCAGACTGTTGGCGGCCGTGTCGAGCGAACCGCCTCCCCCCGTCGCACCGATCCCGGTGGCCGCCGTCAGTGTCACCACATCGCCGGTGATATCGGTCCCGGTGTCGGCGATGTCGTCGAGGATCGCACCGGCCGACGCGCTGAGCGTCACGTGGCCCGCTCCGGCATCAATCGCGTCACCGAGCGTCAGGTTGCCGGTCGTGGTCGTGATCGACACGGTGTCGTCCGAGGTGGTGATACCCACCGTCGTCGCGGTGCCAATCGCCAGCGCGTCGGCATCGACATACGTGATCGCCCCGGCCGTGTTCGCGGCGAGGATGTCCACGTCGTTGGTGGCACTCGTCAGTGAGATCGAACCGCTGGCTCCGGTGCTTAGCAGTCGCAACTTGTTGCCGGTGATCTTGCCATCCACCGACTGCGTCGCCCCCTGCTGCGCGTTCAGGTCGAGCGTGACCACGCCCGAGGTCGCTCCGGCACTGATCGTGCCGTTCAGAGTCATCGCCCCATCACTGTCCAGAACCCCAACGCCCGAGTCGAACGAGACGTTGCCACCCGCCGCCATCGCCCGCACGATGGCCGTCGCGCTGATGACGATCCGGTCACCCGCCTCAAACACGATGTCGCCGCCAGTCGATTCGACGGTGACGCCCGCGTTGACCGTGATGTTGTCCGTGTTGGTCGCGGCACTTTCGGTCGCGGTCGCGGTGAGCGTCCCGCCGCTGGACGTAGCGACTGCGAACGTGATCGGGCTGCTGGCGATTAGCGTCGTCGTCCCCGTGCCGGCGTTGCTGGAGGTCGTCAGCGTTCCAATGCTGTTGATCGTCAGGGCACCGGCATTGGTGATCCTCACACTGCCTGACGTGGAGTTGTTGAAGGCGAGGTTCGTGACCGCCGTCTCCAACGCATTGCCGCTGCCGATGCCGGTCGTGGCCGACAGCGCCAGCGACGTGGCCGTGATGATCGTGGCCGAGGCGCTGGCATCGTTGATCGAACCGGTCGCAGCGAGTTCGACCGTAGTTCCCGTGCTGGAACCGGCCAAGTCCATGTTGGAATCTTCCGCGATGGAAACCGTGGTCCCGGAAAATGTCAGGCTGCCAAAATTCGTGTCGTTCCCGGCGCTGTCCCCCAACGTGATCGTGGTGGTTGCCGTCAGCGTGGCCAAGCCCGTCACGCCGATGTCGCCCGCAGTCCCGTCCGAAATCGTGCCCGTCGTGTTGAGCGTCAGTGACCCGGCCGTACTCGATCCCGCGAACACCGTATCCGAACCTTCGGTGATGTTGACGGCACCACCCGACGTGACCGTCAGCGAACCGAAGTTCGAGCTGTTGCCGACATCGTTCCCCAGCGCGATGGTCGAACCGGAGAAGCTGGCGTTGCCCGTGATGGCGAGGTCCCCGTCAGCACCATCGGTGACCGTGCCTGTCGCCGTGACCGTCAGACTGTCCGCCGTGACCGCCCCGTCCAAGGCGATCGCTCCGGCCGCATTCGTCAGGCTGACCGAGGTCGAGGCCGAGACCGTGTCGGTCGTCAGGTTGCCGCCCCCGGACTGGTCGAACGTGACCGAACCCGCACCGGTCGTCAGGCTCGCCACCGAGACAGCCGTCGCCAGCGCGTTGTCGAGGTTGATCGCGCCCGTCGTCGTGTCGGCACTGATCGACGTGGCCGCCAACTCCAACGCCGTTGTGTTCCCGATCCCTGTCGCCGCGTTCAGATCGACCGTCGTGGCCGTCATGCCCCCCGCGCCGTTGATCGAACCGGCACTGGTGATCGTCACCGTTTCGGCATCCGTCGTCGTGGTCCCCATCAGGATCACGTTGCCGCCGCCGGTTGTGGTGAACACCACTTCGCCCTCGGTTGCGGCCGAGACACTGGTCGCGATCGTCAGGTCGCCGCCGGCGCTCGACAGCGCAATGTTGTTTTCGCCCGCCGTGGGCGAGGCATCCGCCGCAGTGGAGACCGTGCCGAAGCTCACGCCGCCGGCTCCGAAGTTCTCGAACAGAATCGTGCCGCCCCCCGCCGTGGTCAGCGTCGTGACCGTCACCGCGCCTGCCAGCGCATTGTCGATGTTCACGTTGCCCGACGTGCTGTTGTCGGCCGTGATCGTCGATCCCGCCAGTTCCAGGGCCGTGGTGTTGCCGATCCCTGAGGTCGCGTTGAGGTCAACCGTGGCCGCCATTACCAACCCTGCTCCATTGATCGCGCCGGAGGTTGTGCCAGTGGCGGTGATCGTGACGGAATCGACAGCCGTAGTCGTACCGGTCAGCAACACGTTTCCCAGGGTCGCTCCTGCACTGATCACGATGTCGCTGCCGACGGCCGTGGTCTTCAGGCTGCCGCCGGTCGCCAGATTGACCGAGCCGTCGCCATCCTGACCGGCGGAGACCGTGATCAGATTAGTCGCCTCAACGGCCGCGCTGATCGTGATGTCGTCGTCTGCCTCCAGTGTGACCGTCGTCGGGTCGATCGCCGCATCGACGGTGATTCCATCGGCCGCGTCGAGCAGGATGGTCCCCGAGCCGGTCAGCTTGGCATTGATGTCGATGCTACCCGTGCCGGATGCCGTTCCGGTCTTGAGTGTGATGTTCTGAGTCGCGTTGGCCGTGCTGTTGAGCATGATCGAACCGGTCGTCGTCTGAATGATGGCCGCCGCGCCGCTGATCGTGAGCGTGTCGGTCGAGGCCGTGCCGAACGTGACCGCTCCATCCGACAAGAGGGTCATTCCGTCCAGCGTCACGCTCTCGTTGAACGTTGCGCCGCCCGAACCGACCGTCACGTCCTGCTCAAACATCACGAGGCCGCTCCCAACGTTCTGAGTGAAGCTCGCCAGCGACACGCCCGCACCCACCACTCCGGCGAACGTGATGTTTCCCGCGCCGGACAGCGTCAGGGCCTGAGTGCCATTCACCGTGCCACCCACCGTCAATGTCTCACCCGCATCACGGGAGGAGAGCGTCCCGGCACCGGCCAAGTTGATCGAGCGATTCGCATCGAGAGCGACGTTGGCCGTGGCTTGCAGCGTGCCGCCATTGAGCGTGATGTTCGTGGCCGCGCTGACGGGAGCCGTTCCCAAATTGGCGTCGCTGGAAATGGAAAGGATTCCGGCCGAGATCGTCGTTCCACCGTCGTAGGTGTTCGTGCCACTCAGCGTGAACGTCCCCGATCCCTGTTTGATGAGACTCCCCGTCCCACCGATGACGCCCGCGAACGCGGTGCTGGTGGCATCGCCGCCCGTGGTGAGCGTGTTGGCTCCCAGCGCGACGTTACCGCCCGTCGAACCGCCACCGTCCAGCGAGCCGATTGTTTCGCTGTTCAACAGCGTCAGCACGACTCCCGCCACATCGGCCAGCACCACCGCTCCGGCGTCCACGATGGCCGAGCCACCGCTCAGCGTGAGGCCGCCACCGTTGATCGTCGTCGTTCCGCTGTAGCTGTTCGCGCCGGACAGGATGACGGTGTTCGTGGTCGTCTTGGTCAGACCGACCGCGCCGGCGAGGCTCGCGCTGATCGAACCCTTGCGCACATCGAAATCGCTCGTGCCGGTCAGCGTCCCCGCGCCGCTGCCGGTCACGCTGCCATCGGTCAGGATCAGTTGGTCGATTGTTTCCGTGAACGTTCCGAGCGCCAGCGTCGCGCCGCCGGTGACGTTCACGTCGGCCTCATCGTTGATGCTCGTCGAGTCACTCAGCGTGAACGTGCCGCCGCCGAGCGTGATCGTGCCCATTCCCGCATTCAGTCCGCCCGCCGCGATGGTGACGCTGCCGTCCTCGACGAGATTGATTCCGCCGTTGCCGCTGGTGGTCGCGGTGACCGTCGCGGCGGCCAGTCGCAGGAAGTTCGTGGTTGAACCAATGCCCCCCGATCCGGCGTTCAAAATCACGTCGTCAGCCGTGATGTCCGCCCCAGTGTTGTCGCCGGTCGTGATCGCTCCGCTACCGCTGGCCGTCAGCGACACATCGCCGTTCTGCGCATCCAAACTGAACGTGCCAAACTCAATGTTGTTGCCCGAGCCAGCCGTCAAATGGATTGCCGTCGTCGATGCCGCACCGCGGTCAATATTCGCCGAGAACGTGATCCCGCCGGTATTCGCATCACCAATGACAATCGTCCCCGCCGTGATCCGGTCGAGTTCCGTGTCGGTCAAACTCAGTGATCCGCCCGTTTCCGATCCCAGATCGATCGCGCGTGTCGCAGTCTGTTGAAGCAAACTGACGATGTTCGTGCCCGCGTCGAGGTTCGCGCCCAGACTCATCGTGTCGCCGGTCAGCGTGATCGCGCCATTGGAAGTCGTCAGACTCGCACTGACGTTGATGATCTCTGCCGAGAGGATGATGGCCGTGGCACTTCCCGTGTTGATGGCCGACGTGATGTTGATGACATCCGTTCCGCCTTCGCCATCGCTATTGAAGCCGTTGATCAGCGTGTCGCTGCCGAGGCCACCGCGCAGAGTGTCCAGCCCACCACCGCCGGTCAGCACGTTGTTGAAACCGTCCCCCGTCAACGTGTCATCGCCCGACGAGCCAATCACGTTTTCGATGTCGCTCAGCGAGGCCAGACCCGTCGCGGTGGGCGTGGCCAGATTGACACTGATGTTGGCCGAGTGCCCCGCGTAACTCAGTGTGTCGGTCCCACCATTCCCATCCAATGTCTGTGACGAATCGACGTTGAGCAGGAACGTGTCGCTGTCTGATCCCCCTTCAAGTGTCTCGAACCCCGTAAACGTGATCGTCGCGCTGCCGCCGCTGTACGAGTGCGTCGCACCGATGGTCCAAGTACTCGCGGCATCCAGTCCGTGAAACGTGTCACCTGCCCCTGAACTGGCCGTGATGAACTCGATCTGCGAGGCCGTGAACGAGACGGTGTTCGCCCCATCGCCGACGGTACTCATCCCCGCTGCGGCAGACAGATTTACGGTCACGGGGGTGATTGCCGACAGGTCGAGTCTGTCGCCTCCCACGCTGCCAGAGTCACTCACAGTGTCAGCACCGAACGTCCCGGTGAACTGGTAAATGTCGTCGTCCAAGCCCCCGTCGAGCATGTCGTCACCCAAGCCCCCGTTCAGTGTGTCGATGAACTCGGAGCCAACGATCACGTCCGCGCCGTCTCCGGCATCGACAGTGATGGAACCACCGGTCAGTGCCGTGAACTCGGTCGTAGTGACGCCAGCCAGACTGATGTTGTTGGCAGAGTTGCCGACCGCGTCGATGTCGATGCTCGTCACTTGTCCCACTAACAGCGCTTGCATCCCCGCCATCATGAGGTCGGTATCGACTTCGTTCCCGTTGACGAGAACCTCGTGCGAGGTATCCATCGTATCGACGGTGATGATCACGCTCTCACCGGCATCGGCATCAATATCGAGCAGTCCTGCGGAAAAAATGCTCGTGATCGACAACACCTGCCGGTCTTCGAGCTTGCGCAGCGAGAGCTTGGCGGCGTGATCGAATAAGTCGGGCGAGGGCTGTTGGGGGGGAGCGTCGAGCCAGCTCCAAAGCCACGAGGACACGTTCATGAAAACACCCTCTGAGAATGCGCGACCGGGGAAGGGGTCACCGCGCGTTCCTTCTATGACGTGTCCGACAGAAGTCAAAGTCGTAGGCACATTCCCTGTGCCGTTCACCGAATTCCTCGGCGAATCACGGTCTTGCGGACGGCACACGGAGTGTGCCTGCTACTTTTGTCGGACACGTCTTCTATACTTCACGCGGCCGAAACTGACACATATTCGACCGCTGCACACTAACCCGAAGCGTAAGCGAGGATGTGAGTTGCGTCCTCGTTCACACTTCGGGTTGGTGGGGGCAGACAACTCTTGCCGCTCGCCTTACCACCGGGTGCTGACCGACTGAGTCAGCCCCCTTTCGCCGTTCACACTTTTGCGAAGCAGTCATCGTGCCGCTGCGCGTCCCCGATCCGACCCCTCATCCCGTGAGCGGTCGAAGCGATGGCTCTCAAATCGTCAACTCGGCCGGAAAAGCAAACCCTGACGACCCTGCCTGCGCGAGGATTCTGGCAACCTGTGCCGATGAGACCGGTTCGTCCCAAGCTGCGAGTTCTCGTGAACGCGTGGGTCGCACCGAACCGAACTCATAGGAGAGCGGAATCGGCAGGTTCGGAGTCCGCCTCCAGAGGAAGAGGTCAAGTTATGGCGAGTCTCTCACTACTAACGGTTCTCCCCGTGATGTTTCGCGCGGTGAGGTTGCTGTCGGCGATATTCGTCTTGTCGGTGTCGGTGTCGGTGCGAGCGGACGAGCCAGCCAAAGCAGACGTTATTACGCCGCCCTCACCGATGCCCGAAGGAGCTGTCTCAGCGATGCCCGCCATTGCCGCCAGGCGAGACGCGCTCTGGCAGGATCGACCACTGGCGGGACTCAAGGCGGCGATCAAGCCGACGCAAGGCGAACTCCCTCCCAACGCCGCGTCACCGCGACTGGCACAAGCGGGCACGCAAAACTACAGCATGGGTGACAGCCGCCCGTGGATGTTCCACAGCTCTGAATGGGATGCTCCCGCCACTCGTCACTTGCCGCTGTTGTTTGAAGAACCGAACCTCGAACGACTCGGTTACACCTACGGCTTCTATCACCAGAACGAGGACGGCTGTGAGACTTCGCCCCATTGGGCGGAATGCCTGCAACCGCTCGTCTCCTTCGTTCACTTCTACGGCTCGATCGCACTGCTGCCGCACATCCTCGCCGTCGATGATCCGTGCGAACCGTTCTACACGCTCGGCACCGATCGTCCCGGTAGTCCATCCGCCTACCGCAAACATCTGATTCCACTCGATCACCAACGCGGCTGGCAGAGCGAGAACTTCGATGACGAAGTCCTCGGTTCCAACCTGCGCCGCCGAACCCAAGCCCAGAGCATCGCCATGCAGCGGCTGCTCTTCTGGGGTGAATAGCGGGCGTTTCAAAACTAGCCCGACGCGCAAGCGAGGGCTTCGCCATCAGGGAAAGTTCAGCCCTCGCTTGCGCATCGGGCTAGTTTTCTTCATGAGACTTTTAGCGTCCGGGGTCAGGTGGTTCAAAGCGCAAACGTCTGCTCGATCCACCGCACCGCACGACTGAATATCGACTGCGGTTCGACCAGAATCTTCGCGACGCCCGCTGAGCCGCGCGGGGGCAGACCGGCTTCTGCATCGAGCCGCACGCGCGCCTGATACCACGTACCGACCGGCTTCACGACTCCACTGGCCGTCGCCCGCGCGGGAAGATGCAGTCGCACAACGGCCTCGCGAGACAGCGTCTCCAAATCGAGAGCCGCCAGTTCGACGATCTCGCCGGTGAGCACTTCGCCCGACAACTCGTTCCACAACAACCGCACCGGCTGGCCGACACGCACCAAGTTGATGTCATCCTGATTGACCAGCAACAACGCGGTGCGACTCGTGGCATGGCCAATCAAGCAGACCGCCGTTCCGGCGTGCAGATACGTTCCTCGATTGCGTGCATCGAGCGGCGATCCCGTCCACGAGGTCAGCGATCCTGGTCCTGATGATCCGCCTTGCCGGACGGCCCGCAGCACGGTCCCGGCGCACGGCGCACGCAGGACGAGTCGTTCGGCATCACGTTGCCGTTGTGCGAGTTGTTGCTCCAGATCGCGAACCGCTTCGCGCACAGTCGGGATGCTCGCCGCGACATTCGGTTCGTTGACGCGCCGCCGTTCGAGCTGTCCCAAACGCAGCCGCCGCTGGGCCAGCTCCCCTTCCAATTGAGTCCGCATCACGCCGAGTCGCGGCTCTTCCAGACGAGCGATCTCCTGTCCCGCTTCAACTTGCTGACCCGGCACGGCTCCGCTGACCAGCGTTCCGCCAATTGTCACGTAGACGCGCTGAGCATCTTCGTCGTCGATCAACGCTCCCGCCGTGACGCGACTCGGCAGCGGCACGTTCAGCAGCAGAACCAGCGCAATGAGTGTCGCCCCCGCGCGCAGCAGAAATCGTGGCCATTGGATCTGTGCCCGATGGGCGGGAGCCTTCAAAAACTTCACGAGTGTCATGAGCGGATTCAGCACCATCAGCCCCACAGTCGGAACAGCCAGCAACGGCACGAACACACCCAACCCGAGCGGTTCCAACCAACGATACAGCCCCCACAGGATCAAGAACGTCAGCAGCACACGATAAACGTTGGAGGTCACGCCGTAAGCCAACAGCCCCCACTCGCGCCGCACCGATCGCTCCTCAACGCGTTCCGGATTGAAGCCGCAGAACCATTGAGTCATCTGCCCGCGCACGACCGCTGCCGACTGTTGTTGCAGGTTGGGAACTTCCAGCCAATCAGCCAACACGAAGTAGCCGTCATACCTCAGCAGCGGATTGCCGTTGAAGAAAAACGTACTCACGCCGCACAAGAACATCAGGTTGAGGCACAGCGAATGAAACAGTCCCGGCACGCTGAACCACCACAGCAGCGTGCAGGCCGATGCGATCAACGCTTCTACCCACATCCCCGCCGCGCTGACGGCGATCCGCCGCCACTTGTCCTGCACCATCCAGATGTCGCTGACGTTGCAGTACAGCGTCGGCGTGAAGACCAGCAGCATGAACCCCAGCTCGTGACATTCACCGCCGAACCGCTTGCAAGTCAGCCCGTGACCGAACTCATGCAAGACTTTTACGACAGCCAGCAGCACGCTCAGCCAAATGAGATTCGGCAAGCTGAGCAACGCCTGCGCATCGGGGAGTCGCGCGAGCAACTCGTCAAACTGAACGGTCACCAGCGTGATGGCCGAGAGAATCAGCACCAATCCCGCCGCGAGGGCCGCTGGTGAGAACAGCCATCCCAACCACGACAGCATCGCGCCCAACAACCGATCCGGATCGAAGCCACGGAAACGGATCGCCAGCAAACTGCCGAGTCTCATCCACCGCCGCCGCGACCGAATCGCGGCGTCTCGCGCCACGAGCATCCGTCCATGCCCCGGCCCTTCCGCCACGACCAGCCCCTGACCAATCAGTTGCCCGAGAAACCCGCGCAACTCATCCACCGAAATGGACCGAGGCCGAAACCGTTCGTGAAACGCCTGACACACCTCTTCAGCAGTCGCCCGCCCATCGAGTCGGTTCAGCACGAAGAACGCTTCGTCACGCAGCTCGAAGTAACCGAGCGTCACCGGGTCTTTAATTCCCCACGCCGGTCGCCCTTCAAACTCCAACGGCACGCTCTGCAAGTCCGCGCGCGTCCGCCACGGGATGCGCTTCGGCACAACGGCGGGTGAGACGACGAACATGAAACCTCACGACCCTTTAACAGCCCTTGGAAAGAGGCCGCGCGAATTGAGGAGCGCGCGAATGAAAGACCTTCCGATCCGTCTGGCCTTCATTCGCGCGCTCCTCAATTCGCGCGGCCGCTCGCTCTTTCCATCCAAACGCGACGACGAAACTCAGGTGGCCCCCGATGAACCGGAACAAGTCTCACTTCGCCACCCGAATCACCAGCGTCCCGGTCTGACCCGGCCGCAGACTCAAATCGTGGTTGTCGATCTCGGCCCAGACGCGGACTTGTCCGTTGACGGGATCGATCTCGGGGCTGACGAAGACCAGTTTACCGGTGAATGAAACGGACGCTTGGCCGGGAACATCAAACACCAAACTGGCCGGTCGTCCGACGAGATCGAGCGGCAACGTTTTTGAGTCGAGGAACGCTTCCGCCCGCAACCGATTCAATCGGATGATCCGCATCACAGGCGTCCCCGGTTCGACCCACTCGCCGCGCTGCTTCTTCCATTGCACAACCATGCCGAGGAACGGCGCGACGACCGATCGCCGCTCCACCGCGAGGGCCGCTCGTTCCAAATCGTGCTGCTTCACTTGCAAGGCCAGCTTCGCCTGTTGCAAATCGACATTCGCCTGCTCGATTTCCAAGACCGCTTTGTCGGCGAGCAACTTCAACCGATCAATCTCGGTCTGCGAGACACTCTTGGGAAACTTCTCGTTCGACTCCAGCGCCCGCTTCAGTTCCGCATCGGCCACCGCCACGGAGGCTTTCGCAAACCGCACCTTGATGTCGTTATCCGCCAGCGCACGAGCGACCTTCAATTCCGTCTCGGCCCGCGCGAGAATCAGCTTCGCCTCGCGATCATCAATCTTGGCCAGCGGCTTCCCTTCGACTGCCGTCTCACCCTCTTTGACGATGAGCTGGCTCAGCAAGCCCGCCTCACTGGCCGAAACATCCGCGTGTTCGATCAGCGTCAGCAACGCCGACTCGATTCGCAGCTCTCCTGCCGGATCGGCCCCCGCCAACAACAGCGCCAGTAAACAAGTCGTCACATGAGTCATCCGGTCGGTCCTTCGTGTTTTTCGTCGTTCTACTTCTGACGGTCGCATTCCACACCAACCCGCAGCGTGAGCGAGGACGAGGCTCCCCCAATTGGGGTCGGGCGTTCAAATTTCAAAATTGGCCACGGAAGCGGTTTGATGATTGGGAGCAACTGGAACGGCCAATTTTGAAATTTGAACGCCCGACCCCAGAACACCTCGCTCACGCTGCGGGTTAGTGTCTCACTCAAAACAGCAGCCTCGTTCGGATCGCATCGATCAAATCGTGCAGCCACACGTAGCCCAGCGGTTGCTGGCCACAGCGGATGCGTGGGAGAGCCGTCGCTCCCGGTCGCGGTTGTTCCATTTGAGTCCGATCGAAACCCACGACGACGCGCACCTGAGCCTGTGCCGCGTCGTCCGCTTCCGAACTGAGTGACACATCGCGCACCTGGCCGCGATACGTTTGGCCTGGCTCCGACGGCAGCAAGAAATCGACATCCAGCTCCGTCGCTCGCCCCTGCTTCGCTCGCAGCAGATGCCCGATGTTCTTGTCTGCCACACGCACCTCGACGACCCACGGTCCGGCGGTGTCGCCGATCGTGAGCAACGCCTGCCCTCGTTCCACCGGACGGGCCATCAAATGTTGTGAGACATCCCACGTCAGCACCTTCCCCGCGATCGGGCTGCGCAACGTCAGTCCGAGACGCCGTTCTTCGATCAGCTTCCGTTGCCGTTCCAACGTTCGCAGTCGCTCTTTCAATTCCTCTTCGTCCGCTGTGAGTTGCCGCGCGCGGGAGACCGCATCGGGCGTGTTGCCCCCCGTCAGTCGCGCCGCTTGAACTCCCTTGAGCCGCTCGTTGACGGTCGCGATCTCACCAATGATGCGCGGCGTGTCGGTCTCCAGTTCGGGATCGCGCAGCACGATCAGCGGCTGGTCCAACTGCACGTCGTCACCGTGAGCCACCAGGATTTGTTCGATGATTCCCGACGTGCTGGCAAACACCTCGCGGCGTTGAGCAGGCCACAACTCGGCGGGGCCGGTGACGGTGAACTCGGCGGGAATCAACACCAGCGCGGCGACGATCCCGGCGAGCAACATCACGACCAGCAACGTCACCGGTCGCAACAGCATCTGCGGCAGACGCTGCACGCGCTGCCAAACACCGAGCCACGGGATGTCGTGCCGCTCGATGGCCGCTCGTAGCGTGAGGCCCGACCGCGCGGCTAGCAACTCGCCCTGAGTCTGCCAGCCCGCCAGTTCGCCCAACGTTTGGAATTGCTCGAACAACAGCACTGCCGACGCGGGCGATCGATCCTGCTCATCGCGTTTCGCCAGCACGGGAACAATCCCGATCCCCGTCGCACCCGAATCGCGGATGTGCCGCTGCAGCAGGTCTTCGAGCCGCGAATCGCTCACGTCGCGCGACTTCGCGTCGTTCGGGACTGAAGGCTCGTTCAAGTCGCGCCAGACAGAACGGCCTTCGCGGGCGACAAGCCTCGCCAACGATTCGAGCGAGCGTGTCGCGGTCGAGCGCGGTTCGATCCGCTCCACACCGCTGACCGATTTCAACGTGAACGCTCGCCCGCGTCGGATCAGCACGCTGACGCGATCACATCCCGCCAGCAGTCGCCCGTCGTTGGCAACCGCCGCGCACACCGACGGCAGATCGAGCGACTGCCAGAGTCGTTGCGAGAACTGGTCCCACTGCTGCCAGACACCGCGCGCGCGGCGAAGCTGTTGCAGTTCGTGCTGCGACAAAAAATCGGCCGTGATCTCGCACAGGGCCGCGAAGAATTGAAACGTGTCCGGCGGCAACTGTCCCACCGCGTTTAACGGGTGCTGTGTCTCCAGAATCCCGACCGCTTGCCCCGCGTGCCGGATTGGACTGAGTACATGCGAGCCTTCCCCACGGGAGCTGTTCGCGTCGGCCTGACTCGCGCTGTTCGAGCGACTTGAACCCGGAATCGCACTCACGATGCGCGGCTGCTCGTCGGATGAGACCTCAACCAACAACTCCTGCCGCAGCTCGATCGACGCCGCATCGAGCTTGTCATTCGCGGGAACTTCGCCCGCCGGTTGCCAAGCCCCTTCCAACGACTGCCGCCACAGAATCCCGCGACTCGCCCCGCCGGGTTGGATCGCACGACCGAGGACCTCGCCAAAGAAGCGACCCGGCTCGATGCCACTCCGCGCCAGATCGGCCAAATGGTCGATGCTCTGCTCCATCAGCAGCCGCAACGATTCGCCCGCAGGCTTCGACGATGAATGAGGTCTCGCAGACATGGGCAGAACTATACACACGAATGAGAAGCGTGGCACACCAACCCGAAGCGTGAGCGAAGAGTCATTAGATCGCGTTTCAAAACTAGCCCGACGCGCAAGCGAGGGCTGAACATTCGATGATGGTGAAGCCCTCGCTTGCGCGTCGGGCTAGTTTTTCGCGGCGAAAACCGGTTTTGAAATGCCCTCTAATGCCCCAGCTCTCACCCTCCAAAACCATACCCTTCCCAATGTGTCGGCAATGGAGCTTCGATCCAGAGTGGCTCATACCGAACCGGGTGGTACAGACCGAGTCGGAGGGCGTGGAGAGCGATCGGGGACGAGTGCCGGTCGTAGACCGCAGCCTCGTCAGCGGAGAGCGTCGCGCCATATTGCTGATCCCCCACGACGTGCCAGCCGCGCGAGGCGAGTTGCACCCGAATCTGGTGCATCCGACCGGTCAGCAAGTCGATCTCGATCAACGCGCGACCGTCTTTCACCGCGAGAACCTCGTAGTCGAGAACCGCCTCTTTCGCACCGGCCGCTCCCGGCGCAACGACCGTCGCATGGGCGGCCTCACCATCCTTGAGCAACCAATCGGTCAAACGGTCCTTGCGCGGCGAGGGGATTTGTTCCGTCACCACGAGGTACGTCTTGCTGATCGTGCGCTCGCGAAACTGCTCGGCCAGTCGGGCGGCGGCCTTCGAGTTCTTCGCGAAAATGACCACTCCCGATGCGGGCCGATCCAGTCGATGAGGGACTCCCAAATAGACGTTGCCCGGTTTGGCGAGCCGTTCGCGCAGGTACTGCTTCACCTGACTTTCAAGCGTCGGCTGACCTTCCGGCACCCCCTGTGTCAGCAACCCGACCGGCTTATTGACGGCGATGATCGGCCCGTCCTCACACAAGATTTGCAGAGGCGGGAGAACGATGCTCGCTCGCTCCGTTGCGGGGACCGCCGCCTGTTCGATGTTCGCCGAGTCCACTGAGGTTGTTTCCGTTGAGAAGTGGTGAAGGTCAATCAGTAATCAAAACAGCTTCGTTTAACTGCGTGGGCAACGCCCCGCGCGTTGAGCGACTCTGAAACGTGTGTTCGCAGCTCGACGCGCGGGGCGTTGCCCACGCGGTTAAACGAGGGCGAGAGGCACAAGCAGCACGCCGATCAATTGGCCGCCGTTTGAGTGAGTAGCGGCGAGGCGTTGATGCCGCGTTTCCACAGGCCGTAGTTGAAGTCTTCGCGATACCGGCTGAAACCTTCTCCCGTACCAACGACCCCCGGTTGAATTCCCGGTCGTTTGAGTTCCAGAGCCAATTCGGACTTCTCAGAGATGTCCCAGTCCTGCGGATTCATGCCGTGCGAGAAGGCTCCGTTCTTGCGGGACGACACGAACGCCATCAATAGTTTGGAGCCATCCTTGTCGGTGTCACCCCAAAACTTGCCGAACGTTTTGACATCCGTCACCGTCAAGTTTTTCTTCCCCGCCGAACCGATCCAACTGGAAACGTTGTAGCAGTTGTTCGCCCCCTTCCACGCACGGTCCTTGCTGCTCCCCGCCGTCGCCAGCAACGAGAGGCCGAGCGTGTCGCACTTGTACGCGGACTGGACGCTGTCGATCCGAAACTCACCGACCAGATTCGGGCAAGAGAATGCCTCGGTCCCTTGGAAGACGGTTTGAAACGTGTGCAGGTCGATGTTCGCAGGCTGCTTCTTCAGCGGATCGTTGATGATCGAGACGCACAGGTTCGAGTACAGAATGCAGTTGTCGAGCGTCACGTCCTGCTTGCCGTTCGCCACGATCTCGATGGCGGTGCGGCCACCGACGAACAGGCTGTTACGAATCACCGCCTGTCCCTCGCCCGAAAGCGTGACCGGCGTCATCCCTTTGCGGTTTCCTTCCGACACCGCGCAGTTCAGCATCCGCAGCGTGCCGCCCGAAACATGCACGCACTTCCACGCGATCGTCCCTGTGGTGACAGGAGCGTCCATCTGCAAGCGAAGCCCCTCCAGCGTGACCGTTCCGGCCGTGACGTTGAGCATCGTGTGCGAGGCTTTGTCTCGCTCGGGCCGGTAACGCAGTCCTTCGGACGACATGCCGACTTGGAACTCGAAGACCGGGTCGTAGCCGAACCCCGCTTGAATGGTGATGTCTTTGTCGAGCACATCGTGGCTCAGCTTGAACGGCCCGTTTCCCTCGACGCGGATGACATCTCCGGGCTGAG
Source organism: Schlesneria sp. (assembly GCA_043721755.1). Taxonomy (GTDB): domain Bacteria; phylum Planctomycetota; class Planctomycetia; order Planctomycetales; family Planctomycetaceae; genus Schlesneria. The sequence continues at coordinate 20,514 of JAYSQC010000609.1, forward strand.
CCAGCTTGAGAACGTCTTGCAGCGCGTCGCCTCGTTCGGCATCGGGACGATTGACGATCACGAACGCCTTGTCCGGCTGTCCCTGCAACAACCGCGAGATGTCACTACCGAGGTTCGCCTTACGCAAGAACAACGATGAGAAACAGGCATCGGCAAGACTGTTCTCCGCCTTGTCGCTCGGCCACGAGCCGTCTTCTTTTTGAGATTTGATGAGCGAGTCCGCACCTTGCTTAAACCAATCGATTCCCCCGTCAAACTTTTCGACGCCCAGCAGCACTCCAACTCGCTCGACCGTCCACACGAAGTATCGCGCGGAACCGGGGTTCATCGTCCCCGCGAATTCCGCCACTTTCTTCAGCCCCTTGGCGTAGACCGGATCGGACAGCAACGAGGCTTTCTCGCCACCGCGCACCGCCGTCTTGTTGTCGCGTTGTTCTTGGCGAATCTTCGCGGCGCGGGCCACGGTCAAACAGAACAACCCCGCACACGACATCGCCGGCCCCGAAGCCGCCGTCTTTCCCTCTTCTTTGGTGTACGGCCAGCCACCGTCTTCGCCTTGCCAGCCGACGAAGCGACTGCCGACTTCCTTCATCGCGTCGTCGATCGGAACTCCGTACCCCGGGCGCGAGGCCACCCACAATCCCAGTACTCCAAACTGAGTATTGCTGTTGCAGCCCGCTCCTTCTTTTCGTTTGATCTTCTTCACGTCTTGCAGGATCGACGAGTCTACATCGGGACACGTGTAGCCCCAACCGCCGGTCGTCGTCTGTCCCGCCAGCAGTTTCGCTCCGAGTGTTCGGACGAGGGGGCGATCCTGACGATCACCCACTCGCGCCAGCATCAGGATGCTCAGCGCGATGTCATATGTTTCCGTCCGCGCGGGCGCGTTCTTCTTGACGTAGCGGTAGCCCTTTTCGACGACCGGGTCGTAGACCGCCGCGCCGTTCTCGATCAAAGCCAGCGTGCAAAGCGCCGTGATCCCGGTCTCGTGACCGGTGTACATCCACCGCCCGTCGGTCTCCTGCTGCTTGCGAATGTACGCGAGCGCCTTCAACCTCGCGGCGTCGATTTGCTCATCGGTCTGAGCGACCACTTGCGGCACATTCGTGAACAGCACGGCAAACAACGTCGCCAAGACCACGCACGCAAAACGACCAGGCTTCGACATGATGTGCTCCGAAAGAAGTGAGCGATGAGAACTCCAACCGGCTCGGCTCGTAAGCAACTTGAGAACGGCGGGATGAACCGGGCGAGAGTCTACTCCGCTCGACGCGCGGTCTCAATCAGCCGAAGTCCAGCTAAGGAACGGGGCCGTGATTACTTCCCGAAGTTAGGTTTGTGGTGTGGGGAGTGCTCGGTCGTTCCATTTGGGGAGGAGTTCGTCGCGGAGGATGCG
>JAYSQC010000610.1:0-3618 GCA_043721755.1 Schlesneria sp.
GCCATTGGGCGTCAGCTCCCCGGTGCTTGGACATCAGCCGGTTTTCCTTGGTGCATTCGTTCCGCGAATGCCGAATAATTGCGGAGCGAATGCGCCACAGAAGAGCCAAGGGGCTGACGCCGCCCCGCTCGGAAGAATCTCAGTGTTGGCCGCATCCGGTACTGATCGCTGCGGGAGACTGAACGCAATCAGGCACAGCAGCAATTGCGAGACGGCTGGCATCGAGATGCCTCCCGCGCCGAGCAAGTGAACGATCAAGACCACGGCGGCGGCGAAGGCCCATCGTCCGACATCAGGCAAAACAGGCGTGCCTTTGTCCGCGAGCCAACACCAAGCACCAGCCACACCAAACCAAACACACGGCAGGACGATCAGTCTGTCGTCCCACTCGCCGTTCAACACCATCAAACTGAAGAACACCAACAGCGGTGCGGCACCGGCACACCAGAAAGGCCACGGTGAGGCTACTGTCGGCGACAAACGTTCGACGGCAACCCCACCGGGCTTGCCCCGGTGGCTCGCGGGTTTTTGCACGACTCGATCCATTGCACTGAGTAACTCAGAGAGTAGTGCAAAAACCTGCTTCCGCCGGGGCAAGCCCGGCGGGGTGAGATTCGAGGAGGGATCGCGGCTCGTGACACCGCACCACGCCGTTGAACAGAGCAACATCACCAACCCCGCGAGCGACACCAGACCACCGGTCGCTGCGACATCCAAAAAGAGGTTGTGAGGATCGGCGATCTCCTCGCTGGCCTCGGGCAGTTTGTACTTCAAGTAATGCTGACGAAAGTTTCCCGGTCCAACACCGAGCCACGGATGAGCGACCACCAGTCGCGAGGTCGCCTGCCAGTACTGCATTCGGTACGAGGCCGACTTCATGGACTCCGACAACACCTCAATGTCGAGTCCCCCGGTTTGAATCAGCAGCCCGACCGCGATCCCCGCCAGCACGGTTCCGATCCCGATGAACGCAACCGCACGGCGAATCCAAGTCGTGATCGCATCGCCACGCCGCAGTGACGAAAGCAGTCGCCCTCCCACCAAGACGGCGATACCGCAGACCGTTCCCAGGACCGCCGTGCGACTCTTTGTCAGCAGCAGGCACCACGCGATCAATGCCATCGTGGTGACGAAGAGGACGGCTTCGTACCTCGCGCGGCCAAGAGTGAGGGATTTCTGAGCGGGGTGGCGTAAGCCCCCCGGTTCTTGGGCGTCAGCCCGTTTGCAAACAACCGAGGGGCTTTCGCCACTCCGTTCAGAGGCCGCATCAACAACCGCACGAGGTACAAGCAACCCGTGTTGGCCGTGCGGGGCGTTGCCCAGGCGGCGAAACGAAGCCAATGTCAGCACCAGCCACACGGCCAGGCATCCGCCGAACGTGTTGGTCAAACCGAACAATCCCATCGGCTCACGGCTGTCGCGCATCCGCTTCTCGAATAGCGTCAGCGCCGGACCTTCCGTCGGAACGCCTAACTTGGCCAACTGCCGCTGAATGACTTCCGCTTCGCCGCCCGTTGCCTCTCGCAGCCGATCGAACAACGGGCCGTATTCGCGGACGAGTGCCGGATGCGAGACGTAATGCTGCCACAGGCCCAGCCCGGCGAGGACGCATCCCGTGATGACCGACGCGCGCAGGAAAATTTCGCGAAACGCCGTGTCTCCCACGCGCGACCGCAGCACGAACCAGACGATCCCGGCACCGATCCACTCCCACGCAATGTTGACCGCCGCCCGCTTGTCGCCCGCCGTCGCCACGATCATCACCGCTGAGGCGACTTGCCCACCGATCAGCAGCAAGACCGCAGCATCACACCCATCGAATCTTCGCGCCGCACATCCGCCGCGCCACACCATGAGCAGCGTGAACAGCCCAATCACAAACCAGATCGCGACGATCCACAGCGTCGCGCCGTTCGCCGTGTCTTCCGTGGGGAGATAGAACCGCGCGAAGAACGTCATCGCGACGAGGCCGCTCAGGAACGATTCATACGACGCTGTGAAGCGACCGCGCGACGAGGTCGCACTCAGACTTCGATCAACTGTCGCCGTCACCGACCGAGCCATGTTGCCCTCATTCGTACCCATCGTTCACGACGACTTCTCATCCCGCTTCCATGCTGATGCAGAGTGAAGAGGATGAGATTCAACCACGGATTTCACTGAGGGCACGGATGAAGGCGGCAAGGATAGAAATTCTTGGCCTTCGTCTTGCTTGGCCTTCCTCTGATCCGTGTTCTCCGTGAAATCCGTGGTTGAATCTCTTCCTCTTGGTTTTAGCTCGGCCTTGGCGATTGTCTCGGGTGCGATGGAGTCCTTGCTTACGCTGCGGGTTGGTGTGACACAGGCTACGCCGCTCCATTGCGCGGTGCGGCTTCCAAGATCGCGATCAACAACAGCACACAGCCGACGCACGCGACCACGACCGCCGCCGCATTCCAACTCGACACCGAATACAACGTCAGGCCGAGCAGCCCGGTGATGAGCGTCGCCAGATGAACGGTCAGCACCGCCTGCACCTTCGTCAGGCCGAGTGCCACCAATCTGTGAGAGAAGTGTTTCTTATCCGGCTGAAACGGGCTGCGACCTTCTCGCAGCCGAATCAGCACGACAGTACAGATGTCGTACAGCGGCACGGCCAGCACGCAGAACGGCGCGAGAATCACATGCTGATGGCGATCGCTCGGTGAATAGAACGTCCCGAGGACGGTCATGCTCGCGATACTGAAGCCGATGAAATAGCTCCCCGAATCGCCCATGAAGATGCGGGCGGGCGACCAGTTGTGACACAGGAATCCGACCAGCGATCCCGCCACGATCAGGAAGAATCCGCCCACCAGCCAGCGCGGATCGCCCGGTTTGGTGAGCATCATCACGGCGAAGATCATGCTCACGATCAGCGCAATGCCGCCCGACAGACCGTCCATGTTGTCGAGGAAGTTGAACGAGTTCACGAGGACCACAAACCAGCAGATCGACAGCAAGGCCCCGATCCACGGGTTGCTGATGAAGATCGTGGCCCTCACGCCGGACAACACGACCGCGGCGGAGACTCCCAACTGAATGGCCAGTCGCGGCTTCCACGGCAGCGGTCGCAGATCATCGATCAAGCCCATCAGCGCGAGCAGCGTCGCCGCTCCCAACACGCCCCACAATTCCATCGCCCGAAAGGCGGCTCCCGCCAGATGCTCGCGCAGTTCGAGCGGCAACCAACTGGGAGGGTTCACACGCCAGATCAACACCAAAATCTGCGCGACGAGGAGCGGCAGGACGACTCCCGCCCAGATGCCGATCCCGCCACCCAGCGGCGTCGGGACAAGATGGACTTTGCGCGCCGCCGGCTTGTCGATCAAGCCGATGCGCGGCGCGATCAGCCTCATCAAACCAGTCGTCAAAAACGAAACCCAGAACGCCGGGAGCAAACAGCCGAGAATAAAAAACCACATGGAGATGAACGCCTCATTCCTCGATCGCCGCGAGTAGGGTGCGTGGAGTCTTCGGAACGCACCGCTTGCAGGTCAAACGGTGCGCTCCGAAGACTCCACGCACCCTACAGCTCATGACTTTCTGAGCGGGGCGGCGTCAGCCCCCTGATTCTTGGGCGTCAGCCCGTTTTCAAAG
>JAYSQC010000611.1:0-19108 GCA_043721755.1 Schlesneria sp.
AACAAGCGGGGCAATCGGGAAGTGATTGCGCCCCCCCGCTCCTTAGAACCTGTCCAAGAATTATGCCGTGTTTTGAACAACACCAACCCGCAGCGTGAGTATTGAAGTTGCGCTCTTTGAGCTGCGAAGCAGCGCCAGCGAATAGCCTTGGGCGTCAGTCCAAGGTTGGCCACGAAAAACAGTATTTGAGCCGCGAAGCGGCGGCAGACTGGAGTCCGCCCGCTTCTGCCACCACTTCGCGGCTCAGATCGTGAATGTTGGCCTGTTTCCTTGGGCTGACACCCAAGGCTATTTGCGACCGCCGCTCTGCGCCTCTCGAAGAGCGCAACTTCAAAAAGCGTGAGCGAGGGCGCATGTCGCTCGACGCACATCCTCGCTCACGCTTCGGGTTGGTGTGGAACGCGGACCCCGGTCATACAACTCCCCGCGTCTCAACCTGTTCACACTGAAGCCAGCACGAGGTCGCGCAGTTCGGCCACGAGGAAGAACGATCCCGTGATGGCGATCAGGTCGTCGGGTCCGGCCCAGCGCTGTGCGAGTTGCCAGGCGGCGGCAGGCGTCTCGGCGGTGTGAGACTCGCGGTTCGAGATCGACCTCATGAAGCCGAGCAACTCGGCCGTCGGAACGGAACGCGGGTTGTCGAGGTATTTCGTGAAGAGGATCGTGTCGAACTCAGGGACGAGTATTCGGAGCAGCCCCGACACGTCTTTGTCACGCGTCGCGGCGAAGATCAGCAGCCGATGGCGTGGATGAAAGTCTTCACGCAGAGTCGCGATCAGCGCGCGAGCCGACTCCCAGTTGTGAGCCGCATCAATCACGACGGTCGGGCGCTGCGAGACGACTTCAACTCGTCCCGGCCAGCGCACGCGCGACATTCCGGCCTTCACCGCAGCATCCGGAATCGAAACGCCCTGCGCCCGCAGTTCGTCGATCGCAGCGAGGACCAGCGCGGCGTTAGTCGCCTGATGCGCACCTCGCAACGAGACGGGAACCTCGCTCCACACAGACCGTCCCGTTTGAACATCGACAGTCGTCGCAGCCTCGTCAGTTTGGTTTCTGGCGGTCACATGGACTTCCCGCCCGAGCAGGCTGAGTGGCGCGCCGCGCTCGTGCGCCATTTGCTCGACGATCTCGATCGCGTCGCTGTGCGAGACGCCGCTGACGATGGGCACGCCCGGCTTGATGATGCCCGCCTTTTCCCACGCGATCTTGCGGACGGTGCTGCCGAGAATCTGCGTGTGATCGCGGCTGACGTTCGTGATGACCGTGACCAGCGGGCAACAGACGTTGGTCGAATCGAGCCGTCCGCCGAGTCCCGTCTCCAACACGGCGAAATCGGCGTGACGTTCCTCGAAGTAGAGCCACGCGATGGCCGTCGCCAACTCGAAATACGTCGGCTGCATCTGTCCCGGCAAACTGTCCATGTGCGTGATGGCCGGGAGCAACCGATTGACCAGCGCAACCAACTCATCCGGCGACGGCTGCACACCATCGACCGTCATTCGCTCCTCAAACGCCGAGATGTGCGGCGAAATGTAGAGACCCGCGCGATGACCGGCGGCAGTCAGTACCGACGCGAGCATCGCACACGTCGAGCCTTTCCCCTTGGTCCCGGCCACATGCACGGCGGGAATCCGCTCGTGGGGACTGCCGATCAGCGAGAGCAGCACGCGCATCCGTTCGAGTTTGAAGTCACTCGTCGAATACGCCTCGACCTGCACCCGCTCGTAGTTGATGCGGCCGTAGAGGAACTCGATGGCAGCGGCATAGGTCTCAATGCAGGCGGGCATGACAGGTCCCGATTTCTCGCACGATGGCTCTGGAACACGGGAGGCCTAGTCAATGTCGTGAATGCAAAAGCCCCGCCCCCGCTTGATACCGGGGTTCAACGGCGCTTTCACTCCCCTGATTGCGGCTTCTCACCCTCGTCTTCTTGGATTCCTTCCGGGACCATTCGGCTGCGAATCTCGCGGGACACGTTGCGTACTGTCGTTCGAGATCGCCACCACAACAGACCGAAGGTGATTCCCGCGAGGCTGCCAACCACGCACAGAATGACGAAGACACAGAAGACGCCGAGATTCGCGATGGATGTCGTCGTCAACGTCACGAGGAACGAGATGGCCACGGACGACGTGGCGACGCCCATGTTCAAGAACAACGACTCGGGGGATCCGCGTTCGAGAGCCTCCAACTCGCCTTCCGTGATCTCAAAGATGGTCAGCTTTTCGACTCGCACGCGATGGATGGCAGGGTCCAGCGACGGTTTGGCCTTGCTCACGCGACCCCCCGCAGGGTTTGAGCGGATGCGCGAACCGAACCGGCATAACCTCCCAAGTCGATCACCACATGCCAGTGACCTGCGTGCGGAGCCGGGAGGCGAACCGGCGATTCCTTGCCCAGACCGCCGAAGTAGCGGTGCTGCGACCCCTGCCGGTACAGCGAGTAGTTCGCCGAGTCCAACAGCCGCACATTGGCCTGCTTGTCGAGTGTGACTTCCACGATGTCGTCCTCTGTGAGGTCGAACTCGTAGTGCAGATAATTCATGGAGTCGTTCCAGCTTCCGGGAAAAAGCCATCCATCATGGCCATCAAATTATCAGTCAACCTGACTTCCCTCAATATCGTGACACGTTTGTGCAAGGGATGCCACGACCTCGTTAGCGGTCGATCTCACCCATCACGATGTCGAGCGAACCAACGATGGCGGGGATGTCAGCAATCAGAATTCCCTGACACAGTGGGCCGGTGATGGAGAGGTTGCAGAAGCAGGAACTCTTGGCGCGGGCGCGGAATGGTTCGGCGTCGCCATCGCCGACGACGTAGAAGCCCATCGCGCCGCGGGGCGCTTCCGTTTCGAGATAGACCTCGTCGGACGGGAGCTTCTGGTTCATCTTGAATGGGACGCGGAACTCACCCTTGGCGGTCGGATAGCGATCGAGCGCTTGGCGGACGATTTCGATCGACTGTGCGACTTCCATCATGCGGACGAAGAAGCGGCACCAGTTGTCGCCGAGTACGACTTCTTTCGGCGTCTTACCGAACTGCGGATCGAAGGGTGCGACGGGGATCTTGTAGTTGTAGCCCTCGTACATCCGGGTGTAGATGGGCTCACCGTCGCGGCGCAGATCGTGATCGACGCCGCTGCCGCGCAGGACCGGGCCGGTGCAGCCGTAAGCGATCGCCATCTCGCGAGTCAGGATGCCGAGGTTGCTCGTGCGTTTGATGAAGATGGCGTTGTGGGTCAGCAGCGTGTGGTATTCCTTGATGCGCGGCCCCATCCAGTCGAGGAACATGCGCAGGGCATCGACCCATTGCAGCCGCAGGTTCGGATTGCGACCGGTCAGTTGGGCGAGGCCGGGCGGAATCGTGATCTCACCGGGCAGATCGTGCGTCGCACCGCCGATGGTCAGATAGCTGTAGGTCAGTCGCGCACCGCAGGCTTCCTCAAACAGATCGAGGATGATTTCGCGTTCACGGAAGGCGTAGAGGAACGGGCTGAACGAGCCCAAGTCCAAGCCGTAGGCTCCCATCCCGACGAGGTGGCTGGCGATGCGGCCCAGTTCGGCGATGATGACGCGCAGGTTCATCGCCTTCTCGGGAACTTCCATCCCGATCAGCTTCTCGATGGTGAGCGCGAACCCGAGGTTCATGTTCATCGCCGCGAGGTAGTCCATGCGGTCGGTGTACGGAATCCACTGCGGGGGCGAGAGGTTCTCGCCGATCTTCTCGGCGCAACGATGCAGGTAGCCGATGTGCGGCGTGACTTCGTGAACGACCTCGCCGTCGGTCTTGAGGAGCAGCCGCAGCACGCCGTGAGTACTCGGGTGCTGCGGCCCCATGTTGACGAGCATCTCGTCGGTGCGAACATCGAATTCGACGATCCGCGGGTCTTCCAGTGTCAGGCTCATGTCAGTCTCTTTGTCTTCGTCATGTACTTGCGGCTAAAGCCGGGACATTTCGTTTAACCGCGTGGGCAACGCCCCGCGCGTCGAGCGGCATGAAAGTTGTTCGGCCCATCAACGCGCGGGGCGTTGCCCACGCGGTTAAACGAGTCAACACTGGTCGAGGAAAATTGTCACTTGCCGCGGACGCCGTGGTATTCGAGTGGGAATTCGTAGTCTTTGCGCAGCGGGTGCCCTTCCCAGTCTTCCGGGCAGAGGATGCGACGCAGGTTGGGATGATTTGTGAAGTGGATGCCGACGAGATCGTAGGCTTCGCGTTCGTGCCAGTCGGCGATACCCCAGACGTGGGAGACGCTGGGGACTTCGGGCAACTCACCCGCGACACCATCTCGCCAGCGAGGCAGCTTCACCTTGAGTTTGCACCAGTGGCGATGCGTGTAGCTGTAGAGGTGATAGACAACCTCAACGTGTGGCTCGCACGGCGTCTTCTTTTTCGGGTCGGTCTCCAACCAGTCTGAACCGGTGAGATCGTTCAGCGAATCCAACACGATGTCAGCTTCGTCGTGCAGGAACTTCGCCACGTCGGCGATGCGATCAGCGGCGATCTCGATCCACGGATCTTTAACCCCGGTTTTGAGTTCGCGAATGGCGTCGATTCCAAACTTCTCGACCAGCCGTTGATGAATTTCTTCGATACGCATGTCGGCTTCCGAGAACGGGCGTTTGTTGGACTTGTTTGATGCTGAGTATCAGAGACACCAACCCGCCGCGTGAGCAAGGACGAGCAGCCTGTAACAGAACGTGGAAGCGTCCTTGCTTACGCGGCGGGTTGGTGTGGAAACAGCCTTGCTCACGCGGCGGGTTGGTATGGAACTTCGCCTCTAGCTGGCGGTTTGAGCGCTGGTCTTACGCATCCCCTGATTGGATGCACTCGATGCGGCTGAAGACAACTTGGCCTGTTCCGCGACGGCACGGACCCAGTCGAGATCACCGCGTTTCCAAACGTAGGCAAACCCGACGAGCAGCACGCTGAAGAAGACGAGAACATCCACAACGGCCGTCCAACCAAGCTTTAAGGCTGACTCAGCAGTGATCGCCGTTTCTGGCGTGAGGCTACCTGCGGGGAGCGTCAGCAGTTGCTCGCTCAGTTGAACTCGTTGAGCCGGCGACAACATCGAGTCAGTCAGTTGAATCACGTTTCCGTAGACCGCAGCCCACGGGAAGAAGAACACCACTTCGACATCGAAAATAATGAACAGCAGCGCGACCACATAGAACCGCAGGTCGAACTGGATGTAGCTGCTGCCGATGGTTGGCTCACCACACTCGTAGGTGGCGTCCTTCTCCAGCGATGGCGTTCTGGGACGCAGCAACTTGCCAATCAGCAACGGGGCGAGCAGGAAGCCAATCGCCACCACGGTAAACAGCAAAAAATGTCCGACGATGTCCGTCATGGGCTTCTGTCTCGCTTCTGTTCCATTCGGGAGGTCAGTTTGCGTCCATATCAGTCAGCTTCAACTCTTGTCGGCCCGAGAAGCCCGCATCGAGTGTGTGCCAGTGCGTAATGGTTGGCTCACCGAGTTTCCAGCACAGGGAGACTTCTTGCCCGTCCATCATCGCGGGGAAGTCGATCAACCCGATCACCGGGTCTTTGAATTCCACGCCCAATTCCAGCAACTCATCGACGAAGCCTTGCAGCCTTTCAACATCCTTTTCGAGATCGATGCGAATCTGTTCGACCTCTTCGTCATACAGATCGCCGCGTTGGATGTTGCGGGCGTCTCCCTTTCGGAGGCCGTTCAGTCTTTCTTCACGATCGCGAACATCGCGGAACAGTTCCACGATGTCACCGACGATCATGCGGACCAGTGGCAACATCCGATTGGCGGAGGCCACGGAAAACATCGGTCGCGACGCCAGTTTGGCACTCATCGAGTAAGACCTTTCGCTGTCACTTCAAGACCGTTGATCTAATTCTACTGTCCGGTTTGTCTAAATGTAGGGTGGGCTGTGCCCACCAATCTGCAACCCGTTGTGGTGGGCACAGCCCACCCTACTGAAATTCGGACAGTTGATCTCGAAACGCGTGATGAGTGAACTTCGTCATTGCTCTTGGGGAGAGAATTGGAAAGGACTTGGCTCCCCCTTCACCCAGACCGGTTCGTAAAGCACCTTGGACTCGGCGACCGCTGTCGGGTTGAGAGTCGCTTGGCCCCACGCGACTTCGAGCGGCAGCTTGGCGTAGTCCACGACGCAGCCGTCGCGGCTGAAGCAACTGAGGTCGTGATTGGACCCCATGAAGATGCAGTCCACGGGGCACGGCTCGACACACAACGCGCAGAACATGCACTTCGTGTAGTCGATCGTGAAGCCATCAACGCGGAAGCCTTTGCCGACCGGGCTTTTTGATTTCTCGATGTAGATGCAATCGACGGGACAGGCGACGGCGCACTTATCGCAGCCGATGCAGGTCGTCAGGTCAAAGCGGTGAAAGCCACGGTAGCGGGCTTTCACAGGGACCGGCACCTCGGGGTACTCGTACGCCTCAGTGAACGTTTTCCGGCGATAGGTCATCAGCATCGTGCGAGCCGTGACCCACATGCCGCTGAGTAATGTGGAAACCGCGACCCAAATGTTGCGGCACCACTCTCCAAAACCCCACAACCACGCCATGGTTGGCTCACAGAAAAGTTTATGAAGACCGGGAAGGATCAACCCATCGCGCCGCATCGTCATCAAGGAACGAAAGATGTCGGGTGTTCACGGCTCAAAAAGGTTGAAAGCGGCGTCGGATTATAGGCCGCGCGAAGTGAATCGCAAGCGACGCTCAACGCCTCTGAAGTGCGACACGCGATGTTCTCAAGAATCGGAATGGGGGTCCGTGGAGTACGCGCGCACCAGATCGGTAACGGCCTGTGTGTGGTGAGTCAGGTCGTCGTGAAGGCGTTGAGTTTGCGGGCCAAAGCCGAGCCGACGTGCCAACGATTCCAAGTCGGCGGAACCGGCGGGTGGGACCGTGAGATCGCGTGCCTCGCCACGAACCATCCGGAGTGCGTCAATCAGTCGGCGCAGAAAATGGTAGGCGGCGCAGAGTCGTTCGTGATCGGCGGCGGTCAGCGCGCCGACTTGCCGCAGCGCATCGAGAGCCTCGTGTGTGTTCGTCGCTCTGAGTTCGGGATGCTTCGCGCCACGATCAAGTTGCAGGGTCTGGACGAGATATTCGAGATCGACCAATCCGCCGGGACTGAGCTTCGCGTGGAACTCTGTGGCGCCGACCAGTGATCGCAACTGGCGCTCGCGCATCGCACGGATCGCTCCGAAATCGACGCGACGGCTCGTGTAAATCAACTCGTCGCGCAGCGTCTTCAAGCGAGTGCCGAGTTCTTCATCACCGGCAATGGGACGCAGCTTGACGAGTGCCTGCCGTTCGTAAGGCCACGCGGGGCCGTCGTGCTGAAAGTAATTGCGGAACGCCGCGAGCGACACGGCCAAGCTCCCCGCGCGACCATAGGGTCGCATCCGCAGGTCGATCCGAAAAATCCCTTCGTTGCGGGCGTGAATCGCATGGCTGACGCTTTCGACGAGCCGCGAATAAAAGCTCGCATTGTCGATCTGTTCTCGCGGCGAGTACGTGCGTGGTGCCGTCTCATAATCCATCCGCAGCGGGGGCGCTCCCACGAGACGGGAGACGGGAGACACGTCCTCGCTGACGCTTCGGGTTGGTGTGGGATGAGGCTGCGTCATTCCGTCCGAGTCGTAGACAAACAGCAGTTCGATGTCCGATGCAAATCCCAGTTCGCGGCCGCCGCATTTGCCGAGTGCGTTCACGGAGAGGCGGCACTCGCGGCCGTCGGCAGTCGCGGGCGAGCCGAACCGTTCGACAAGTTCTGCGTGACAGAACTCGACCGCCGCCGCGACCACGACTTCGGCCAGATCGGTCATCTCGCGACCGAATTCGTCCACGCCGCCGCTATGTCCCAAGATGTGCCGCATGTCGATTCGAAACAGCTCGCGATCTTTGAACTCGTTCAATCGCGTCCGGCGTTCGTCCGCCGTCGTCGCACCGTTCAACTCTCGGTCGAGAGCGTCGGCAAGTTGCCGCTGGGACCGCGATTGCTGCAAGCCCGCGATATCATGCAGGACCGGAAACAGGTTGGCATATTGCAGTCGCAGGAAGTCCTCCCACAAAAAGTCGCTCACACCGAGCAACTGTGCGAGTGCGGACATGACTTCAGGCCGTTCGAGCGATGACAACTGATCGACCCAGTCGGGTCGCTGGAACAGATCGCGCAGGAAGCTGCGAAAGTGGAGCAGCGCGGCTTGAGGATTCGGAGCCGCAGGCAAGAGATGCGTGAAATGTTTGATGAGGACCACGGCCGCTTGCAGCTCTTGCAACCGGGCCGCATCGAGGATTTTCTCACCCGAATGGGCATCGGTCACGAGCAAAGTGTCGTGTGCGCGATGGCTCTCCGCGCGGATCATCACCTGCACGATACTCACGCCACTTAGAGTCAGCGCGTTCGACAATTCATAGAGAAAGCCCGGCGTGTCGTCGCCCCGAATGTGCAGCACGGTCGCTGTCGCATGAGCCTCGTTGTCGAAGCGAACTTCCAGCGGAGCGGGCTTCGTCGCGGCATCGGCGGCGACTTCGAGAGCGTCGGCCACGCGCTTGGCCAGCCGCCCCTGAGCCTCGTCCACGCGACCTCCCTGAGCCAGACAGACCAATTCCGTCAGGTCTCGTTCGTAGTGCGACCAAACTTCGGGCGACATCTCACTCACAGACGATTGAACTTCAAACACATCGACGAAGCGATGTGGAAGACGCTCGCGCACGCTGTCGGCTCGCGGGCGAGTCTCCGTCGAAACAAACCCCTCGATGATGTTTAAGCCGTTGGCGAACAGCAGACCACAGATCATCGACAACTCACCGGGGCAATCGTGCCCGACGACGGTCACACGCCAGCGGTTCGGCGGCGGCGACGAACTCTCACCGCGTGGCTGATCGCAATCGCGAGCGTCTCGCTCCCCGACGACCCGCACGGGACGTTCGGCGTTCAGTTCGGCCAGCAGCGCGGAATGCCGCTGTTGTTCATCGGCATTGAAGACGGACGCATACGTTTCGAGCGGCGGTTGCGGAACACGGTCACGCTCCAGCCGCGATTGCTCGCGTTCCCGTTCCCGATCCGGAATCGGCGGCGAGTGGAGTGGTTCAACCAAGACTCGATCGTGCGCGAGGTACTTGTCGAAGATTGAGCGAATCGACTTGCAATGACTGTCGAAGTGAGCCAGCAAGAGTTCCGACGTGCCAAAGTCGAGCCGACGCGCCAGCGCGGTCAGTTCGATCCCGTCCGTCGGCAGCGAGTGCTCTTGCCGGTTGTTCATCAGTTGCAGCGAGTGCTCGATGGTTCGCAGGAAGACGTAGCCGTCGGTCAGTCGGCGGTACTCGTCAGCGTGTAACACGCCCGCGTCAGTCAACCGGACAAGACCATTCAGTGTGTTGGGCGAGCGGACGTGACGATGCTCGGCACCATGCACCAATTGCAGCGCCTGCACGAGAAACTCGATGTCGCGGATCGAACCGCTGCCGAGCTTCACTTCGCCCCACTCGCGTCCGCGACGACGCAGGTCCGCCTCAATCCGTCCCTTGGCTTGTCTCACCGCCGCGACCACGTCGCCGGGAGCCGCCCCAAAAATGTAAGGCTCCGCGCGACGCAGCAACTCGCGCCCCAAGTCCCGTGGTCCCGCGATGACACGCGCCTTCAGTAACGCCTGCTTCTCCCACATTTCGGCGTGAGACTTCAGGTACTCCAAGTACGACGGGATCGTCGTCACGAGTTCTCCCGATCGCCCCCACGGTCGCAATCGAACGTCCACGCGATAGAGAAAGCCCTCGCCCGTTGTGTCCTGCAAACTCTTGACCAACCGCTGCGCGAGCGGCAAGGCCTCGGTCGGACTGCGATCCGTGAGGAAGACCAGATCAATGTCCGAACTGTAATTGAGTTCCTCACCGCCCAGCTTGCCCAACGCCAGCACCGTGAGATTCGTCGAGTGCAGCATCAGCTCATGACCGACCAACGTGAGGCACGCCTGAACCAAGCTGTCGGCGAGCAAACTGAGTTGCACGGTTGCGGCCCGCAGGTCGATCAGCCCGAAGGCGTCACACGCTCCGATCCGCAACAACTCCCACCGCTGAAACCGCCGCAAGGCGTCCATCCGCGCCGGGAAGTCCGGAGCCGATGCGACCTGTGAAAGCGCGTCGTTGAGGAACTCCTCGCGACTCTTCAATTCGGCGAGTCGTCGGTGGCGAGTCAGTTCGCGCAACGAATCCGGATTGCGCAGTACGGTCTCCGTCAGATAGCGACTGGTGGCGAATAGCCGGACCAGCATCTCGATCGCCCGCGGGTTCCCGTCGAGAAACTGAAACAACTCGACGCGATCACCGGCTCCCTGCACGAACCGCTCGAAGTCAATCAGTCCCGCATCCGGATCGGGCACCTCCGACAGCAACCCGAGCAACTTGCGAAGAATTCCGAAAACCATCTCCGTTGAGAGCGACTGATCCGTCAAACCACGCAGCCGGTGCGCCGCGCCACCGTCTCGAAAACCAAGACGAATCAAATTCTCAACCATCGCGCTGCGAGCGTTTTCGTCTCCGTTCAGCCACGCACGCAATGACTCCCACATCCCGATGAACTCCTGCCGACCGGTCAATCCGCGCTGACATTCCCGATCGATACCTCACGCGGTTAAACGACGCTGCGTCAATCTCGGCTGCGCGGGGTATAGCAGCCTGTTGAAAAAACCGTAGCACAGGCGGCTCGCCTGTGTTTTCCAACTAGAAGTACGAGCAGGCGAGCCGCCTACTCTACGTTTTTCAACAGGCGGATAGGCAACGCGACAGCACCGGGCAAGAACGCGGTGGGAGATCACGTCAGACCGCGAATCGGTTCGCCGTGGTAGACGTGATGCGGGCGACCCAGGTCGTCGTGCCAAGCCACGGTCTCGGGGAGGCCGAGTGACGAGTAGATCGTCGCGGCGAAGTTCTCAGGCGTTTGTGCATCGGTCGCGGGAAAGGCTCCCATCTTGTCAGAGGAGCCAACCACGCGACCGCCTTGAATTCCGCCCCCCGCCAGCCAGATGGTCTGCACCGCGCCCCAATGGTCTCGACCGGGAAGCTTGTAGTGCTGAGGCAGATGCGAAACTTTGGGCGTCCGCCCGAACTCGCCCGCCATCACGATCAGCGTGGAATCGAGCAGCCCGCTGTCGTGCAGATCGTCGAGTAGAGCGGACAAGGCTCGGTCAGTCGGCGGGAAGAGTTGGTCTTTCAAATGGGGGAACGCTTCGCCGTGCGTGTCCCACGTTTCGTTGTTGCCGAGGTTCACTTGGACCATGTTCACGCCCGCTTCGACCAAACGGCGAGCCATCAGCAGCGACCAACCGAACGAGTTCTTGCCGTAGCGTGTTTGGACTTCGTCAGGAGCCGCCGCGACATCAATCGCCTTGCGGACGCGACCATCGGTGAGCAATGAAATCGCTCCCTCGCGATAACGGTCGAACGATTCGACGCGAGCAAATTGTTCGAGGTCTGCCCGCTGGCGGTCGATGTGGCCCAGAAGCTCCATGCGATTGCCGAGTCGTCCCCGCGAAAACCCTTCAGGGAGCGACAAATTCGGAGCCTGGAAGAGCATTCGTTGCGGCATGTTCGGTCGATCTTGGTGATCGAACTCGTATTCGGGATACGCTCCGTAGCCGAGAGAACTGAACGGCGAAGCTTCGATGAACCACGGATCGCGGTGGCGTCCCATGAGACCGGCGAACTGACCGGGAAGCACCCGTCGTGAGTAATGAACCAACTGATCCGGAAGGACCGCCGCTGTCGGGAGGTTGTTGCGCGGGGTGGTCACTCCGCCCGCCACCGACGCGATCGACGGCCAGTCTTGTGGACGTGGGACGGACGGATTGAAGCCGGGCGGAGTCTCGGTTCGCCCCGTTAGCATGATGTGATGGCCCAGCGAATGGTCGTTCGTGGGGTGCGTGAGCGAACGAACCAACGACCAAAGCTGACTGCGCTGGGCGAGCCTTGGCAGATGCTCACAAATGTCGAGACCCGGTGTACTCGTCGCGATGGAATGGAACTCGCCACGAATGTTTTCGGGGGCCAGCGGCT
Source organism: Schlesneria sp. (assembly GCA_043721755.1). Classification (GTDB taxonomy): domain Bacteria; phylum Planctomycetota; class Planctomycetia; order Planctomycetales; family Planctomycetaceae; genus Schlesneria. Next base: position 12,072 of record JAYSQC010000611.1, read on the forward strand.
TGGGATCGAAGCTGTCGTGCTGAGACAACCCGCCCGAGAGAAAGATGTAGATCACCGATCGAGGCGGTGTGGAAACGACCGGCGCGGCAGCGGCCTCACGCAGAGCGGCCACATGATTCGACCCGAGTCCGAGCAGGCCAACGCTCCCCACTTGCAGAGCCGTGCGACGCGAAACATGAGGATGAACGAACCGGCTGTTTTGCATGACTGACTCCCCTTGGTTGACCGATCATTCCTATCGGCTGATTCCGTTGCGTCAGGCTACTGGCAGTCAACAGGTCGTGCAAGGTAAGTCGAAGAGGCGGATGTCCAGCTTAGCTTTATTATAACCTCGCGCGGTCAGTGATGAGACATCCGAGCGGGGCGGCGTGAGCTATAGCCGGACTTCTCTCCAGAAGGTCGCGATAGAAAGAAAGAAGTCCGGCTTTCGGAAAAGCCGGACTTCAAGACGCCCAACGGCACCGAGTTCCAATCGCACTCAATCGAGCCGCTTGACGCGGATGTTCCTAAAGTGAACGGTGCTTCCGGGATCGTGGGCTTGCAACGCGAACGTTCCCTTGTCGAGCTTACGAGTGAAGTCCCCGCCCGCCTTCTTGTCGTCCGGTTCGGTGTAGTCGGTGACGACCTTGTCGTTGATCTTGATCGTGACGTGCTTGCCCTGCACGGTCACGGTCTCGGTGTACCACTCACCGTCTTTGACGTGCAGTTCGAGCACATCCTTCACGGCGTACAGGCTGCCGGTCTTCTTGGGGTCCTTCTTTCCGACGGGGCTGTTGTTGACCTGCGCCTCGAAGCCGTACTTGGGCCAGCCTTCTTCCTGAAACTTCGTGTGGAAGTAGATGCCGCCGTTGGCCTCTGTTTCGGTCTTCACATCGACTCGCAGTTCGAAGTTCACGAATGGCTTATCGTCGCCAACGTAAAAGACATGACTGCGCGGGCCGTTGGCTACGATGGCTCCGTCTTTAATTTTCCAACTGTCTTTGGCTTCGTTGATCTTCCAGCCGTCGAACGACTTGCCGTCGAACAACGGGACAAAGCCATCCTTGTCAGGCTCGGCGGCATGGATCGAGCCAGCACAAGCGAGCGCGGCAAACATCAAACAGGTCAGCAGGTGCTTCATCGGAAAACCTTGTTCTTCAGGGGTGGGACAAGAAACGTGGACAACCAACACGCGCGTAGTGTGCCCGCACGCGGGCCTGCTGTAAATCGTGTGGCAGGGCGTCTTCGAGGCCATTCGACAGCGACTCCGCTTCCGTTGAAACTTTGCCCTCGAACGCTACACTCTCGCCCGTCGTAGAATGTGTCACGCAAGGTGTGGGTGGTGATCTGAGTTGTTTGCGGAGCCGAGAATTGGCTGAGCGGCAACTCCTATTGGTCGGTTGCAGATGGGCTGCACCGATCGCGGATCGCCTGCCAACCGAAGTCGCAAGTAGGAAAGCAAGATGTCGATTACGAAAGAGAAAAAGATCCAAGTCATTCAGGAGTATCGTCGTGCTGAAAACGATACGGGGTCGCCTGAAGTTCAAATCGCAGTCTATTCGTCGCGGATCGCCGAACTGACGGAGCACCTGAAAGGTCACGTCAAGGATCATGCCGGTCGCCGTGGATTGCTCATGCTGGTGAGCCGTCGTCGTCGCCTCCTGAAGTACCTCGAAGCGACCGAACGTTCGCGGTATACGGAAATCATCTCCCGCTTGGGATTGCGGAAGTAATCTGCGGCCAGCGGTTCGCAGCCGCTGGCCCACGGTCGGCGGCTCGTCTGCGGCGACGAGCTGATCGCCATCGTCGCGAACTCCGCCGTTGTCGCGATCTCACTGTTTTGCACTCTCCCTTACCGAACGTCTTGGCCCGATGAGGCCGACTTCGGTTGGCGGCTGCCGTCATTGTTGCGTGCGGCCCTCTTCTATTCTTTGCAGGAAATCACACGTGAAAGTTACTGTCGAACGCGAATTTGCCGGAAGAACACTCAGCCTCACTACGGGTGAAATGGCGAAGCAAGCCGCCGGTGCGGTGCTGGTCCGGTTTGCAGACACCGTCGTGTTTGTGGCCGCTCAAAACGGGCCGTCGCGGCCGGGGATCGACTTTTTCCCTTTGACTTGCGACTACCGAGAGCGCGTGGCGGCTGCGGGCAAGTTCCCCGGTGGGTTCCTCAAGCGTGAGGGCCGGCCGACGATGAAGGAGATTCTGACCAGTCGATTGACCGATCGCCCCATTCGCCCGCTCTTCCCGGAAGGGTACGTCGAAGAAGTCCAGATCATGTCGAATGTCCTTGCGTCCGATGGCGTGAACGATCCCGATGTCCTCTCGATCATCGGCGCGAGTGCCGCGCTCTGCTTGGCTCCGGTTCCATTTCAGGGCCCGATTGCCGCAGTTCGCGTCGGCATGATCGACGAAAAATTCATTCTGATGCCGACTCGTGCTGAGATGGAAACCAGCAAGCTCGATCTGGTCGTCGCGGGCAGCACGACATCGGTCCTGATGATCGAAGGCTTTGGACACCAACTGCCCGAAGAGCAGATGGGCGACGCCATCATGTTCGCTCACCGCGCAATCGTGGAACTGTGTGCGATGCAGGAAGAGTTGGTTCAGAAGGTCGGCACGCCGAAGTTCGTTGCAGCCGAACCCGTCAAGAATCCACTCGATGCTCCGCTCCGCGAAAAAGCTTATGCGCGACTGCAAGAAGCGAAAGTCGCTGGCGCGAAGAAGGAGCGTCGGGGAGCGGCCAAGGAATTGAAGGCGGTGCTCATCGAAGAGTTCTTCCCGAACGGAGCCGACAAAACTTCCTGCGGTTGCAGCAAGGAACAGTTCTCCGCCGCGTTTGGCAACCTCGAATCGCGCGTGGTGCGCGATCTGATCCTTGAGAAGAAACTGCGTCTTGATGGCCGCACGCTCGGCGATTTGCGAGCGGTCTCGTGCGATGTCGGTATGCTCCCGCGAGTCCACGGTTCGGCCGTGTTCACCCGTGGCGAAACGCAGTCGCTCGCCACGATCACGCTGGGAACCACCCGCGACGCACAGCGTGTCGATGGGTTGTTCGAGGAAGTCCAGAAGACGTTCATGCTCGATTACTACTTCCCGTCCTATTCGGTCGGCGAATGCCGTCCGATTCGCGGGCCGGGGCGTCGCGAGATCGGCCACGGGGCGTTGGCCGAACGGTCGGTTCAGTCGGTCATTCCTGCGGGAGAAAAGTTCCCGTACACGATCCGCGTGATCTCCGACATCATGGAATCGAACGGCAGCAGTTCGATGGCATCGGTGTGCAGTGCGACGCTCGCACTGATGGACGCGGGTGTGCCCATCACGCAGCCGGTCGCCGGGATTTCGATTGGCCTCGTCAAAGAGGGCAATCGGTTTGAGTTGCTGACCGACATCATGGGCGACGAAGATCACTTCGGCGACATGGACTTCAAGGTGGCCGGAACTCAGAAGGGTGTCACCGGCATTCAGCTCGATCTGAAGATTGCCGGGATCAACGAAGAGATCATCCGCAAGACGCTCGAAGAAGCCCGCAAGGCGCGCATCGAGTTGCTCAAGACGATGCTCTCCGTGATTCGTCGGCCTCGTGCTGAGATTTCGGTCAATGCTCCGCGCCTGCTGCGCACCAAGATCGAACCCTCCAAGATCGGCCTGTTGATTGGCCCCGGTGGCAAGACGATCCGCGCCATTCAAGAAGAGACCGGTGCGACGATCGACATCAACGACGACGGCACGGTGACGATCGCCTGTGCCAAGAGCGAAGGTGCCGAAGACGCACTCGCTCGCATCGAAGCGATGACCGAAGAAATCAAAGTCGGCCGCGTCTACAACGGCACGGTCAGCTCGGTCAAAGACTTCGGTGCCTTCATCGAAATCGCTCCCGGCAAGGACGGTCTTTGCCACGTCAGCGAACTCGCGATCGGCTTCGTCAAGTCGGTCGATGAAGTCTGCCGCGTCGGTGACAAGCTGCAGGTCAAGGTCATCGCGATCGACGACCAAGGCCGCGTCAAGCTGTCCCGCAAAGCCATGCTCATCGAACAGGAGCAGGCTCAGGGCGGAGACAATGGTGGCGAGCAGCCTGCTGCTCAGTAGTTGCTCGACCGAGGTGGTCCCCGCGTGATGCCGCTTGCGGTAAGAACTCGGGGACTCACTGAAGTTCACAATTGAAATGATCTGTAGCCCGGCATCCCTGATGCCGGGCTACTTTCGCAACGGGCCAGCAGTTGCTGTTTTCTACTTCACGCGGCACAAAGTCAGACATTTCCGAGCGGGGCGGCGTAAGCCCCCCGGTTCTTCCAAAGCGGGCTTACCAGCCTGTTGAACAACGTAGGGTAAGCCTCTGGCTTGCCCCTTTTTCAACTGCGTTCACGGGCAAGCGAGACGCTTGCCCTACGTTGTTCAACAGTCTGTTACGCCCAAGAACCGGGGGGCTTACGCCGCCCCGCTCAGATGTCTCATCACTGACCGCGCGAAGTATCACTGCCGAATCAGGCTGACACGGGAGCGTGGTGATGATCGAAGACCGACCGACCGACTCCGACAATCTCGCCCGCGATCATCGGCGGCTGCAGTCGAACTACGCGGAGATCGCGTCGTTGGCGGGTGGTCTCGCGCATGAGATTCGCAACCCGCTCTCGACCATTGGTTTGAACCTCGAACTGTTGAGCGAAGACCTGACCGAAGGTGACTCACCCCGGGAACGACGCATTCTTCAGAAGCTGTCAGTGGTGAAGCAGCAGTGTCAGCATCTCGATCGAATTTTGAGCGACTTCCTCCAGTTTGCCCGCGTCGGTTCGCTCGTGCCACGCAAGTCGGACTTGAACGCGACCGTTCACGAGTTCATTGAGTTCTTCACGCCACAAGCGGCCGAACGCGGGATCGACATCAGTCCGCATCTCGCCGCGAACCTGCCCGCCGTTCAACTCGACGCCCAACTTTGGCGACAGGTCTTGATGAACCTGTCTCGCAACGCGCTGCAGGCGATGCCGAACGGCGGCGTCCTCGAACTGCAAACGTATGGTCGCGACAGCTCGGTCATGTTGGACATCATCGACAACGGGCAGGGGATGAGTGCCGAGACACAAGCCCGCATGTTCGACACGTTCTTCTCGACGAAACCCGACGGCAGCGGCCTCGGCCTGCCCACCGTCCGCAAGATCGTCGAGGCTCACGGCGGCACGATCCTCTGTGAAAGCGAGATCGGCCGCGGCACCCGCTTCAGCATCGTGCTGCCGGGGACGTAGGATGGACGCCTCGTCCGTCCGGCCCATTGAGCGACGACTTCGGACGGACGAGGCGTCCATCCTACGGGAGAGTTGGCGGCATCGCCCTCATGTGAGGATTTCCCGGACGACGTGTCCATGCACGTCGGTCAGGCGATGATCGCGGCCTCCGGAACGGAACGTGAGGCGTTCGTGGTCGAGGCCCAGCAGGTGCAGGATCGTGGCGTGGAGATCGTGCATCGTGCAGATGTTCTCGACGGCGTGCATTCCGAGTTCATCGGTCGCGCCGTAGATCGTGCCTCCCTTCACGCCGCCCCCCGCCAGCCAAACGGAGAAACCTTCGGGATGATGATCGCGACCATCGCGACCGGTGGAATGCGGCGTTCGGCCGAACTCGCCTGCCCACACAATTAGCGTTTCCTCAAACAGCCCGCGCTGCTTGAGGTCGCGAATCAACGCGGCGATGGACTGATCTGTGTCGAGAGCGTTCTTCTCGTGTCCCTGCTTGAGCGCGCCGTGTTGATCCCAAGTGCCGTTGGAAGCTCCCGGCGGGCAGGTGATCTCGACGAACCGGACTCCTGCTTCGAGCAGTCGCCGTGCGCGAAGGCACTGCATTCCGTAGAGCCGTTGCGAGGGGACTTTCGAGTCGATGCCGTACTGCGATTGCGTCGCGGCGGTCTCTTGATTGAGCGCGAGGACATCGGGGACAAGCGACTGCATCCGGTAGGCCATCTCGTAGTTGCGAATGGCGGACTCGACCGCGTCGTCGCCGCCGAGTGACTTTGAGAATGCCGCATCTTGACCACGCAGCCAGTCGAGTTTGGTGCGTTGCACGCGCACGTCCTTATCGGCCGGAACGATGTTCTCGATCGGCTGTCCCTCCACGCGAAAGAACGTGGCCTGATGGCTGGCGGGAAGGAAGCCACTCGAAAAGTTTTCGAGCCCCCCGCAGGGAACGACTCCAAAGCTGAGTACCACGAAGCCGGGAAGGTTCTGGCTCTCGTTGCCCAAGCCGTACGTCGTCCACGCACCGAGACTCGGCCGCCCCGCGATGTTCGATCCGGTGTGCAGCCGCAGCACGCCGGTCGAATGGAGCGGCAGGTCGGCCTTCATCGAACGGATCACGGCGAGATCATCGGCGCACTCGGCGATGTGCGGGAAGAGACTGCTGATCGGCATCCCGCTCTGACCGTGTTGGCGAAACGTCCACGGACTTTGCAGCCACTTGCGGTTCGCATTGGCGGTTGGATTCTTGGAACCGTTGAATGCTTGGCCATCGACTTCCGCCAGCTTGGGCTTCGGATCGAACGAATCGACGTGCGAGACGCCGCCGTCCATGAAGCAGAAGATGACGTTGCGAACCTTGGGTGCGAAGTGGGGTCGCGGCGCTGCAGTCTCGATACTGCTTCTGCTTCCCTTCGCGTTCTCGTCCGATGATGCGGCTCGCGTGCTGTTGGTGAACAGACTCTGAAGAGCCAGCATCCCAAAGCCGTTCGCCGACGCCTGCAACATCGCGCGACGTGATGTCGGCATCGCAAGCAGACCGGGGCATGAGGTGAGTCGTGAGCGAGTCATCTGTGGCTCATTCCGTGTACGAGTCGGTGGCAGGATGCGGCCCAGAGTACAGGGGCAACATCCCAACGAGAATGGTTGCGAGAGTTCTCAACCGAAGTCAATTCACGGGACGTTGCTTGCCAACGGATCGCGTGCGCGGTTTATTCTCCGCCCACGTCGTTACACCTCACGCGGCAGAAAGTGAGATATTTCCGAGCGGGGCGGCGTAAGCCCCCCGGTTCTTCCAAAGGGGCTTACGCCCAAGAACCGGGGGGCTTACGCCAC
>JAYSQC010000612.1:0-18081 GCA_043721755.1 Schlesneria sp.
CTCCCCTCGGCGGGGAGGGCCGGGGAGGGGGGAGGATGGTCCAGTCGATTTGCCACTCGCCCCCCTCCCTAACCCTCCCCGCCGAGGGGAGGGAACAAGCCGGGAAACCGAGAAGTTGTTTTGAACCAATTCCTAAGTTCACTCCCGCTGAGAAGGCTCCGTCATGGGACTCGACACCGTTGAAGTTGTGATGGCGATCGAAGACACGTTCGACATCACCCTCATGGTCTACCCATTCGTGCTCCAACCGTTTGAAATGGCCACGGCGGATGACCTATGCGAATTGATCTGGCAACGACTGCGGGGCTATGAACCAGCATGGACGGATACCGACCTCAAGCGCATCGAGCAGCAAACCACTCCGCTACGACGCCAGACAATGGAGTCCATTTGCAGACTGCCGCGTCCGTGGTCGCATTGGCTACCACCGAAGCAGATGGACGCTTACTCGGACAAGGACGCCCTTCGGACTCTGTGGAAAGAGTTGGAACGCATCTGGGGCTTTGCACCGCCACCGCTCGTCTCCAGCCCCGATGGCAACTCGTACGAACTCCCCGCGTCGTGTCGCACTCGTCCTGGCCTGATCGGCACGCTGATCCGCCACTGGATGTTGCAACACGAACCTTGTCGATTCACTTGGAAGGCTTCGTCAGAACCGCGATCACCCAACGCTGACAAATGGACGCGAGAGGCCGTGTGGAAGCAGCTTCAATTCATCCTGATGACTCAACTAAGCCTTCCTGTTGAATCTGTTTACCCGGAAGCGACCCTGCTAGGAGACCTCATGATGGACTGAACAGAAACTCGACGAACTCTCATCCCTTCATCCCCGACTCAACCGTTCGGTCGAGGATCATGATCTTCTGCCAGATCGTGCGCGACAGGCCGTTGGTCAGTGCGGCCAACTGATCGGCCGCATCGACGGCGTCGGCGTCGGGGAACTCTTGCACGTAGATCGCACCGATTTTGGCGACGATCGACAGCAGCTCGCTGCAATAGTCGAGATACCGGCCCAACTCGAAGGCCGTCAGCGTGCGAGTTGGAGACGATGGCGTGCGCGCCCCTTGAAGCAGGTTTTCCGGGTCTTTCGTCAGTTGGTGCATATCCACGATGTGCGCGATGGCCCGCAGTTCGTGCAGTGCCGACAACGCACGTTCCCGTTTCAGACGGCGTTCCAAGCTGAACAGGTACGCCAGCGTGGCACCGACGAAGAACAGACTCCCCAGCGACGCTTCCATCATCTGGGCGAAGGTGTCTAGCCCACGCAGTTCGTCGCCACTCGAATGAACGTTCTTCGCGATCAGGATCAGCACGCCCAAGATCGCCGCCACCAACACGACACAAGCGGCGCGCAGCCAAAGGTGCGGCCGCTTGATCTGCTCGCACCGGATGACCGCTTCCTGCGCGACGCGGTGCAGCTCACCCGCGACTTGCCGCAGCCCGGCTCCCGGAAACCGATCCGCGATCCGCCGTTCCAGTTGTGCGGCCGTATCGACGATCTTCTGCGGTTGCAGTTCGCGGTAGTTGACGCGACTCGTTGGAGCTGGCGCGGCGGCTGGAACGACCGTCGGCGCGAGTGATGTCGGAGCAGTTGGTTTACTCACGCAGAGTTCCTTGGTGGTCGCTGGCCACGCGGTGAAACGACCAATCGACTGAATCACGCCAGCCGAAACAACCGCCTCGCGTTTTCGGTCGTCGCGGCGGCGATCACTTCCTTCGAGACGCCGCGCGTTTCGGCCAGACAGGCGGCAGTCAGTCGCACATGAGCCGGTTCGTTTCGTTTGCCGCGAAATGGTGTGGGAGAGAGGTAGGGCGCATCGGTCTCCACGAGCAGCCGGTCCAGCGGCACCGCGAGCGAAACCTGCCGCAACACCTCGTTCCTTTTGAACGTGACCATCCCGCCAAACGAAAGGTGCATCCCCATTTCGAGACAAGCCGAGGCCGTCTCAGCGGAACCGCAGAAGGCGTGCATCACACCACGCAACGGGCCGTGAGCGGAGTGCCTCCGCAATTGAGTGACCACTTCCACTTCGGCTTCACGGCAATGCACAACGAACGGCAGGTCGAGTTGCCGCGACAACTCCAAGTGGCGGTCGAAGTACTCCGATTGCAACTCGATCGGCGAATGATCCCAGTACTGATCCAGCCCGGTCTCACCGAGGCCGACGACCTTGGGCGCAGCGGCCAGTTCCACGATCCGCTCCCAGTCGCCGGGCTGAGCGGCTTGGATGTAGTTCGGATGCAGGCCGACCACCGCGAAGACGCTGTCGTACTTTTGAGCCAGATCGAGGGCACGGCGGCAACTGTCGAGCGTGGTCCCGATTGTCAGCATCCGCGTCACGCCAGCATCGACCGCACGTTGGATTGTGTCGTGGCAATCCTGCGTGAACGACTCTTCGTCCAAGTGACAGTGCGTGTCGATCCACTCCATCGTCGCGACTCCGATCGGCGCGGGCCGTCGTGTACAGAACCAACGCCGCGCAAGGACTCCCGAGATCGACTACAGCTTCAGCAACCGCAGTTCTTCGGTGCCCGCACGCTGCGCGGCAAGAATCTCATCGAGAGCCATCGCCGCTTCGGGATCATCGACACAGGTGTGCGCCGCTTCGTCCAGTTCCGCGACCAGTGCATCTTGGCTGGCGATGATGCGCGGTAGCAGCGACTTCAACGAGAGAAAATGCAGATCGGTGAAGGCGGCCGGATAGACGCCGAACTCCACGCGGCAGCGACGCTCGACCAGCAACCCCGTCAGTCGCTCAACGTGATTGCGCTGGCTCACCACGAGACGAGCCACGGCCTCACGCGCAGCACCCGCGTTGTTCGGCGACCACGGGCTGACTTCGCCCACGAACTGCAGCAGGCTGCGTCCGAGATCGACGACCAGTTGATTCAGCTTCGTGTTGTGTTGAATGCGAGCCATGAGCAATCCGGTAAGACAAGCGACAGCGACCGGCAGTCAGCCGATGCGGACGGAACAAGTGGACCAGCGAAGTTCGACTGCCTGACTACTCGTAGGGTGGGCACAGCCCACCCTACATCTGCACAACTCAGACACTCGAACCAATTCAACCAACGGCTAGAGGAACGCCTCGGCCGCATGACGGGCGACGAGACTCAAGGGTTCGATCCAGACCGTTCCCAGCAGCACCACCATCGCGGAGACCATCAGCACATACAGTCCGGAAGAGGACTGAGCCGTCAGCGCGACCGGGCGGGCATCGGCCGGTCGGTTCTGCATACACATCACTTTCAACACGCCCACGTAGTAGAAGAGGCTGAGGACGGTATTCAATCCGCCCGCCCCCAACACCACCCACATGAACCAATGCACGGCGGTCGCGTCGAACACGGCCGCGAAAATGAAGAACTTTCCGAAGAAACCACCGAGCGGCGGAATCCCCACCAAACTGAACATGCAGATTCCCATGCAGACCGCCAACAAAGGTGACTGGTGGACGATCCCCTTGTAGTCCTCGATTTCTTCGCTGAACAATTGATTCCGAAGGAACGCGACGATCGCAAACGCGCCGAGATTCATGAACAGATAAACGGCAAGGTAATAGACCAATCCTTCGATGGCTCTCGCTGCCGAGTTTGGCTCAACACCGCTTCCCGCCGAACGCAGCACGAGCATCGCCGAGACCGCCATCAGCATGTAGCCCGCATGAGCGATCGTCGAATAGGCGAGAAGCCGCTTGAAATTCGTCTGCGAATAAGCGGCAAGATTTCCGAACGTCGCCGTCACGACGGCGAGGACGCCCAAGCCCAAACCAAACACCAGAGCCAAGTCCGGCAGTCCACCTTCCGAACCACCAGTGACCGCCAATGAGAACCGGACGAGCAACGCGAAGGCGGCTGCTTTGGAACCAATCGACAGGAAACCGGCGACTTCCGCTGAGGCTCCTTGGAACGCATCCGGACACCAGAAGTGGAATGGGACTGCGGACAGCTTGAACGCGAATCCAACCGTAATCATCAACAAGGCCAGTAGAACCAAGCGTCCCTCTGGCTGTTGAGTTCCGAAGCCGTTCAAAAACAACGCCTGGAGTCGGTTGCCGAGTTCGGGGAACTCGGCCGTTCCCGTCAGACCCGCGAGCAGGCTGATCCCGAACAGCATCACCCCCGCCGCTCCCGCACCGTAGACGACAAACTTGAGCGCCGCCTCACTGCTCTGACGACGCCCCTTCAGGAAGCCGGTCAACGCATAGCTCGGCACGCTGGCCATCTCGATCCCGACGAACATCATCAGCAGATGGTTCGCACTCGACATCAACATCATCCCGACAACCGCCCCCGAAAGCAGAGTGTAGAAATCGGGAGCGTCCTCATCGTCGGGGATGCCCGTCAGCACCGTCAGCGCGATCACGAACACCAAGAAAAACAGCAGCAGCCCGCGAATGAAGACGGAGAACGAATCGTGGATTGCCAACCCTGTAAACAGTTCGACCGCCCCACCACCCTCAACACGAAGTTCGCAGAACTGGAACAGCACGTTGATGAATGCGGTCATCCCGCCCAGCAGCGCGATCCAGTGCGTCGGCACGAGCTTGTCGAGACTCGTCAGACGAGCCAACAGCATCAAGACGATGGAGCCGGAGAGAATCAACTCCGGGCGAAAAAGCTCCAACGAACGAAACGCGCCCACCTGAGTGGCCCCGCCGCCGTTGAAAAACTGCGATAAGAGTGACTGAAAATCCATGACGTTCTCAACGGGTTCCGGCATTCGCCAACAGGCCGACTTCAATCTACCTCGACCCGAACTTCGAGCGAGGTTCGCACGGTGCGATCCACTCAACCCAGCGAATTACGGGACGAGCGTGGTCTGCACGGCCGACGCGGCACCGTGCATCGTGTCGTAAGTCGTCGCCATGCTGTTGACCATCGCGTCAATCGAACCGCTCATCAGATCGAAGAGCAGGCCGGGAAAGATACCGAGAACAATCGCACTGACGACCAGCGTGTAAGCCACCGTCAACTCACGAGCATTGATCGGCGTGATGGCTTCCGGGTGCGGACCTTTGTATTCGGGCCCGAAATAGACGCGTTGGATCGTCCACAGGATGTAGCCCGCCGTCAAAATCACACCGGATGCCGAGATGATCGCCAGCAGCGGGTCGTAGTTCCAACAACTGAGCACCGAGAAGATTTCACCGATGAAGCCGCACAAGCCCGGCAACCCCAGCCCCGCAAAGAAAATCACGGCCGCCAGTCCGGTGTAGTGCGGCATCAACTGAGCGATGCCACCAAACTTGTTGAGGTCGCGGTGGTGAACGCGGTCGTATAGCACGCCCACCATAAAGAACATGCCCGTCGAGGAGATGCCGTGCGCGATCATCTGGAACATCGCGGCATTGATGCCCATCTTCCAATAGTCGGCATTAAACGTCTTGCCATCGACAATCTTCCAGACCGCCAGACCCACCAGCACATAGCCCATGTGGCTGACGGAACTGTAAGCCACGAGTCGCTTGAAGTCGGTCTGAGCCATTGCCGCGAAAGCACCGTAGATGATGCTGAACACGCCCAGCGCCACCAAGAAGTAAGCTGCGTATTGCACTCCATAGGGGCAGAGCGGGAAGGCGATCCGGATGATTCCATACCCGCCCAATTTCAACAGAATGCCCGCCAGAATCATCGAGATCGGTGTCGGGGCCTCAACGTGCGCATCGGGCAACCACGTGTGAAACGGGAAGCAAGGCAGCTTGATGGCAAACCCGATGAACAACAGGATGAACGCCGCGATCTGCATGGACTCGCTATAGGCCGGAACCGCGCCGCGCCCCGCAGCCACTTCCGCCAGATAAAGCAGGTCAAAGCTGCGACCGCTGTTGAAGTAAAACATCAGCATGGCGATCAGCATCAGCACGCCGCCCGCCAACGTGTAGAGGAAGAACTTGATTGCTGCATATTCCCGGCGAGGGCCGCCCCACACGCCGATCAGGAAGTACATCGGCAGCAACATCACTTCCCAGAAGACGTAGAACAGGAAGAAGTCGAGCGACAGGAAGACTCCCAAGACACCGGTCTCAAGGATCAGGAACAGCATCAAGTAGCCTTTGACGTGTTTGTCGATGCTCCAAGATGCCAGCGCCGACAGCACAAACACCAAGCCGGTCAGCATGACCAGCGGCAGGCTAATGCCGTCCACACCCAAGCTGTAATACACGTTCCAGTTCTTGATCCATTCCGTGCTGAGACGAAACTGCATCCCACCCTGAGACGGGTCGAATCCCGCCCAAAGTTGCAGCGTCAGTGCGAACGTCAGCACCGTTCCCACGAGCGTAAAATAGCGCATTCCTTCCTTGGCTTGACCGTCGAACGCCAGCAAGCCCAGCGCGAACAGGGCCGGAAGGAAGATGATGAAACTCAGAATGGATTCTGCACTCAACATGATGTTCTCAATCTCTTGGAACGCGGCGGATAGCACTCGCCCCGCCGCCGATCAACTTACGATCCCACTCAAACCTCGATCACCAACAAATCACTTCGGCGTCGCGGTGATTAACACGGCAAACAGCACGACCACACCGACCGCCACCCACATCACGTACTGTCGCAGTCGGCCCGTCTGGACAACTCGCAACGACATGCCCACAGACCGCGTCACGCTACCGACAAGGTTGACCAAGCCGTCAACCATTCCCTCGTCGAACTTCCGGTCCCACTGAGCAACTGATTTGACGACCTTCGCCGACGTATGTAGCACCGAGTCCAATACATGCTTGTCAAAGCCGGTACACCACGCGGAAACGACGTGAACGGGTCGCACAAACATCGCGTCGTACAGCACATCAAACCGCCACTTATCGACGAGGAACTCGTGAACGCCGGGAAATTGGCGGCGGATGTCTTCCGCTCGAATGGCCCGGACGCCGTACATGACGTAGGCGAGAATCGACCCGGCGAAGGCCGCCATCAAGGCCATCACGCCCGCTTGGTTGTGGACTTCGTGAATTTGATGATGGCTCGGCAACGTGATTTTCGCCGGGCCAACCGAAGTGTATGGCTCATCGGCTGACACAACCGCACTGTCGGCCAGCAGCCGGAACAGCGGGCCTTGTTCGCCGCCGCCATTGAACCACCCACCCCAAGTGCCGGTCTCCTCGCTGCCTGTTAGGGTCCGGTAGGCCGGTCCCGCCAAGCCGTCGCCCCCGAGCAACCAACCCCACGAGCACGTCGCAGCCAGAATCGCCAATACGATCAACGGCGTGGTCATCACGCGCGGCGACTCATGGCAGTGATCGTAAACGTGGTGATCGCGAGGCTCACCGGCAAACGTCAGGAACCACAGGCGAAACATGTAGAACGCGGTGATCCCGGCTGTCACCAACGGCGTGAAAAACAACAGAGAATGGACGGGATTCAAATTCGAGTAAGCCAGCGCGGAGGCCACGATGGCGTCTTTGGAATAGAACCCAGAGAGGCCGATGTTCAGCACGGGGATCGCCAGTCCGGAAATCGCGATCACACCCACGAGCATCGTGTAAGCCGTGATCGGCATCTTACGACGCAAGCCACCCATGCGGGGCATTTCTTGAACGTGATGGCAACCCGCGATGACGCTCCCCGAGCACAGAAACATCAACGACTTGAAGAAGGCATGCGTCACCAAATGGAACAGGCCAGCCCCCCAACCTCCAACGCCGATTGCCAACATCATGTAACCGAGTTGGCTGATCGTGGAGTAAGCCAAGACTCGTTTGATGTCCGTGGCGACGACCGCAATCGTCGCGGCAATGAACAGTGTGATACAGCCGATGTAGGCGATGACCAGCAGCACTTCCGGTGTGAACACCGGATAGAACCGGCCGGCGAGATACACACCGGCCGCGACCATCGTGGCCGAGTGAACGAGCGCGGAGACCGGGGTCGGTCCTTCCATCGCGTCTGGCAACCACGTCTGCAACGGGAACTGAGCACTCTTGCCGATGCAGCCCGCGAAGATGCCACAGCCTGCCGCGATCAACAGTAAGTAGCCGATCGAACGACTCTGGCCATCCTGCTCAAGGCGGTGTCCGGAAGCGTCTCGCAAAAAGACCTGCTGCCCATCTTCGGAGACATCCAGCTTGCCATCATTCCCGCGAATCATCGTGAACAAGCCCGCGTCGCCTGACGTGGGTGAGTCCGCAAATTGGAACGTGCCGCACCAAGTCCAGAGGATCATCAACCCGATTAGAAATCCGAAGTCACCCACGCGATTCATGATGAACGCTTTGTTGGCCGCGTCACTCGCCGACTTGCGTTCGATGTAGAAGCCGATCAGCAGGTAGCTGCAAACACCGACCAGTTCCCAAAAGATGAAGACTTGGAAGATGTTGCCAGCCAGTACGAGGCCGAGCATCGAGAAGCAGAACAACGACATGTAGGCGAAGAAGCGGTGGAATCGCCCCGGCCGGGTGAAGTGACCGTGGCTTGTATGAACCTGATGGTCCTCGTACTCCTCGGTCAACTCATCTTTCATGTAACCGATGGCGAAGATGTGGATGCACGTCGCAATGAACGTCACCATCGTGAACATCACCAGCGTCAGGCTGTCGATGTACCAGTCAAGCGACAGCCGCAGTGAGCCGAACTTCGCCAACTGATAAAAGGTTCCTGAAAACGCCTTCTGAACGGACGTGTTCGGGTGAGCCACTTTCTCACTGTGGTTCTCGTGACCGGTTCCAGCAACCGCTGCGGCCGCGTCAACGGGGGCATTTTCTGGATGTGGTGCATCCGAGCCATGATGCTCGACGGGACTCAACGCCGACCAGCCGGTGGCATTCCCCCAGACGACCAATGCAGAAAAACTGCACAGGAAACCGAGACCGATGCAGCCGACAGCGCAAAGTGCCGCCGACTTACTGAGTCGGTGCGACCAGCGCAGCCAGTAAATCTCTGCGACGAAGCCCAGCAACGGCAGCAGCCATGCCACCGTGAGCAGGTTTCTCAGCAGATCGCCGGTTTGAGGGTCCATGGTGTTAATCAGCAGATGAAAGTGAATAGGGTCAGTTGGAGAGAAACTCGCGGCAGTCGGCAACTCGACTTAGCAGCCCGTTGAAAAACGTCGGGTAAGCCTCTGGCTTGCCCCTTTTTTAACTGCATTTACGGGCAAGCGAGACGCTTACCCGACGTTTTCAACAGGCAGTTAGCCGTGCAGCTCATTGCCGCGATCCACGTCAATCGTTGTGTGGTTGTTATAAAAATTGAGTGCAATGGCCAGTGCGACGGCTGCTTCGGCTGCGGCCAACACCACGACAAACAAGGCGAACGACTGGCCATCCAGTCCGAGCGGCGTAAAGCGCGAGAACGCGACGAAGTTGACGTTCGCCCCGTTCAGAACCAATTCCACTCCCATGAGGACTCCGATCGCATTCCGCTTGGTCGCCATGCAGACGACGCCGCAGACGAACAGGACAGCTCCGACGATCAAGTATGCTTCCAACCCAACGCCACCCATGAAACGCACCTTACTTCAGTCGCCACGACAACCCATGTTCAGCAGACAAATTCAACGACTTCACAGATCGGCCGACGCTCCAGCCACCACACGGCGTTTGGCTCGAGCGAGGTATGCCGCCCCGACCAACACGACGAGCAAATGAATCGACACGATTTCAAACGGGAGCAAGTATCCGGAACTCAAGTCCGCACCTGCGGGACGATTCAAATCTCGATCGGGCCGCAGCCCCAAGAATCCCAACCCAAGCTGCCGCACAGTTCGACCCGCCTGAGTCCGGGCCTCAAGCTTAGCCCGAGCTTGTCTCGCAGGATCAGCAACTGACGAACCCGCAGCGGCAACATCCGCGTCAAACGAAGCTTCTCGCTGGGAGTCGGCCACGGCGGGACTGAGGTTTCGTGTCGGCAAGCGACTCTCAAGATCGCCCCACTCGACGGATGTCACCGAGAACAACAGGACACACAGCAATAGCAGGCCCACACCGGCACCAATGAACGCTTCGGCAGGAGAAGTCTTGATCTGCACGGAAGGGCCGCTCGCGGTGAGCATCACACCGAACACCAACAGGACCACGGTCCCGCCGACATAAATCAGCAACTGGGCCGCACCCAAGAAATCGGCGTGCAGCAGGAAGAACAGCGCAGACACAGAGCCGAGCGAAACGATCAACCAAAAGGCCATCCGCACGACATTCTGCGTGGCAACGACCGCGACTGCAGCACCGCACGTCAGAATCGCGAAGACCCAAAACAGGAGTTGTTCAATCATTGGACCCCCTCTCGATCAGCGGCTACGACTGCCGGAGGAACCAAGGCGCGGCCAAACAGGACCGGCCGCTTCAGATCAGTGGAAGCCAACAGCAACGGCCAGAAGACGGCACCCAAAAACAGGCAGCAACTGATGGGGACCAAGTACTTCAAGCAAGTCGTCATCACCTGGTCGATTCGCAAACGAGGCAACGTCCATCGCACCCAGACTTGGACGAACACCAGCAAGCTGGCCTTCACGATGAAGACCGTGGCCGCAAAAACGTTCGCGATGTAATTGCCAACCACGAAACCCTGCACGGGAACATCCTGACCGAATCCACGAATTCCGTTCAGCAGGGCCTCGGGGAGCACCAGCCCCGTTTCCCAGCCGCCCAAGAACAACAGCACGGCGATGCCACTCACGGCAAACATGCTGGCGTATTCGGCGAGAAAAAAGATCGACCAACGGAAGCCGCTGTACTCGGTGTGGAAACCGGCGACGAGTTCGCTCTCGGCCTCAGCCAAGTCGAACGGCGCGCGTTTGACGCTCGCGGTGGCGACCGTGAAGTAACAAAAGAAGGCGATGAAGGCGAACGGGTCGTGGAAGAGAAACCAGTTCCACATGCCACCCGCCTGCATCTGGCCGATCACTTGCAGATTGAGCGAACCGGCGATCACGAGCGGTACCAGTGCGCAGATCGCCATCGGAATTTCATAGCTCACCATCTGAGCCGCTTCTCGCATAGCACCGAACAACGCCCATTTTGAACCGCTGGAGTACCCCGCCAGAATGATCCCGAACACTTCGAGCGACATCAGGGCCAAGATCAGGAACGCACCGCACTCGGAGGCGACTCCCACCCAGCCATCCGCAACCGGCAGCACCATAAACGCGGCGAACGAGGCGATCGTGGCGAGATACGGCGACATCCGAAAGATCATCGCATCGGCGCTGGCCGGGATGAGGTCTTCCTTTTGAATCAGCTTGATCCCGTCAGCCAGCGTTTGCAGCCAACCGAACTTACCGCCGACGCGCGTGGGGCCGAGGCGGTCTTGAATGCGTCCGGCGACCTTGCGTTCCATCCAGATGTAAACCATCGGCAGGACAGCGAAGAGGCCGATCAGCAAAGTGGCGTGAACCAGACCCGCAAGTAGGAACGCGATCAGCCCGATGAGATCGGAACTTCCATAGGAAGCCAATTGGTCGGCGAGGAATTGCTGAATCGTCAGCGCGGCGAGTGGGCCGTTCATGCGGTGATTCTCGGGGCATCAATCAGCGACGAGGCTCTAAACAGCGGGCCGCGCACGCAGCCCGCCCAAGTCGGCGGCGAACTATGCCAGATGAGTTTTCACGATTCAAGCGACCTCGCGCCGAAACACGACCATTCCCACGGATGAGAAGATCATCGCGTGTCGAACTTCACTGAACAGTCCGCTCAACACGCGCAACGCAATCCAGAAAGGCTCCCCAACTTTTCGCCTTTCATCCCCGTGACCTCCCGTGTTCCCCGTGGTTCTCTCCGAAAAACCAGTACGAACCACGGGGAACACGGGAGGCCACGGGGGAAGATTGGATCCCTTGCTGAACGCGCTGTTCGTTGCTCACCGGGCTTGATCAGAGCAGGTCGCGCAGATGGAAGTGGTGCTTGCCAAGTTTGCCGCCGTAGTTGCCGGCGGTGATGCGCAGGATGTTCGGCGAGACGGCAGCGGCGTGAAGGCCGCGACGCAGAGCCGACTGGACGGCATCGAAACTGAGGCCGTCGATCACGATTTCATAGACGGCGTTGCACCCGGCGGGCAACTCGGACGGAACGAGCGAACGCAGCGTCGGGCAGTAAGCCTCGTTCGTGCTGGCCTTGAGCTTCGGATACCTCGATCCGACCTTGCTGCCCGAACGCACGATCCCGCCGGGGAACGGCAATGCGACATCAGGTTCCGAGCGGATGGCTTCGACGGCCGCTTCGGCGGCGACGAGAGCCGCGCTGGCGTTCGTGCCACAGATCAACAGATTGCCACCCGCGACACCCGTCACCGTGCCGAATTGGTCTTCACAGAGGAACTCGCCGTCCATGACCGGGATGCGCCAGAAGCGTTGATCGCCGAGTTTTTTTGATTTTTGAAAGCCGTCTCCAAAGTAACGGATGCCGCCACCGATCTTGATCCGCTTCTCCTTGGGACAGTCCATGATGCCGTTGTAACAGGCGGTCGTCGGACACGTGAGGACGCACTGGCCGACTCGGGCTTGCAGCGCTTTTGCCAGTGCGTCGATGCTGAATCCGAACACGAGCACCGCCACGCCGGGCCGTCCATCGGGAGTCTCTTGGGCCGGAACATCACGTTCGATCGCCGCTTCGACATCGCACGCAATCACACTCGTCGCGTTGCCGCACAGCACCGTCGCGGCCGTTCGCGCCCACCGTTCGTTGGCGGCGGTAATGATCAGCCGAGCGGCTTTGATCGGGAACGCTTCCGCAAACGTGTCGATGATCTCGACGCCGTTGAGGTGCAAGATGGAGGGAGTTGAAGGTTGTTCCGAGGTCATCTGGCGATCCGAGCGAGTGAGTAGTGGCGGCCGTTGATGATTAGTCACAGAAGCCGAGTTCTTGAAAGAGCTGTTCCGGCGGACTGGTCATTCGTCACCGGGAAGGGGATTCATCTGAGGTGACTGGTCAAGGAACGCGATGAAATCGTCCCGATCTGCCGTTTTAGCTTGGCTTTGAAGAGTCTTCGTCTCACCTTCGGCAGACTCGAATAACGACGCAATTTGTCCGTCATCGAGTTGATCCAATGTTGATTCAGCTTGTGGAACATTCGGCTTCGAGGCATCAATTTTCTCTGGGCGTCGTCTCCATGCAAACGAGAGTGCAGACGAACCCAGTGATGCAACCCTACCAACAGACGAGGACACTCCGGATTTGATCGCAAAAACAGTCGCGTCTGCGGATGAACCAACCTTGGATACCAAATTCGACGCAACCGCCCCTGCGCTAATTGATGTTTTCGACGCGACAGAAGCAACACCAGACACCAACGATGTTGCGATGGCGACAGTTGAACTGGCGGAGGTTGAAACGCCAGTTGCAATGGCGTTCCCGCTTGCTGTTGCTGTCGAAACAACCGTCGATGCAACATTGGCTGCTGCGGTTGTAGCTGTCGATGCGACCGCCGCAGCGATTGATGTACTTACGGAAGCGGCCACAGGAACCCAATCATCTTTCGCCCGAATCGCAAGCTGCTTAATCACCTCGCGATTTCGATAAGCCAATCCCGTTGCCGCAGCCGCCAATAAAATTGGTCCGACGTATGGCTGAATTACGATGGCGATTCCCGGAGCGTGTTGGGCGATCGTCGAAAGCAATTGCTGAAGTTCATTCTCTGGTTTTGAAGGTCTTGTACTTGTTGTTAGGACCGTTGAAGCCGCTTCCTTTTTTTCAATCTTGGTTGCGCCTTGCCCGCGTTGAGCTGCCCGCTCCAGTTGATCAAAGCTCAAGACTTGATGACGAGGTTTGGGTATCGCACTGGTTACGCACTCATCGAACAGGCGCGGATTCAATCGCTGATACGCTTGAATCAGGCCAGCCGCAGCGTGGCAGTCACCCAACGCCGAATGTGCGTCGTGTAATTGCACATTCGCGTGCTGACAGCAATCAGACAAACGCTCACGCTCCAGATCCGGAAGAAACTGAGGTGCTAGACGACGAGTGCAGAGCCATTGTGATTCTGGCGTTGAAATTCCGCATCGTCCAAATGCGGCATTCACGAAATTGCGATCAAACGCGGCGTTATGAGCAACGATTGCTGAGACTGCCTCCAGCCGCTGGAACAGCGGTCGAGCAATGTCGGAAAAAAGTGGCGCATCCATCACGTCTTCTTCGTGAATCCCATGAATCCATGTCGCGCCTACCGACCGCTCGGGATTGAGCACCGTGATGATTTCCTCGACCACTTGAAGTTCCGCGTCGAGAAGTACAACCGCGATCTCAAGGATGCGATCAGTATTCGGCGACAATCCGGTGGTCTCGACATCAACGATAGCCAGATAAGGTATCAACTCATCCTCGCTTTCATTTGAGGCGTCATTCACTCACTTCAGTGGCACGACGCACGACTCATTCAGATAACTGAGATCGACCGGGTAGT
Organism: Schlesneria sp.; assembly: GCA_043721755.1. Classification (GTDB taxonomy): domain Bacteria; phylum Planctomycetota; class Planctomycetia; order Planctomycetales; family Planctomycetaceae; genus Schlesneria. The sequence continues at coordinate 14,329 of JAYSQC010000612.1, forward strand.
TGCGCCAGCGGATGGAGTAGTACTTCTCAAACCACGTTTGGATGTCGGCTTCGACTTCGTGGTCGTAGTCCGGTTGCACGTGCAGCGTCTTGCCGTTCAGTGGGTCGCGAATCTCGCCCTGCTCGACGATCACGCGGCCCGACTTGATGACCATGCGTGGCAGTTCAAACATCGTCTCTTTGTTGTCGTCTGGTGTGTAGATGGTGATGTCGGCGTCGGCCCCTGCACCGAGGTGGCCTTTGTCTTTCAGGCCGAGGATGCGGGCCGGGCCAGCGCGCGTAATGATCGCGATTTCGTTCAGCGTGTATTCGCGGTCGAGGTCGCCCAGCGTCGAACGCTGACGCACCTCGGGATGGCACGTCTTGAGAACGTCCTGCCGGTACGTGCGGTCCATCAGCAGTCGGATGATCTGCGGATAGGCGAGGAATGAGCCGCCATTGGGATGGTCGGTACTCATGGCGACGCGCCACGGATCATTGACGAGCAGATACCACTCCAACCCGATCGCCCACTGCAACGCATGGACGAGCGACTTGTTGCGGTATTTGATCGGCGTGATCCCGCAACCCGACTCCATCTCGGTGTCGGAACTAAACCATTTGCCGCCGTACACATTCGACAGGAAGTAACCGAGCGGCCCGTCCCCGGTCATGCTGGTCGTTTCGCCGAACAAGACCTGGCCGACATCGACCGTGATGTTCGGGTGCGAGTTCACATACTCGGCCAGCGGGATCGTCTTGCTGTTGAACGTGTTCTCGTCGCCGTTGCCGCCGCCGTAGCTGTGGAACTGGATGTGAGTGATGTGGCCGCGATGCCCCTCCAACGCCCGCATCGTTTCCAGCGTCGTCTCCCAGTTGCCCGGCATCCCGAGATTGTTGCAGTGGATATGGACCGAGTGCGGCAGCCGCAGTTCCGTCGCCGCCTTCGCGACTCCGCCGATGATCTGCCTCGGCGTCACTTGGAAGTGATCGACGAGCGAATCCAACCCGCTGACGTTTCCCGCCTGATGACTCTTCCAGACCTCGACGCCGCCCGGATTAACGAGCTTCGGTGCGAAGCCCTTCGCCGCCGTGAGCAACCATCCGATGAACGCCTTCAGCTTCTCCGGCTCATTCTTCTGAAGGCATTGCATGACATAGTGGTTGTTCCCCATCAGCAGGTAGATCCCCTTGTCGATGCACGGCGTGTCGTCAAATTCTTCGTGAGCGTGGCGTGCCCCCAAGGGAGGGATCGCCGCATCGAACGCGGTCGTGTAGCCGAGTCCCGCGTACTTGTAGCCCGTGGCGAACGTACTCGGCACGCTCCCCATCGTGCCGCTGTGCGTGAGCTTCGTGCTGTGAATCAGCTCGGCTTTACGCTTCTCCTCGGGCCGCATCTTGCGCGCGACGTTGACCTTCGGTCCGGCGATATGACAGTGCATGTCGATCCCGCCCGGCATGACCACCAGCCCAGCGGCATCAATCACACGCGACGGCCGCACCGCCGCATCGGTCGGAGCCTCCACGATCCGTCCCTCTAGGATCCAGATGTCTCGCACCACGCCATCGACCCCATTGGCCGGGTCGTAAACAGTGCCCTGAGAAATTTTCGTGTAGTCGGGTGAAGTCATTGGTGTGATTCAGGCAGTTTGATTTGGTCAGTGGAGGTCATTCAGGAAAATCAGACCCAGTTACGAACGGATTGCACTTTCAGCATCTTGAGCCGAATGCAGCACACGCAGGATTTCAATGGATGACGGCAACACTCGGAAATAAATGACGTACTTCTCGAAACTGCGGACACACCAACACCGGATTGTGTGACCTTGATCGCCATCTTCAGCCCACAATTCACCCAAGTCTGGTGTCGAACGAATTCTGTCGTAGCTTTGCTGAACTGCGAGGAGGAATCGTCGAGCAACCGAAGGGTTCTTCTCCAGTAAGTATTTGGCGTGTGCCACAACGTCTCGATGTGCGGGAGAAGTGACCTGAACAGACAATCTCATGTCGCATGATCCGAAGAGGCGTTTCCGAAGACTTCCTCATCGAGTCGTTTCCAGTATTCGTCATCGACGATTTGCGAATCGGATGGGTCGTCCAGCGCCTCTTGCAGCTTCTCTTCGATGTCGTCGGGGCGGCTCCTCATCCGTTCGATGGCCAAGAGCGACTCGATGTAAGCGGCGGCCGAAGCGTGCCCCTGCTGACCGCATCGTCGATTCACAAAAGCATTGAGATCATCGTCCAACTCAAGGCGAAGTGTGGTCATGGCCTGTTCCTTTCCGACTTCTACTTTCAGCGATTGAATCTTGTCTACGCCGTCACTCCCAGCAACTTCTTCACGCGCTCCTCGATATTCGTCAGCACATCGAAATCGCTGGGATGAGGCGACTCGAACGCGGGGCGGAGGGGGATCGGGACATCGTCCATGCGATAGACGGTGCCGCCCGTGTTGATGCCGTAGGTGGCGACGGTGAACGCGACGGCGGCGGCTCGGGTGGTCGGAGTCTCCTTTGTGTCGAGGGCGATGAAGGGGATCGAAGCCAGATGCTCGCGGGCTGGCTGCGAGAAGTTGGCCATCGGGTCGCAGGCGATCGTCATGCCGCTGTCGGCTTCGCCATTCGCAAGCGTGTCCGACGTGGTGTACTCGCCGGGATTGAAGCGGGCGTAACCGCGCGAGTGATTCACTCCAAACGGATAGCCGGTGCGCCACGCGACGACGTTGTCGGCCCCGGTCACGTTGCCGTGGCCTCGGTTCGGCTTGGCGGTGAATCGCGTGAAGGCGTTCATGTCGCGCGTCAGCGCCAAGAGAGCCTCACTGTTGCAGTGCTTGCCGCGCGTCATCGTTAGGCCCATGCCGAAGAAGATCACGCCGAACTTGCACGCCTTCATGCGTGCCATCAAATCCTGGAAGACCGCCAGTTCGACGCCCGTCTCACGCAGCACCAGTTCGGGATCGAGTTCAATCCCCTTGGCCAAGGCTCGCAATGTCCACAACGCCTCGAAGTCTTTGCGCGGCTTGATTTGGATGAAGATGTCAGCGGCCTTCACACTCTTCGTCCGGCGCACATCGACGACCACGCAGGTCCGGTCCTTGCGACCGTTGGGCAGGAACATCCCCTTCGGCATTAGACTGTACTTGGTGAAGTGACGCGGATGACTCTCGGCCGGATTCGATCCCCAGAAGATGATCATGTCGCCGCGATTGGCCACTTCGCCCAGCGAACACGTCACTTCGCCAACACCTTGAAACGCCATGCCCGAGGGACCGTGGCAGACACTCGTCGTCGTGTCGATCGTCCCCTTGATCCAATCGGCGATGCTGACCGCCACGCGCTGCGCCTCACACGGGGAGTCGCTCAGTCCGTAGATGATCGGATACTTGCCGGTGGTCAAAATCTGAGCGGCCCGGTCATAGCCCGCTTCGAGCGTGGCGGGCTGGCCATCAATGAGGCAACTCGGCCGGTCATCCGTGTGGTGGTTGAGGAACCACGCCTTGCCAAGGACACACGCCCGCTTGGCTTCGATGATGTGGTTGTCCTTCACCGTGAGGTCGATGTCGTCGCAGACGCACCCACAAAACGTGCAGGTCGCATCCTGAACGATCTTCAATTCGCCCGGAACATTGGCCGTCGGGGCGTAGCATTGAGTCGAGGCACTGGTCATGTCATCGCCTGCCAAAACAAAGAAATTGGGCTCTCCGCCATTCCCGTTGAAAATGGTGTCCCGTGAGCGGCATGGCGCTAGCCGCCGGTCGTTTTCGCCTACACCGGCGGCT
>JAYSQC010000613.1:0-3475 GCA_043721755.1 Schlesneria sp.
CATGGCGCTAGCCGCCGGTCGTTTTCGCCTACACCGGCGGCTAGCGCCATGCCGCTCACTCAAGCATCCAACACAAATGGCGGAGAGCCCGAATTACCAAAGGACAAACACAGTGGCTAATGGAGCGTTGGCAGTGATCTTGGCGGCGGGCAAAAGTACCCGCATGAAGTCGGCTCTGCCGAAGGTACTGCATGAGGTGTGCGGTCGCCCGATGATCGAGTACGTCCTCGATGCGGCGCGCGCGGCGGGTGTCACGCGGATCGTGGCCGTCGTCGGGCATCGCGCCGATTTGGTGCAGGCGCAGTTGGCTCAGTACGCCGATGTCGAGTTCGCTTTGCAGAGCGAACAGAAGGGGACCGGCCACGCGGTGATGATGTGCCGCGATCAGTTGGCCTCGCATCACGGCTCGGTCCTTGTCCTCGCGGGCGACACGCCGTTGTTGAAGAGTGAGTCGCTGACGGCGCTGCTGAAGACTCAACGTGAAACCAACGCGGTGGCCGTCATTGGCACCACGGAAACGGCAGCCAATCAGGGACTCGGCCGCATCGTGCGCGACGGACTCGGCCAGTTCGAGCGAATCGTCGAGGAACGCGATGCGACCGACGAACAACGCTGTATTCGCGAGATCAACACCGGTTGCTATGCCTTCGATGCGCAGTCGTTGCTCAGTGCGCTCGACCGCATCCGGCCCGACAACAACCAAGCGGAGTATTACCTGACCGACTGCCCGCTCGTGCTAAAACGTGACGGCAAGACGGTCGCCGCCGCCAACGTCTTCTCTGTTGAAGAGGCGATGGGAGTCAACACGCGGTCTCAGTTGTCCGACGTGACGCGGACGATCCACCAAGAGACGGCAGCGCGACTCATGGCATCGGGCGTGACGATCGTGGCCCCGGAAGTCACGTTCATCGACCCGCGCGCCCAGATCGGAACCGACACCGTGATCCTGCCATTCACGTCGATCCACGGTCCCGCCGTGATCGGCTCCGACTGTCGCATCGGCCCTCATGCGGTGCTGGAAGGCGCGGTGGAGCTGGCATCAGGTTCGATCGTCAAGCCGTTCACGCATCTGGCGAAGTGACGGAAGAGTGCCCCGTAGGATGGACGCCCCCGTCCGTCCGAACTGTTGTGGCAGACAACAGCCGGACGGACGGGGGCGTCCATCCTACGGGTCGATCAATTTTTTGCCGCCCTCGCTACCGTCGTCCCGCTTTGTGCATCCGGCGCGAGAGGAACTCGTGCAGCGCGACTTCGAGCGGCTGGTCGGTTCTGAGCAGCACATAGTCCATGTGCAGGTCGCGCGCTCCGCCTCGAACCGCTTTCAGAAAACCCTCGAACTCGCGCTGATAGGCGGCTTTCAAACTGCGCGGTTCGGTGAGTTGGTCGCCCAGTCCCTCCAGCCCTTTGAATAGTGTGGGATCGATGAACGGGAAGTCCTGCTCGGCGGGATCAATGACGTGCAACAGGACGACATCATGGCGGCGATGTCGGAAGTGTTTGAGGCCCAGCAGCAGTGATTCGGGATCGTCGAACAGATCACTCAAGATGACGACCAAGCCGCGTCGTTTGAGTCGCTCGGCCAAGTCATGCAGGATCGGGCCGAGTGCCGTCTCTCCCCCCGCCGTGTTGTGTTCCAGCAGTTCGCAAAGTTGCCTGAGATGCGCCGGTGTGCTGCCCGGTCGCAGCACATGGCCGACGGACTTGTCGAACGTACACAGCCCCACGGCGTCCTGTTGGTGGACGATCAGATAAGCCAGCGAGGCCGCGACGTACTGAGCGTACTCCAACTTTGAGCACGCCGCCTGCGGAGAGCGATACGCCATCGACTCACTCGTATCGACGAGCAACTGGCAGGTGAAGTTGGTCTCTTCGTCGTATTGCTTGAGATAGATGCGGTCGCTCTTACCGAAGACCTTCCAATCGACGTACCGCAGATCGTCGCCGGGGACGTACTCGCGATGCTCGGCGAACTCGACCGAGAACCCGTGGTACGGACTTTTGTGAAGTCCCGACACGTAGCCCTCGACGATCAGCTTGGCCTTCAGTTCGAGGCCCTTCAGCTTGCCGAGTGCTTCCGGGTCGAGCAGTCGTTGCAGTGAATCCATCGGAACCTCGTGACGTTGGTGGCGGCGTGATGTTGAACTCGCGCGGAGAAAGTGAAGTCGTTACCTCGTTTAACCGCGTGGGCAACGCCCCGCGCGTCCAGCGACGTGGAATTGTGTTTCGCCGCACGACACGCGGGGCGTTGCCCACGCGGTTAAACGACCCAATCAGATCGAGGGGCGAGTTGAAGCCGCCGGTGCCCCCTCAAACCTTCGCGGGGAGTCGGCCCCCGTTGAGTACGTCGATCAACTCCCGCAGTCGAGCCGAGTCGCGGCGGTTGAAGTGCATCGAAAGTCGCGGCGAGTCGAGCAGGAGTTCTTCATCCAGTTCAAACGGATGAGCCTCCGCTCGTTCAATGCGACCACTCACAAGGATGTCTGAAAACTCGACGTTGAGTCGTTCGACCAACTCGTCGCTAATGGCGCAGTTCAGCCGCAACACGAGCTGATCGCGGATGTACCTCATGCTGTTGAAGACCGAGTAGAAATGGAGCACCTCTTTGACGGCGGCGTCCACCGAATCGGTCACCGTGAGCAGCGAGAGGTCTTGCGGACTGAGCAACTTCCGAGACAGAAGTTGCTCCCGCACGAAGGCGAGCCATCCGGTCCAGTACGTTCCGCCGGGTGCGTCCACGCAGATGATCGGCAGCATGTCGCGTTTGCCCGTTTGCACGAGCGTGAGAACCTCGAACAGCTCGTCCTGCGTGCCGAAACCACCGGGGAACAAGACCACCGCATGAACCTCCTTCACGAACATCAGCTTCCGTGTGAAGAAGTAGCGGAACGTGACGAGCTTCTCGTCCTTGTTGATGATCGAATTGGCCTCTTGCTCGAACGGCAGCATGATGTTGACGCCCATCGACATCGCCTGTCCTGCACCAACGTGAGCACCCTCCATGATGCCGCCCCCCGCGCCGGTAACGACCATCCAACCTTCGGCCGCCATCCGGCGACCGTACTCAACCGAGGCGAGGTAATCGGGATGATCCTGCGGCGTGCGGGCCGAACCGAAGACCGTCACCTTTTTCTTCTGGCGATACGGCGTGAAGACTTTGAACGCGTACCGCAATTCCTTGAGCGCACGGCTGAGCAGCTTGAGGTCTCCGCGCGATGCTTCGTCGCGGTCGAGCTTGTCAGCGGTCTCTTTGATTTCCGCGATCAACTGCGCGCGGGCGTCCGCATCGAAATTGCCACTCCACGATGCCGTCGATGTCAGCATGAATCGGTTCCGTTGGCGGTGAATCGTTCTTTGTTGTTCGTTGAGAACCGTAGGGTAAGAACTTGTCCAAGAACAACACCAACCCGAAGCGTGAGCGAGGACGAGAGTCGAGCGACATCCGTCCTCGCTCACGCTTCGGGTTGGTGTTGTTCAA
>JAYSQC010000614.1:0-10140 GCA_043721755.1 Schlesneria sp.
TGCGTCATTTGCTCCCCTTTGAGGTTCCGCCATGAATGCCGAAGCCATCCGCGATTTGTTGAAGCGTCAGCCGTTCCGCCCGTTCGTGATCCATCTGTCAAACGGTGAAACCTACGAAGTCCGTCACCCGGAGTTCGCCATCCTGTTGAAATCAACCATCGTGATCGGCTTTCCCGACTCCGACCGCATCGGCGTCGCGTCGTTGCTGCACATCAACAACATCGAATTCCCCGATCATGCCAGCGCTTTGGCGTGACGTGAACTTGTCGGCCCGCCGTGTGGTGACTCAGCCCGCAGTCGATTTGCCGTCGCGTCTCACTTGGCGAGAGTCCCGAATCGAGCGCAGCTTCAGTCAAGAGTTCGTGAGCGAGTTCGACCGGGCAGCCGAACTCGGCGAGATTCGCAGCCGCCGAGAACAACAGCCGATGCCGGTCTCCACTCCCGGCCCCGTCCCGCATGAAGTCGAGCGTGGCCCGGTTGAGCCGCGCCGATCGGTCAGACGCTGCCCGCCGTTGCGTGATCGCTTCGGATTGGTGTGAACGGCTGATCTTCACTCCAAAGATGGATAGAGTGACACTGACCGTTCGACGGCAAGGCGTGTTGACAAGATGGGCGACGTACTGGCATGGGCAATGATCTTCTCGGACGCCTCGAAGAGTGGCGGCGGAAGCTGCTGGATCTCACCAAACGGAATCAACTCGTCAGTTGCAAGATCGGGCCGCGTGCCGCGATCCGTCTGGAGTATCCCTCGCCCGGCCAGGTTTGGAGCGGCCTACTCGGCGGGGCCGATCTGACGTTCGCGTGGAAACGCGAACTGGTCCCCGATGCGAACGAGTCCGGTGATGACAACAGCGAACCGCCTCAGTTGTCGCTGTTCGCATCTTCCCGCCGTTTGAATGACATCGATCGGGAGAGGCTCCCGCCGAGCCGCAAGCAACGAGCGACTTTCCCCGCGCGCACGGCTTGGCGGGAGCCTCGCCCTCCCTTTCTCAACAGGCGGTGAAGGGGAAGGACTGCCACCCGTCGAGCCACGCATCACGCTGGAGCAGTGCCTGGAATCGCGAGCGTTGTCTTCCAATCACCTGTTGACCGACTTGCAAGATCGCGCGTTGGGAAACCGGCTGAGCCGGATGTCCTTGAACGCCCGCACGGCATTGTCCGAGCAAGGCGTCAACGTGTTGTTTGTCGCATTCGGCTTCCTGAAGTGGTTTGAGGCGGAGCACAGCGAGGAACCACGGCTCTCGCCGCTGCTGCTGGTTCCGGTCTGTCTGGAACGAATTGGTGCCACCGCACCTTGGAAGCTGTCGCTCTACGAGGATGAACCATTCCTGTCCCCTCGCCCCGGCTTTGCGGGGAGAGGGTTAGGGTGAGGGGTCTTCTTCCGCGTTGTGACCCAATTGGCACCACGCCAACTTTTTCCTGCGGGAGTTGATAAAGCGCGACTTTCGGTTGGAGTTGCCTGAAGTCGATCCGCTGGCATTGCTGGACGACGAGCAAGCCCGCGAAAGATACGAAGCGGCGGTTCGAGACGCCGTGCGCCACGAATCGGGCTGGGAAGTCTGGAGTGACGCGGTGCTCGGGCAGTTCAGTTTTCTTTTCAGTTTTCAAGAGATCGCGATGTATGACGACTAATCCGAGGCCATAGCGATGAGGTCGTCCGCTATTGGAGACTCAAGCGTGTAGGTGTCTATCGTTTTGAATCGGTTGATCCAGTTGCAGAAGAACTCGGAATCGAGCCAGTCTTCTCGGGCCTTGTTTTTGAGTTCGTCGGACAGCTCTCGAAAGTACGGTCCCAAGTCCTCAAGACGCTCGATCGACAAATTGCCGAGCGGGTTGGTCGTTTTGAGTTGAGTCACCATCCGGTGCAACAAGGGAATAACGTCATTCGGGTCAACATCCGAGCAGCGTATGGCAAAAGCCGTGGGGAAGGCTTCGATCCGTTCTCGTTTCATCATTGCGGACAAACAATGGTTCATGAGGCTGCCGAGCCAAGTCATGACAACGACGTGGCCGTCGATTTGCAGGATCGCGAGTCGATCTTCGGGCAGATTCAGACTTCGGGCGGCAGCCATGCCGAGATCGTACGAGCGAGGCAACTTTTTCGCGTGGTATTTGGGCGCGAGCAGATGTTCGCCTTGCGGGCGAACCTTGCGAATTGCCCCGGTTCCGGGCAGGAACTTGTAGGATTGGCCAGCAATACGCACCCCTTCATTCGTGTCTTCAAAGCCGGCCACAGTGGCAATGGCCTTGCCAGTTTCCACATCGACCACCTGAATCTCGGTGGGTGGTGGCTCAATGTTGCAGTAAATCTTGCTGCTCTGAATGAAAGTCCAGCCACGACTGGCTGGCATGAAAACGCCGTTTTGATCCACGAGGAAATCACTCTGAACCAGATCCCGCAAAACCTCATCTATGATGAGCGGTGAAACGATGGGAGGCGCATCCGTGCAGAGCGCTTTGTGGAATTGATTCGCCGTTCTCGCGTGACGATCAACCTGATTGAGATACGCCATGACTTGCTGGACAAGTACGGATCGTCGCAGTGGGATCGCGGGACCGGCGCGCAGTCCGATGCGAGCTTGACGAACCAACCCGTCAAAGAGGATTTCGTCAACTCGGTCCTCTGCCACACAAAGGACGCGAGTCTTCCCCTGCAAGCGCCGACAACCTCGGCCAATGCGTTGCAGAAAGCTGGCCACGCTCCACGGTGGGTTCATACAGATGACGAGATCGACATCGCCGATATCGATCCCAATTTCCAAGGTCATTGTGGCGAGGCAGATCGCCATCGAATCAGCCTTGAACCGGCTTTCGGTCGTTTCGCGTTGGGACTTCGAGAGGTTGCCGTGATGGCAATACACCGGCTTCGATGCAAAGCGGCCGTGCTGAAAGTAGGACGCGTCGCGGTCAACCTGCTTTCGGCTGTTCGCGAACACCAAAATCTTCCGAACGTCCGCGAATTCCTCGGCCGCTTCAATCGCCGCGATGGCTCGTTGACGATCATCGCCATCGGCGCGAATGATTCGGGCCTCAATGTCGCGCTGGCCAGAAATCTGGATGATCCGCGCGCGCAGGCCGAGGTAGGCAGTTGCCGTTTTTTCGGGCTGCGGAACCGTGGCCGAAACAGCGATGATTTGCAAACTGCGAGGGGCGTCTCGATGAACGTAGTCGAGAAAACGCCGGACCCGTTGAAGCAGCAAGCGAAGCTGATCGCCGCGCGAAGAGCCGTCGAGAAGATGGATTTCGTCAACGATGATCGCTCGGAGATGCACGAGGGATTGACGATTGAACGTCAGCAGTGATTCGAGCGATTCGGGTGTCGTGATCAGCAATTGCTCGTGGAAGTCGGACGAGACCGCATGATCCGCCGTCTTGCGTCCCAGCCTGACACCCATCTCGCGACAGGGAAGCTCCAGCCGTGCATACAGGTCGTTCACCAGCGAGCGAGTTGGCGTGACCAGCAAGACGCTGAGGCCCGCCCAACGATCACGAGTCATTCGCTCGCAGATGGGAGCGACCACCGCTTCAGTCTTGCCGCCCGCTGTGGGAGCGGTGATCAACACATTTTCACCAGCCAGTATCGGAGGGATCGCCCCGAGTTGAACGGGGCGAAGTGAACCGAAGCGGGCAAAAAAGGCGTTCCACGAGTTGGGCAACTGCCGACGCAGATTCTGATGTTGCTGGAATCGCTCATTGAGTTCTGCGTCGGTCATTTCAAGGCTCCTTGCGGACGCGATTCAGGCAATGCTCGAATCTCGCCACGCATCGAACGCTTCCACAACGGATTGAACTGCCGAGCGAGTCGAACCATCGCCGCGATTTCTCCAACGTTGTAATGCCTCGTCGGATATTTGGTGTGGAAGCGAAGCGTCAATATCGTTCGCCTTGCAATAAAGTGGAAAGACACGCTGACAGTATTCCTCTAATTGTACGGCTTCAAACCTCGGTAGATCGACTACCTCCAGTAAGCCGAAATTACTCCATTTAACTTCGGGACTGTCTTCATCTCGCGGGGTCATCGCGATCGCGAGTCCAAGAAAACAGCGATCCACGGTCGAAAATGGATATCCATGGTTCCGCCAACTGTGTCGCAGTGAATTGGAATGATCACAGTCGTGAGCTGGTTTTTTGCAATTTCGCTTACCATCTTCAGCGCTTGCTCCCCAAATCAGCCCACCTAGTAAGTTTCCGGCTTTGCTTTGAGTTTTCCAATCGAGATCTTGCCACTTCTCCATTTCGTCGAGGACAATAACAAGTCCTTGAAATCCTAACAGTCGCGACAAACGGCCGATCCCCGACAGCACATAACTTGCAAAATCTCCTTGTGTCCCTGCATTGAAGGCTGGCCAGTCTCGGGGCAAACCGTGTATGGAATGTGATCGGCGCGCTGCCGCCAATGGGATGCCTGGCTCGCACGCCAGCAGATCGAGTAACAGCGGCTTCTTCATTAGGTTGGGGTCCGATAACAACCAAGCCAATGGCTTACATTGGATTTCGGACATGAGCATGCGTCGGACGGTGTCCGCATTACGAGAATCGTCAGTACCCTTAATTGATTTCTTGAAAAGAAACGCATGTGCGAATTGAGCCAACCCGCGCACGCCTTGCGGCACATTCCCCGGAATTCGGAGGTTCTTCATCAGGCTCCGGTAGATTCGATCCGGTTTTTGAAGTTGGTTTTCAAAGGCATCGATCTCCGTAGATGCGACCAAGTAGCCTGACTCGAGCGCCATTTGCTTGAGAACGTCGAGGCAAAAGGTTTTGCCCTGTCCATAAGCCCCGCGCAGCACAACCGACCGTCCACCGTCTTTGGCGACATCATCGAGTAGATTCTGTACCCGCTGCTCAATCGGAGCGATTCCCACGGCAAGCTGTCGAAATCCAACAGTTGTCGGACTCAGCCCAGTTCGCAGTGAATCAAATGCGCGTCGCAATAGGCGGGCTTCGTGATTGAGAGGAATGCTTCCCGAGTCTTCGTGGCGGCGCGGCACTACAGCAGATAAGGCAGCAATTTGACCGAAGGTCTCTTGATCGGCGGGAAGCGGCAGTTCGCTTGAATCGCGAGTCGCGGCCCCTTGATTAGCGTTAGGCAATAACTCCGAGTCAGCAGAGTCCTGTGAATACGTTTCGGCGGTAGGGCTCGAAGCGAGACTCTTCGAGAGCGGGGCGACCTCTCGGGGCGTGATTACCGTCGTGACGGGCAGTGGGCTGGTCGTTGGTAATACCAATAGAAACTCGGTACGTCGACTGGGCGAAATCCGGTGCAGCGCACGCGACGTACACTCGCGGACGATCCAGTTCACTCCTTCGATTCGCACAAGCTCGCACTCGCCCAAGATCGGGTGCCGCAATCTGCCGCTCATGATGCTTGGCCCGCAAGAGGATCATTCGCCGTCTGTATTCACCGTGTTGCGTTCCATCGCGTTCAATTCCTCTCGCACCGTGGACAGCAATTCCTCGGCTTGTGTGGGATCGAGAGCCTCACCGCCACCCTCGCGCACCCGATCGAGATATGCTACGCAGGACTTCACCAAATCTCTGCGAGTTCCCGTTCCCATCGTGTTTTCACCCATCGTCTTCATGGCCAAATTGTCGAGCGACGGCAGCAGACGCTCAGGGGACGGCAGCGGAAAGTCATAGGCGAACGAAAATAGCTTGGCTACTTTCTTCGCGATCTGTTTCAGCAAATCGAGTTCGTTCAGGCCCTGCAACTCGTTGAGATTGATGCGCGTGGCTGGTCCGCAGCGTTGTTGCAACGCGGGATAGTTGTCGGCAAAGTTGGTGAAGAAATCGGTCATCACGGCGTAGAGAAACAACGTGCCGGGAAACTCTCCGCTGTTGCAGTGATTGATCACACTCAACAGGTTCTCGCAGGATTTCTTCTGTGATTTCATCGACATCAAGCTCAGCGTCTTGCGGGCCTCGTCGAAGAGGAGAACAGTTCCCGCCGCCAATCCCGACCGTTGCAACAATTGGCACACCGAACGCAACAGCCGAAAGGCACTGGCCGCTTCCAGCTTTTCGTACACGCCGATTTTCTTGAGTTCCGATGGCGGAATTTTCTCGCCGCGTAAGTACAGTTTGGAGATCTCATCCCGTTCGGAATCTCCGTCCAGCTTGGCGAGCAAATGCACGCTGGCCGCATTCAGCAAAGCGGTACTCTCCGCAGGAATCAGCTTCAACTCTTTTGCGAACTGCCGAGCATTCTTGATGAGGTCTTCCGACGGAGCCATGCCGGTGAGAACGCCCGGAAATCGACGGTCGAAAAGTTGGCAGAGTACTTGGTCGAAGCCGAGGCTGCGGTCGATATCCGCCGGTCCCGTCGGGCTCGCTTGTAGCCTACCAGCAACAGCCGCAAACACTCGTTCGGGCCGATCGAGTGGGCATTCCTCTTGCGACAATTCGACGTAGGCCGTGACGTAGTTGAGCTTCCAAGACTGCGCTTGCAGGCAGCGTAGGAACTGGGTCTTGCCGTTGCCATATTCCGCGACAACCCATTTGCACGCACCGCCGCCGTCCAAACCATCGAAGGCGGCGCAATGGTCTTCGAGATACTTCGTTCTCAGCGAATCGAGCAGTCGTTCTGTGCCAACATTGATTTCCGAGGCTCCCCATTTGGGAGGTTGTCCCGAAGTACGAAGGTTCTCCAAAATCCTTTGGGCGACACGTTTATCAATCTCGGACATGACCACCTCGGGAAGTTAGATTCAGCGAAGTCCTCATTCACCCGCCAGCAATAGGATGGCTTGAAAGTAGGCCCCTTCGCCGTAACCCTTTGCCAAATCGTTTGGGATGAAAATCGACTTCTTGGCATTGCGGGTGTTGTCAATGACGGCGATCTCCAGCCGAAACCTCTTTTTGGCCGTGATGTTCTCGTTGGATTGAATGAGCGTTTTCAGTTCGACGATAAAGCGAGCCAGTGGATACTCGCGAAAGCCTTGCGCCGACAGAGGTCGATCCCGATCTTGTCGGATCAGTACCATCTCGCGGTAAACGTTTGGCAGTGAGGCTCGTAGTTCTGCCGATGGTGTAGGCTTGCGGTCTCGAACCAAGACAACCCTGATGGCTTGTTCAAACTCTACGGCCAAGGGAGCAGTTTCCATCGGTGGGATCAGTAGCTTCGACGCCATTTCGACTACCACAGCGACAATCTTCTCGGCGACAAGAGGCAGGGAATCCGCGATGCACAGTTTCGCGTAGCTCAGCGTGGCTTGGCCTTTTACACGATCAATCGAAAGCTCGAACGGGCCAACAAAGAACTCGCCACCGCATTTGCCGCACGCCACATCGGCTTCGGCGGCTGCCTTGCCAATCTCTTCTAAAAACGCCGACTGGAATTCACCCGCAGCCGCATTCAATTCGGTCTTGAGGTCTGTGATCAAAGAACCGACTTCGACTCCCGCGTGGACATCGGGTGAGAGGCGTTCCAGATCGGCAATGAGTTTGCTTGTCTCTGCAAACGGCCAAGGGAGTTCCTCAAGTTTGGCTTGGGTATCTTTGAGAACTTTCTCTAGCTTCTTGATCCCCGAAAGTTTGGAGCGGGTGGCCTCCGCTGCTTCATGCAGCCGCAGACAGATTTGTTCAAACACGTGACGGGAAGGCGTTGCTGGCTTTGTCATGATTTCTACGAAAATGAGCCTTGATTCAATCCTGCAATCACTGTCCCTACGTTGAACGAAGGGCGCGGCAGTCTATGGATGGACTGGCGACGATTCTAGGCTCAGTCAAGAAACCGCACCGGGTGCGGCTTGGTGGCCCGGTTCGGTTCGTGCATGTCCCCGAGGGTCGCTGGCGGTCCAAGGCGGGATTCAATCCGCGCGAAGCGCGTCCCGTCGGCGGAGCGACGGGACTACAGAGCGAAACGGACTGCGGAACTCGTACTCGAACACATTCAGCGACACGGGAGCCGCTCGCTGGGAGTCATCACCTTCAATCTGTGCCAACAGCTCGCCGTGCTGGACGAACTGATGGAACTGCGAAAGAACCGTCCCGATCTTGAGCTGTTTTTCCGCGAGGATCGTCCCGAGCCATTCTTCGTGAAGAATTTGGAAAACGTCCAGGGTGATGAACGCGATCGAATCATTCTCAGCGTGGCCTACGGACTGAATGAGGAGACCGGGCGGGACAGTCTGAGCTTCGGCCCGCTCAACCGAGCGGGTGGCGAACGCCGACTCAACGTGGCGGTCACTCGCTCTCGCGAGGCCATCACGCTGGTGAGTTCCATTCGATCCGATGACATCGACCTCAACCGAACCAAATCGCGAGGCGCACGGCTGCTGCGCGCCTCTCTCGACTACGCGGAGCGCGGACCATCCGCCCTGGCCTTTGAATCCGTTGAGACGGGCCACGACTTCGAGCCTCTGCTCTGATGTGGCCCAGATCAATCGAGCGGGGGCGACTGAATTCCCAAGACGAACGGGAAGACACGGGTCGGCTTGTGAGGGGAACCGGTTCGGTCCTTGTAGGCGATCTGAGCGGCACGGTCGGCGGCGAATTGGAGTACGACAAACTCGAGGCCGCAGTAATGTTCGGTCCCAACTTCAGCAGCCACGTCTGCGAAGACCTCTCCCGCTGAAGCCGCATGACGCCGAACACCGTGAATGCTGTTCTCGCGAACCTTCACGCCGGCAGCCGACAGCTTGACCAACCCCTTCAAAAACTTTCCGATCAGTGTGTCGGGGCCAGAGGCGCGCCACAACCGCTCCCACTCTTCATGAGCTTCCCAGTAGTAACCGTGATTGAAGTAGTCGAGCGCCAGCAGGTAGTGGCGGTTTTCGGCCCACGTTGCTGCCGTCAGTTGTTTCGGTGGTGGAGACTTGCGCTGGTAGCTGTGTCCGCGCGGATCGCGAATCGGGTGTGGCGTGTCCGACCCAGGGACATACGTGTACGAGGGCAGGTCCGTTGAAGGGAGAATGCGCACGGGGCGATCTGGGGTTTCCGTCATCTGAGTTTTCTTTCGTTGCAGGACGTTCGCCACAGCATTGCCTTTCAGAATGAACCGAGACCGGGAGCCATCTCACACGGTCAAACTGGCCGGAACAAACTGGCGACCTCAGCGAGTTACCTCGGCCGACGAAGGCGTGGTAAACGGGAGGGCACAAATCTGTGACGGAGAAAATCGTGGAATCGATCAATCGCGAACCCACTGTCGGCGACGCTCGACCCAAGAGAAGAATGTGGTTGGACTGAGGGTCACAACCGTGGTTTTTCAACGTGTATTCAGGCAGGAATTGGGCGGGCGAACCCCATTTCGCCCGCAAACGAAGTGGAATTCGTGTCGCAGCATACAGGAAAAAAATGAGAACGGGAGATGAGTTTTGCAGTTTTCTTGAGAACGAGAACTAATCGTTCAGGCTCAACCCGCAGAGTCCAACAAGGCTCGTTTGATGCGAGCCACAACGCCACGAAATCCTTGCTGGCGAGTCATTCCCAGCACGGCGCTCAGTCCCCAATGGGCAACCAAATCCTCCGGCAGAGCCAGCGCGGCTGAAACAGGTTCGCCATCCAACCCCACCACCAACAGTGCGACCAGACCGCGTACCGTCGGCGATTTGCGAGGGACATCCGCTTCGATTTGGATCCGCCCCTCGACCGCCCGCGCCCACAAGTGGACCGGCGTCTGGCACTCTTGGACGCGGCACGATGCGGGGAACGGTTCACGAACCAAATCCGGCGACAACTCGGGCAACTGGTCGGCGAATTCGACGAGCCATTCCAGTTTTTCCTCCGGTTCGAGTTCTTGGAGTTCGGCGATGAGTGAAGCCAGTTTCATGGTCAGGCGGTGTTCCTTTGACGCGCGGTGAGTCAGCCAGTCATTGGGCGAGGCTGATCGTAAACAATGCCAAACAAAATCGCAGCCCGCGGAGTGGATCACGGCAGAGGGTGCCGCCGTTCCTTGGTGGTAGTGGTCGGACAACTTGAGATTGCGGGGTTGTTCCACAACGAGCCCGACGTGCCAGCGAGGGCAAACCGTTGTCGAAAGTGAAGCCCTCGCTGGCGCGTCGGGCTCGTGATGAACCCCTCAAGACAAAGTTGTTCGACCACTAGTGGTCCGCCAACTTGATCTTGAGGGGTTGACCTCGTTTAACCGCGTGGGCAACGCCCCGCGCGTTGATGGGGAACAGACTCGAACGTCGCTCG
>JAYSQC010000615.1:0-13667 GCA_043721755.1 Schlesneria sp.
ACGCTGCGGGTTGGTGTGGCGATCACTTGCCGCGCAGCCGCTCGCCCATGCGCTCGATGATCTCGGGCGAAGGGAGTTTCTCCGTCTGCATGATGAGGAACACGAAGTTGTCGGCCAGCACTTCATCCGGGTGGATGATGTACTTCGTGTTCTGACCGATCTGGTCGGTGAAGGATTTTGACTTGGCGGGGTCGAGCAACACGGGTTCGCCCTCTTTCACGAGCGGCCTCCAGCGGCCGTCGTGTTCTTCCAACTTCATCAGCCGGAACGTGAGGTACTGGAACAGCGGCGGCTTCTTGACGGCGTCGTAGGTCGCGGACGACGAGTACAAAATCGGCGCGGCCCAACACGTCTCACCATCGTCGGTCAGTTCGATCCGGCAGTCGATCAGCGGCGCGTCGGGATTGGTCAGCTTGAGATCGGCCATCGACGGCGGGAGGGACATTGGGTCGCAGACGTGGAAGCCGACGATGCGGTACAGGTCGCGACGCAACTCCGGCGCGTTGCGGCTGAGAACGTGAAACAACTCGTGCAACAGCAGGCGGTCGAGTGCCTCGGGCTTCAGTTTTTGGACTCGCTCTTTGGGCAGCATGATCGCCGTTCCGCGCGTGTAGGCCGCATTGGCTTCCTCTTTGCCCGAGGTCTGAACGAGCCGTATCACTTGGGGAAGCGGCAAATGAAACGCTTCGAGCTTCGGCCGCAGTCGCGCGATCGACTCGGTAAGGCTCTTCCGCGCCTCGTCATCCCATTCGACGACCTCGCCTTTGAGAAACGCCACTAACGCGGCTTCGGTTGCTTCCCCGTCCGTCTGTAACCGGACCTGTCGATCAAATCGGCTGAGAGCTTTGATAAACGTGTCGCTCGTCGCGACTAGCTCTCGTCCCCTTTCCTCGCTAGTGAATTGAACGTTCGTTTCGGGCGTGAGCATTTCATCGGCAAGAGCCACCGTGGGCAGATTGGCAACGACAAACAAAGCGACCAGCAGCAGCGGGACCATGCGTTGAACTCCAGATGTTTGAGGACGTTTCAAAACTGTAGCCCTCTCGCTTAGCAGTCCGTTGAAAAACGTAGGGTAAGCCTCCGGCTTGCCCCTTTTTCAGCGGCATCTACGGGCAAGCGAGACGCTCACCCTACGTTTTCAACAGACTGTTAGCGAGAGGAAAGCCGAGCTTGAGTCCAACGTTTTTCCTTCGTTCGACTGTCAAACTCGGGCCACCTCCGAAAAGACGACGGCCACCTTGTCGAACGCCTCTTCGCGGTCGAAGGGAAACCATTGAAAGTCCGCCCCCAGCCGCTGCTTCGCGTCGCGGATCACACACGGCACCCCCGCCCGCTCGACAAACGTTCCTACTCGCTCGAACCGGCGCCCATCGTGCGATTCGTACCGCTGAAGATCCCGGTTCCACGGCCCCTGCTCATTCGGCGGCCCAGGCGGCCTCCGCCCCTGAGCCTCGCACATGGCCACCGCCAGCATCCAACACAACAGGGAGTACTTGAGGAGTCTCATGAAAGACCCTCCGAGTGGAGTTCTGTCGCGTGAGGCTCGCCGCCATCGAGCAACCCAAACTCAACCCCGAGCCACTGAGAACGGGCCGATGTGACTGGGGTCGAGTCCTCGAAGCTCCCAGCGGCTAGAACGTGTTCGCACGTCATGCCGGGAGCGGTCGAAGACGCCCGACTCCAGCCACCTTGCCGCAGGCCCAAGAAATTTTCAGTTCACGCTGAATCCGATTGTGACGTTCGCCTTTTGATCGACGTTCGCGCTGAAGTTTCTTGTGCTTCGCACCTCGCTTGAAGCAAGCTAGTGGTCGAACAACTTTGTATTGCGGGGTTCCTCACGAGCCCGACGCGCAAGCGAGGGCTTCACTTTCGACAACGGTTTGCCCTCGCTTGCGCGTCGGGCTAGTTGTTGAACAACCCCGCAATCTCAAGTTGTCCGACCACGAACACTCTAGGCCAAGCTGCAAAACCGGTCAATTGGCGTCCGCATGATGTCCCCCTGAAACGTGAGCCTCCCTTGATTCAGACCTTTCTCTTCGACATGGGCAACGTCCTCGTTTCGTTCTGTCATGACCGAATGTGTCGGCAGATGGGCACGCTGTGTGGACTGACCGGTCCCGAGGTGAGGCAACGGCTGATCGACACCGGTTTGCAGTGGGACTTCGAGCGGGGACAGATCACGCCCGACGAGTTCCAGCGCCGGTTTGAAGTGGCCGTGGCGACGAAGGTCGATCAGCGGGAACTGGCTCTCGCGTCGGCGGATATCTTCACGCCGAACGTGTCACTGCAACCGGTGCTGGCTGAACTGAAGGCGCGCGGGCATCGTTTGGTGTTGCTGTCGAACACGACGATCTGGCACTTCGAGTTCGTGCGAGACCATTTCGACGTTTTGAAGCCGTTCGATGACTTCGTGCTTTCCTGTCACGCGGGGGCGATGAAGCCGGACGCTCCGATTTACGAAGCCGCTTTGCGCGTGATTCACTGTGATCCGGGCGACTGCTTTTACACGGACGACATCCCGGACTACATCGCCGCCGCTCGGAAATACGGTCTCGACGCGGAAGTCTTCACCGATACCGCCGACTTGATCTCTCAATTGCAGTTGCGGGGCATCTTTGTGGTGTGATGCGACCTCGCCGGTGACGCAATCCGTTCGCGGCCGAGAGGACATTTCAAAACCGGTTCGACTCGGGAAAACTAGCCCGACGCGCGAGCGAGGGCTGGACGTTCAGTGACCACGAAGCCCTCGCTCGCGCGTCGGGCTAGTTTTGAAATGCGGCCCAATACCGGACAGGTACTTAGCGCAGATCGACTTCGGCGAAGAGTTCGAGCAGGGCTTCGAGCGGCAGTCCCACGACGTTGGTCAGGCTCCCTTCGACTTGGTCGATGAAGACACTGCCCGCTCCTTGCAGCGCGTAGCCGCCCGCCTTGCCGCGCGGTTCGCCTGTCAGCAAGTACCAGTTGAGCCAGCGATCGACATCGGTGCGGAAGCGGACACGCGTTTCGATCAGCCGTTCCGCGCGGCGACCGTCCGGCGTCACGACGTGGACGGCCGTCGCGGCGAGGTGAGTTCGACCGGCGTAGTAGCGGCGGAACCAATCGCTCACCACTTCGCGCCAGTCTTCGTGATTGGGCGGCTGACCGAGGACGACCGGCGCACCATCGGCTTCGTTGGCGATGACGGTCGTATCGGCGGCGATGATGAGTGTGCGGGGCCGTTCGTAGAGATCGGCCTCTTCAGCGTTGAGCGCCTCGCGCACCTGCTCGGCCTTGTGACGGGCGATCTCTTGGAGACGCCGTCGGATCGCGACGAGGTCGCGGCAATCCTCGAAACTTTGCTCGTCGGATGACTCGGGCGGTTGGACGGCAATCAACTCGGGATGCACGATCTGTCGCAGCAACTCCAACCGACGCGGCGAACGGGAAGCAAGGATGTAGCGGCGGAAGGACACGGCAGGTATTCCAAAAGTGATGTCTGGCGAGCGGGGCGGCATATGATTTAGGGATTGGCTCAAAACAACTTCCCGAGTTCCCTTCTGGTTCCCTCCCCTCGGCGGGGAGGGTTAGGGAGGGGGGACGAGTGGCACATCGACCTGACCATCCTCCCCCCTTCCCGGCCCTCCCCGCCGAGGGGAGGGAGGAAAGCGGGAAGTTGTTTCGCACCGAATCCTAAGAGGTTTCCGAGCGGGGGGCTGACGCCGCCCCGCTCAGAGGTCTCATCACTGAAGCCACCCGGATCGCCATGACTCTTACCCCTCCCCGAGAAGCCCATGCAGACCCTCGAACACGAACTCCACACCGCGATGGAAATTGGCTTGGACTTCGACGAACTGCTGCGGCAGGTGCATGTCGTTGGCAAAACCGTGCTGGCCGTTCATGCGGCCGAGGTTGATCGCGACGCACGCTTTCCCAAGGAAGCGTTCGCCGCGCTGCGTCAGGCCAAGCTGCTGAGTGCCTACGTTCCGACCGACTCCGGCGGGATAGGTCTCAACATCGTGCAGATCGGTCAGGTCTGTGAAGCCCTCGGCCAATACTGCGGTTCGTCCGCGATGATCTACGCGATGCACTGCATTCAAGTCGCGTGCGTCGTGCATCACAGTCAGGAGTCGAGTTACTACCGAGACTACTTGTGGGAGTTGGTCGCCGAGCAGCGACTGATGGCGTCGGCCACGACCGAGATCGGCACGGGCGGCGACTTGAGGTCCAGCGTCTGTGCGATCGAAGTCACCGACCAGCAATTCAAGCTGACCAAGAAAGCGCCGGTGATTTCCTACGGTGAGACAGCCGACGACATTCTTGTGACGTGCCGTCGTTCGCCCGATGCTCCCGCCAGCGACCAAGTTCAAGTGCTCGTGCGTCGCGGTGAGTTCACTGCCGAACCGTTGTCGAACTGGGACACGATGGGCTTTCGCGGTACGTGCAGTTCCGGCTTCACGCTGACGGCGGAAGGCAGCGTCGCCCAGATCATGCCGACGCCGTTCGATGAGATTCTCACGCAGACGATGCACCCGTATTCGCACATCGTGTGGTGTTCGCTCTGGACGGGAATCGCGGCCGACGCCGTGAATCTGGCCCGATCGTTCGTTCGCGCCGAAGCCCGCAAGACGCCCGGTGAGACGCCGATCTCCGCCATTCGTCTCGCCGAAGTCGATCGCGTGCTGCAAGAGATGCGACACAACGTGCAAAGCCTCACTCGCGAATATCACGCGCTGCTGCAACAGAACGACCCCGAAGCGTTTCGTGGGTTCGGCTTCTCGATCCGCACGAACAATCTCAAGGTGACGTGTTCGCAGCGGATCGTCGAGATCGTCGGCCAAACGCTGCTGATCTGCGGCATCTCGGGCTACCGCAATGACTCGAAGTTCAGCCTCGCGCGACATCTGCGGGATGCCTACGGAGCGGCTCTGATGGTCAACAACGACCGCATCACGAAACTCAATGCCACGATGCTGATGGTTCACAAGGAGGCGTTCTGATTATGTGTCTCTCACACGAAGTTCTCACAGCGGCCTATCAAGGTTTCCTTGACCAACTCACCGAGGCCGGGCTGCTCATCGCGTCGGGCGTGCCCGGCGTTTACGGCCACAGCGGCGTGTTCGAGCGAGTCCTCGAAGGCTTCGGCCAGTCCGTGACTCGCCGCAGCGCGCATCTCAACGCCGAGGTCATCCGCTTTCCCGGCGTACTCAACCGACAGCATTATTTGCAGACCAGTCACATCGAGAGCTTTCCCGATCTGATGGGGTCCATCCACAGTTTCACCGGCAACGAACGCGAACACTTGGGCCTGTTACAAAAGCGGGCCGACGGTGCGGACTGGACGCAGGATCTCAAGCCGACGCAGCTCATGCTGACACCGGCCACCTGCTACCCGCTCTATCCGACCGCGACCGGCACGCTGCGTGAAGGAGGCCGCACGGTCGATCTCCGCTCGTTCGTCTTCCGCCACGAACCGTCGATTGATCCGTGCCGGATGCAGATGTTCCGGATGCACGAAGCCGTGCGACTCGGCTCGCCTGAACAGGCTCTCGCCCATCGCGGCCTCTGGATGGAGTTGGGCCAAGAGATCCTGAACGCGGCCGGTTTGAATGTGGAATGCGTCGTCGCCAACGATCCGTTCTTCGGTCGCGGCGGGCGCGTGATGGCCGTCTCGCAGAAAGAGCAAAACCTGAAGTTCGAGATGGTGATTCCAGTCGCCACCGCCGAGAAGCCGACCGCGATCATGTCCTGCAACTATCACCTCGACTATTTCGGCAAGGCGTTCGGCATCCACACCGCCGACGGGCAAGTGGCCCATTCCGCTTGCATGGGCTTCGGTTTGGAACGAGTCACACTCGCCCTCTTCAAAACGCACGGGTTCCATCCTGATCGCTGGCCCGCCGACGTGAAGCAGGAACTGGGACTATGACGCAGGACCATCGGCCTTCTCTCATTGGCCTCGACACAACTTAAAATCGACTCTCCGCCATTTGTGTTGGATGCTTGAGTGAGCGGTATGGCGCTAGCCGCCGGTGTAGGCGAAAACGACCGGCGGCTAGCGCCATGCCGCTCACGGGACACCATTTTCAACAGGAATGGCGGAGAGCCTTAAAATCGACTGCATTTGTTGATCGCCTCTGCGGTCATCCCATCTCTGCGGTGTCCGAGTTTGAAGATGGAATCACCGCAGAGATGGGAAGACCGCAGAGGCGACCCTGTGCCTCAATGGCAAGGATGTCCTCATTGAGGTCGGGTTGTGTAGAGACCAATGGCCTTCTCTAAGTAGGGTGGGACCAGCTCGCTTCGAGCGCCGGCCCACCACGATGAATCGTTGGTGAAGAATGGTGGACCGGCGCGGCGAAGCGTCACTTGTCCCACCCTACGGACGCCACAGATCCAAAAATGATGGCCCTGATTATGACGCAGCGCGTTCTCACTCTCGATCCGAGCAGCTACCAGCGGCATCGTCTGCACACCCAAGAACGCAACTGGGCGGAGACGAACTGCTACGTCGATCTGTGGATCGAGCTGCTTCATGCGTGGGGCTTCGAGCCGCTGGCCGCGATGCCGTTCACGCTGGCCATCGACTTTGAAGGGGATCAGTGGACCTTTTTCAAATTCCCTCTGGCCGACTTGTGGGAGCTGTACGGGCTGGACGTTCAGGAGCTGGCCATCTGGCGATCCGTCGTCTCGCACGTCGAGGAACAAATCGAGCGAGGACGACCGGTGCTGGTCGAGTTGGACTCGTTCTATCTCCCCGACACGGCCGGCACCGCGTACAAGATTCAGCATCAGAAGACGACCGTCGCGGTGATTGAGCTCGACGTGAACGGTCAGCGTCTCGGCTACCTTCACGGGCAGGGCTACTACGAACTGCACGGCGACGACTTCGTCAACATCTTCAACCTGGAAGGTGTGAAGCATCCCACCGTGCTGCCCCCCTACGCCGAGTTCGTCAAACGCCGCTCACCCACTCCGCTGGCAGGTGATGATCTCGTGCAAGCGTCGTTGAAACTGCTGCGCTGCCAACTGCCGCTGCTGCCGGAAGCCAATCCGTTCGCGAAGTTCAAACCACGTTTTGAAGCCGATCTGCAATGGCTCGCGCACGAACCGATTGAAACCTTTCACCAGTACTCGTTCGCGACACTGAGGCAGTTCGGTTCCTGCTACGAAGTGGCCGCGACGTATTTGAGTTGGCTCCAGTCGCAAGGCATCTCTCAATTGGAACGCCCCATTGCGGCGTTCTCCGAATTGTCGGCCAATGCGAAAACGATGCAGTTCCAACTCGCACGGGCTATGGCCCGCAAGAAGCCGATGGACCTGTCGATCCTCGATCAAATGGCCACGACGTGGGAATCGGCGATGGACGCGATCAAGGCGGTATTCGCGTGAATGCCACCCAAGGAAACGTGGTTGATGAAGAAACTTCTGAGCGGGGCGGCGTCCCCCTGGCTTTTCGTGCCACAAAAGGGCTCACGCCCAAGAGCCAGGGGGCTGACGCCGCCCCGCTCAGAAATGTCTCCGTTGCCAGCGTGAAAACGAGAATCAATCGCATGGCGGAGTTGCTCATTCCCGTGCAAGGCGAAGTCTCCGAGACAGCAACGGCGTCTCTTGGCTCGTGGGATTGCTGCGCGCATGCGCCGAGTGCTGTCACTCACCCAGATCAACTCACCGCTGCGAACAGCGACTGGTTGTCCGCCGCCGTTCCGGGAACGGTGGCGAACACGTTGCGAGCCGCCGGTCGCTGGGACATGCAGCGGCCGACGGACATTGACGGCCAGGATTGGTGGTATCGCTCGACGTTCAAGGTCGCGGCGGACGCGCTCGGCCAGCAACACACATTGTGCTTCGAGGGCTTGGCGACGCTCGCCGACATCTGGCTGAACGGCGAACCAATTCTCTCCACGGACAATATGTTCCGAGGCTACCAGCTCGATGTCACTGCGTTGCTGCGAGCCGACAATGAGCTGGCGATCCGCTTTCGTTCACTTGCCGCCGACCTGAAACAGAAACGTCCTCGCCCGCGCTGGAAGACCAATCTCGTCGATCAGCAGCAGTTGCGCTGGCATCGCACCACGCTACTCGGTCACATCCCCGGTTGGTCTCCGCCAGTCCCCGCGATTGGCCCGTGGCGCGACATCCGTTTGGAGTGTCAGCCGGTGCGACTGAGCGATGTGCAGTTGCTCGCCAACCTAGAGGGGACGACGGGTGTCGTGACGTTCCGTGCGCGAGTTCACTCGGCCATGCCGATTGATCGGGTCACGCTGCGAGTCGGCAAACACGAAACGTCCGTCGCGGTGCAAGCCGAGGCGGAAGGCCGAACACTGAGCGGTGAGCTGCGCCTCTCGAACCCTGCGTTGTGGTGGCCGCACACGCACGGGCAACAGCCGCTCTTCGCGTGCAACCTGCTCGTTGAGTCGGGTTCAAATCGTCACGCGATCGCTTGCGGCAAGCTTGGTTTTCGCGACGTGCGTGTTGATGCGGGCGACGGATTCGGGATCATTCTCAACGGCGAACCGATTTACTGTCGCGGAGCCTGCTGGACGGTCTCGGACATCTTCACACTCGACGGCACCGAGGAATCGCTGCTTCACGACCTGACGCTCGCCCGTGACGCCGGGGCCAACCTGCTGCGTGTCGGCGGGACGATGATCTACGAGAGCGGCCTTTTCTATCGGCTGTGCGATGAACTCGGGATTCTCGTCTGGCAGGACTTTCAGTTCGCCAACATGGACTACCCGGTCGGCGACGAAGCCTTCTCGAACAACATCACCGCCGAAGCGACGTATCAGCTTCAGCGACTCGCGCCGCATCCGTGCGTCGCCGTCTATTGCGGCAGCAGTGAGATTGAGCAACAGGCGGCGATGCTC
Organism: Schlesneria sp.; assembly: GCA_043721755.1. Classification (GTDB taxonomy): domain Bacteria; phylum Planctomycetota; class Planctomycetia; order Planctomycetales; family Planctomycetaceae; genus Schlesneria. The sequence goes on from JAYSQC010000615.1 coordinate 8,847, forward strand.
GGGATGCCGCGCGAACTCTGGCGAAACGAGTGGTTCGCCACGCGCTTGCCCGCGCTGTGCAAGCAACACCATCCGACGACCGCTTACGTCCCTTCGAGTCCCAGCGGCGGAGTCCTGCCGTTCCAAGCCAACGCGGGCGTGAGCCACTACTACGGCATCGGAGCCTATCTCCGTTCACCGGCCGAACTGCGTCAGACAAACGTTCGCTTCGCGTCGGAATGCCTCGGCTTCGCGAACGTCCCCGAACCGGAACTGGTGGACGCGATCATGGGCGGTGCGCTGCCCGTCACGCATCACCCACGCTGGAAGCAACGCATCCCGCGCGACACCGGTTCCGCTTACGACTTCGAGGATGTACGCGACCATTATCTCCAGCAGTTGTACGGCGTCGCACCCGTCCCGCTCCGATCCACGGACATGCCGCGCTACTGGCAGTTGAGCCGCATGGCCTCGGGCGAAATGATGGCTCAGGCGTATTCAGAATGGCGCAGCGGACACAGTCACAATCGTGGCGCGTTGGTCTGGTTCTTCAAGGACCTGTGGCCAGCGGCGGGTTGGGGCATCCTCGACAGCACGGGCACTCCGAAGGCCGCGTATTACTACCTCAAACGACTCTGGCGCAATCAGCAAATCACACTGACCGACGAGGGATTGAACGGCCTGCATTTGCACATCATCAATGAAACGGCCGAGCCATTGCGCGGGTTTGTTGAAGTGCTGTTGCTCAAGGAGCCTGCGACAGTCATCGCGCGTCAGGAAGTGCCGGTCGAACTCGTCTCGCGAGCGCAACAAACGCTCAGCGCGGACGAGATCCTTGGCGGTTTTTATGACGTGAGCTACGCCTATCGCTTCGGCCCGCCGCACCACGATGTCGTCGTGGCCACGCTCTACGACACCGATCACCAAGTCCTCAGCGAGGCGTTCCATTTCATCCGCCGCCGCGAACCGACCGTCGTCGCGAACGTCCTCATCAATGCCTCCGCCGACATGACGAGTGAGACCACCTGCGAAGTCACTCTCAATTGCGACCGCTTCCTGCACGGAGTCCGCCTCAGCGCGAAGGGCTTCCTCCCCGACGACAACTATTTTCACTTGGCTCCCCAGCGAACGAAGGTCGTCACGTTCAACGCCACCGGGCAGCCGCAGCGCGAGTTTAAGGCAGACGTGGAAGCCTTGAATGTCGAGACGACGCAGACAATCCCCCCGCACAAAGGGCGAACGTAGACCTGATGACAGTGAGAACACAGCCGTTGTGTGGTTGAAAACGGACGACTGTTTTTCAGCCCGGAGGGCGACAGACGGTAGCCCACGGCGCGAGCCGTGGGTTGGGCTTTTCCCATTATTCCATGTGTCGCCCTCCGGGCTGATGGAGCCTGTTGCCGGTCCCCCACGGCTTGCGCCGTGGGCTACCCTCTGTCGCCCTCCGGGCTAAAACGAATGCAAGACGAGACTCTTTCACGGCCAGTTCATCGCTGGGGGAAATAGGTGACGACCATGCCTGCCACGACCTGCGAACCCAATCAGACGCTCACCGAGCAAACGTCATCCGGCGCGGAGTCGGTGCGTCGGTCGGCGTTCTATTTGGAGAGCCAGGGTCAGCCGCTATTCGCGTGGCTGCATCACCACGTCGAGCAAACCGGTTTCGATCACGGCGTCCTCATTTGTCCGCCGATGGGTTACGAGCAACTGCACTCACATCGCAGCCTGCGACACTTGGCCGATCGGCTCGCACAGGAAGAAGTCCCGGTGTTGCGGTTCGACTGGCACGGGACGGGAGACTCGGCGGGAGTCGATGAAGATTCCGCGCGTCTGGCGACTTGGCTGGCCAACATTCGCGACGCCGTGCAATGGATGCGCGAGCAGCTCGGTTGTCGGCAGATCAGTCTGGTGGGACTGCGTCTCGGTGGGACACTCGCCGCGTTGGTCGCTGCGGAACTGGAGATCGACAATCTTGTTCTGTGGTCTCCCGTCACGAAGGGCCGCGCGTATGTACGTGAGATGAAGGCGATCAGCCTCACGGCGGAAACCGCGCCGCGCACCGCGGATGCCGACGGCGACATCGAAGCGGCCGGGTTCGTTCTCAGTGCCGAAACCGCTGGTGATCTGAGCCAACTCGACCTGCTGTCATCGTTCGCGATCAAGAATGAAGCCTCTGAGCGGGGCGGCGTAAGCCCCCTGGCTTTTCATTTCGCGACCAAGAATGAAACATCTGAGCGGGGTGGCGTAAGCCCCCTGGCTCTGCCAAAACGGACTGACGCCCAAGAACCGGGGGGCTTACGCCGCCCCGCTCAGAACGGAGTTACGATTGGCCGCGTGTTGCTCGTATCACGCGACGATCTTCCGGACGACATCCGTTTGTCGGACCACTTGTCGGCGGCCGGTCTTGCTGTCGAAACACTCCGCGTGCCGGGCTTCGTCGAGATGATGCAAGAGCCGCATCGCAGCCAAGTCCCCGAAGTGGCGATTCGCGAGATCACGAGCTGGCTCACGCGGCACATCTCGGCCGAAGCCGCGTCCACTGCGATGCTCGACATCCGCCATGCGACGCCTACTTCGACGCTGATCTCACCGGCGTCCGGTTCGATTCACAACGAAATTCGTCAGTACCTGCGCGAGTCCGCCGTTCGGTTCAGCGAACAACCCGATCTGTTCGGCATCGTCTGCGAACCGGCGGCTGCGGTGTCGAACGATCTGCCGCTCGTCGTGTTGCTGAACGCCGGCTCGTCGTACCGCATCGGCCCTGGACGACTCTACGTCTTCCTGTCGAGGCAACTCGCCGCCCAAGGCTTTCGCACCGTGCGTCTCGATTTTTGCAGCTTGGGCGACAGCGTTTCGTCGGACTCAGAGCACGAGAACGACCCGCATCCCGCGACGGCGTTTCGAGATGTGGATCTCATCTTGAAGCAACTCCAACAGCGCTACGGTGCGACCAAGATCGTGTTGATGGGACTCTGCTCGGGTGCCTACGCGGCGTTTCAATCGGCGGCCCAGATTCAGAACCCGGCCCTCGTGGAAAGCATACTCATCAACCCGCTGACGTTCTTTTGGAAGGAGGGGATGTCGCTCGATGTGTCGCCGGTCAAGCAGTTGCTGTCGATCCACTATTACCTCAATGCGGCACTGCAACCGGCGAAATGGTTGAGGCTGCTCCGAGGTCAAACCAAGATCGGGATCGTCGGCGCGGTCAAGATCGTGCTGCGAAAGCTGGGCGTCTTACGTCTCGTCCAACCTGCCGCGCGCAGCGGCGCGAACCCGTGCTCTAGTCATTGCCAGAAAACGATCAGCCGGAACGCGCTAGCGTCCGGTTTCTCCGCAAAACCGTGGGCTAGCGCCCAGCGGCTAATGAGTTTTTCGACAATGCCTAGCAGGCTGTTGAAAAACGTAGCTTGGACGCCTCGTTCGAGCGAAAACCAATTGGAATCGGACGGACGAGGCGTCCATCCTACGTTTTTCAATCGGCCCCAGGCTATGAGACGCAACTCCTGCGGGGTAAAGACAGCGCCGTTCAATCCCAATCCTGAAGCGACTGAGATGAGGAGCCAACTGATGACCGACTACTTCATCGCGTGGTGGAATGTGGAAAACCTGTTCTCGGTGGAGGGCGATCCGAATCGGATCCCGTGGCTGGCCGACAAGCTCAAGGCCGAGCTGAAGGGTTGGACGGCGGCGGTCCTCGCGCAGAAGTTGGCTCAGTTGGCGAAGATGATTGCGTCGATGAACGACGGGCGCGGACCGGACCTGCTCGGGCTGTGCGAGGTCGAAAACAAGACCGTGCTGGAACAGCTCGTCGTGGCGCTGAAGCCGCTCGGCAGGGCGTACAAGGTCGTCCACCACGACACGTCGGACCAGCGCGGCATTGATGTGGCGTTTCTGTATGACTCGGCCAAGTTCACGACGAAAGCCAAAGAAGTTTTCTCGCACACGATCCTGCGTCGCACCGGCACGCGCGACCTGTTCCAAGCCAGCTTCTATACGAAACCGGGCAAGAACCGACTCGTCGTGATTGGCAACCACTGGCCTTCGCGCAGCGGCGGGCAGTACGAGTCCGAGCCGTACCGGATGTTGGCGGGAGAGACCCTGTCGTACTGGCTCGAACGGATTCGCGAGGTCTTGAAGCAACAGCCGACGGACGCCGAACCGGCAGTCCTCGTGATGGGCGACTTCAATGACGAACCCTTCAACCGCTCGATGACCGAGTACGCTCTCGGCCAGCGCGTGGATCGACTGGTGAAATCGAAGCGGGCCGAGTCACCGTACCTCTTGAATCTGACCTGGCCACTCATGGGAGCGGGCAGCGCGACGCATGTGTTTGAAGGCGAAGTCACGATGCTCGACCAACTGCTCGTCAATCGAGGCTTCTTCTCCGACGAATCGCCGTGGCGCGTGACAGAGAACAGCACCGAAATCATTCGTCTGCCGGAGATGCTCGAGAAAAACGGTGCCCCGCGCCGCTTCGGCCGTCCGTCTTCAAAGAGCAGTTTCGATGCCACCGGCTTCAGCGACCATCTGCCGGTCGCGTGTCGGATCGTGGAACGAGGTTGATTGAGTGACGCTTTCGGTTCCGTCTTCGTCTCCACCGACCGTGCGTCATTGGTCTCGACACAACTTAAAATCGACGGCATTTGTGGATTATTTCTGCGGTCATCCCCTCTCTGCGGTGTCCGAGTTTGAAGATTGAATCACCGCAGAGAGGGGAAGACCGCTGAGGCGATCCTGTGCCTCAATGACGTGTCCGACAAAAGTCGCAGGCACACTCCGTGTGCCGTCCGCGAGACCGTGATTCGCCGAGGAATTCGGTGAACGGCACAGGGAATGTGCCTA
>JAYSQC010000616.1:0-16290 GCA_043721755.1 Schlesneria sp.
GAAAGTAGTAGGCACATTCCATGTGCCGTAACCTGCAAATTGCGGACGGCACATGGAATGTGCCTGCTACTTTGCGGGCAAAGTGAGTGCCATTGGGCGTCAGCCCCCCGGTTCTTAGGCTTCAGCCCGCTTTGGAAGAACCGGGGGGGCTGACGCCGCCCCGCTCGGGTGTCTCATTACTGACCGCGCGAGGTCTAAAGTCGATCCGTGCTTGCGGTGGTGCGATGAGTGACAAACTCGCTCTATAGACCACCGCGACGAGGCGTTTGAGGGATCCGCATTTTGGACACACATACTTTCAGCAGGTGCGGCAAGCGATGAACGGACTCGTCGTTGGGTTAGGAAGCATTGGCCGACGGCATCTAAAAAACCTCAGACAAATTCTGCCCCAAGCCGAGCTGGCCGTATTGCGTAGCTTTGATCGTTCGTCTCATGAGGCTCCTCCGGAAGAGGCCTCTCGCGTCGTCTATTCGTTCGACGATGCCCTGCTTCATGAGCCGCGGTTTGCCGTGATCGCGTCACCCGCGCCATTTCACGTCGAGACCGCGCTACGATTGGCGGAGCGCGGCGTGCATCTGTGTATTGAGAAGCCCATCTCGGATCGACTGGATCGCGTCCAAGATTTGATCAGACTCTGTCGTCAGCGCGGTCTGGTGCTGATGGTGGCCTACAACCTGCGTTTCGCAGCACCATTGCGTACGTTGCGTGAGGCGCTGATGTCGGGACGAATCGGAAAGCTTCTCGGGCTGAGGATCGAGGCCGGTCAGTATCTGCCCGACTGGCGACCGAACGCCGACTATCGTCAGAGTGTTAGCGCACGCCGTGACTTGGGTGGCGGAGCCTTGTTGGAGTTGAGCCACGAGATCGACTACGCACGCTGGCTGGCAGGCGACATCGTGCGCGTCTCGGCCGATGTCCGCAAACTTTCCAATCTGGAAATCGATGTCGAAGACTGTGCCGAACTGACCGTCAACTTCGCCAGCGGTGTTCTTGGCAGCATCCACATCGACATGTTGCAACACACACCGACACGCACCTGCAAGCTGATCGGCAGCGAAGGAACGCTGACGTGGGATGCCATTGTCAATCAAGTGCGGCTGTTCTCGGCCGAGACACGCGTCTGGGAAGATCTGCATTCGGCACAGTCCATCGACCGCAATGCGATGTACGTCGATGAGCTGACTCACTTTCTGGACTGCCTCCAAACCGGGGCCACTCCGCTGATCACCGGCGAAGACGGGCGACAAGCGTTGCAAGTGGTGCTGGCCGCGAAACGCTCCGCTGAACTCGAACACCCCTGTGAGGTCGAATCATGAATATCACCGGATTTATCTTTGCGCGCGGCGGCTCGAAGGGCGTGCCTCGCAAAAACGTGCGATCGCTGTGTGGCAAGCCGTTGATCGCTCATGCCATCGATGCGGCTTTGGGGAGCCGATACATCGAGCGGGTGGTGGTTTCGACGGATGACCCCGAAATCGCCGACGTAGCGCGACAGCACGGGGCAAATGTTCCCTTCCTACGACCGGCCGAGTTGGCGACCGACACGGCGGCCGAATGGCTGGCTTGGCGACACGCGATTCAATTCGTGAATTCCGAAGCCGGCAGACCTCCGCTCGACGTGTTCGTCAGTGTGCCCGCGACGGCTCCCCTGCGCATCTCAGAAGACGTGGACGCCTGCATCAACACGTACTTCGAAACCCGAGCAGATGTCACGATCACGGTCACGGAAGCTCATCGCAGCCCGTGGTTCAACATGGTCACGACGGACGAAGCGCGGTTCGCGCGGCTGGTGATGAGCGGCACGGGGCGCGAAGTGACTCGACGCCAGGACGCTCCACCCGTTTACGACATCACGACCGTGGCCTATGCGGCGAACCCCGAATTCGTGCTCAATTCGAGTGGCCTGTTTGCGGGGCGTTGTTCGGCCGCGATCGTTCCGCTGGAACGATCGCTCGACATCGACACGGAATACGACTGGCAGATGGCCGAATTTCTCATGTCGCGCCGGACGAACGAACTGTCGGCACGAAAGGCGGGCTGATGCGATGACACCCACTCGTATGGTTCACGAATTAATGAGTCTGACCGGCCGCGTGGCCGTCGTTACGGGCGCGGCCGGACACATTGGGCGGGCGTTGTGTTCGACGCTCGCCGAACTGGGGGCACAGGTCGTGGTGGTTGATCGAACGGAAGGGCCGTGTCGCGAGGTGGCTGAGCATCTCCACCGGACCTTCGACGTGCAAAGCCTTTCCCTGCCCATTGACCTGATGCAGGAGGCTGAGGTCAAAACGGTCTGTCCGCGCGTGCTGGATCGATTCGGACGCTTGGACGTGCTCGTCAATTGCGCCGCGTTCGTGGGGACATCGAACCTGCGGGGTTGGGTCACGGACTTCGCCCATCAGCAATCGGAACCGTGGCGTTCGGCGCTTGAGCTGAATTTGACCGTGCCGTTTCTGCTGACACAGTCCTGCGCCGAGGCATTGGCTCGTTCCGGACATGGCTCCGTCATCAACGTGGCCTCCATTTACGGAGTGCTCGGTCCTGACATGAGTCTCTACGAGGGAACGCCGATGGGAAATCCTGCGGCCTACGCGGCGAGCAAAGGAGGATTACTCCAATTGACGCGCTGGCTATCGACCGTCATGGCACCACAGGTCCGCGTGAACGCCTTGACCCCGGGTGGCATCATGCGCGGCCAGCCCGCCTCGTTTCAGGAACGGTACGTCAAACGAACCCCGCTCGCTCGGATGGGGACAGAAGAGGACATGATGGGCGCAGTTGCCTATCTGGCGAGCGACCTATCGGCTTATGTGACGGGCCAGAACATCATCGTGGATGGCGGGTGGACCGTCTGGTGAATGGATTCGGGACCAGACACCACTTGCCACATCTGTCAGGCCTTGGGTATATCGCCGCCGCAGGTCTGTTTCCCCGTGTTGAACTGGTCGAGTCAATAGCCTCAGGAGGCCATTGTTGATGTCTAACTCTCTCATTTCGATCGGTTCCGCCACAGTCGGTGCTGGTCATCCTTGCTTTGTCATCGCCGAGGCGGGAGTGAATCACAATGGTTCGCTCGACGCGGCCTTGAAACTGGTGGATGCCGCCGCCGATGCGGGGGCTTGCTCCGTCAAGTTTCAGACGTTTGAAGCGATCAAGCTGGTGACCAAGCACGCCCCCAAGGCGGACTACCAGAAGCAGAACACCGGTAACGATGCCTCGCAATTGGAGATGCTCCAGCAGTTGGAACTGTCTCACGAGCAGCACCGCGAACTAGTCGCCCACTGCAAACGGCGCGGCATCCTGTTTCTCTCGACACCGTTCGATGAAGAGTCGGCAGATTTCTTGAACGACCTCGGAGTCTGTGCCTTCAAAATTCCATCGGGCGAAGTGACGAACCTCTCGTTCCTCAAGCATGTGGCCCAGTTCGGCAAGCCGATGATCGTCTCGACGGGCATGTGTCGGTTGAGCGAAGTCGAGACGGCCGTCGAGACGCTCGAAGCGGCCGGTTGCCAACAATTCGTGCTGTTGCACTGCGTCTCGAATTACCCGGCCGATCCCCGCGACGTGAACTTGAAAGCGATGGATACGCTGGCGGCGGCGTTTCAAGTTCCCGTCGGTTACTCGGACCACACGCTCGGTTTGGAGGCGAGCCTCGCAGCGGTCGCGCGCGGCGCATGTGTCCTTGAAAAACACTTCACGCTGGACCGATCAATGCCCGGCCCCGATCACGCTGCGTCGCTCGAACCCAACGAACTGAAACAACTCGTCAGCGGAATGCGCATCATCGAGCAGTGTTTGAGCGGCACGGGGCGCAAAGCGCCGGTCGCGAGTGAAGTCAGCACGGCGGCCGTTGCGCGGCGGAGTCTCGTCGCTGCCGCCGATCTGCCGGAAGGAACGATCTTGGATGAAGCACACATCGCGGTGAAGCGGCCCGGAACGGGGTTGCCTCCGTCGATGAAATCGCACCTGCTGAAGCGGCGTCTGCGCCGTTCGGTCTCGGCTGGAACGTTGCTCACTCTGGATGACATTTCTTAGACGGGACTCGCCCACTTGAGAACTATCGCTGTTGTCACTGTCGGTCGCTCGGACTTCGGGATCTACGTCCCCGTGCTGCGCGCGATCCATGCGGACCCCGAACTGAAACTGCACTTGATTGTCACGGGCGGTCACTTGTCGCCGCTGTTCGGATGGACGGTCAACGAGATCACGCGGCAGGGCTTTGAGATCGGCGACCGCGTGGACATGCTCCTCTCCGCCGACACGCCAGCGGCGATTGCCACGTCGATGGGTCTGGGAACGATCGGGTTGGCACAGGTCTACGCGCGCGTCAAACCGGACTTGCTGCTCGTGCTGGGCGATCGATTTGAGATGCACGCCGCCGCGTTGGCCGCCGTTCCGTTTCGCATCCCGGTGGCCCACATTCACGGCGGCGAGGTGACGCACGGAGCCATCGACGACGCGCTGCGGCATGCCATTACCAAATACAGCCACCTGCACTTCGCCTCGACTCAAGAACATGCCCGGCGCATCGTCCAGCTCGGGGAAGAGCCGTGGCGCGTGACGATGTCGGGCGCGCCGAGTCTCGACAATCTGAAGACGTTGTCGTTGATGGACCTACCCGAGTTGGAAGCGGCCGTCGGAATGAAGCTCGACCGGCCGCCGGTTCTCGTCACGTTTCATCCGGTCACATTGCAGTACGAACAGACCGAAGCGCAGGTCGAGCGATTCCTGGAGGCACTCCGTGCGTTCGACGTGCCGCTCATCATCACCAAGTCCAACGCCGACACCAGTGGACAAACGGTCATTCGGATGATGGAAGCCTTCGTCCGCGAACGGCCTGATGCGCGGCTGCTCGACAACTTGGGCACGCGCGGCTACTTCAGCCTGATGACCCGCGCGGCGGCGATGATCGGCAATTCGTCCAGCGGCATCATCGAAGCGGCGTCGTTTGGATTGCCGGTCGTCAATGTCGGCTTGAGGCAGTCGGGACGACCGCGCTCCGGCAACGTGATCGATGTCCCGTGCGAAACCGCTCCGATTGCGAGTGCCCTGAGACGCGCTCTCGATCCACAATTCAAAGCGTCTGTTCAGCAGATGCGGAACGTTTACGGAGACGGCCACGCGGCGAGCGTGATCGTGGAACGATTGCGATCCATTCCGCTCGATGAACGCCTGACGCTCAAACGCTTCCACGACATGACTGTCGCCGACTTCGCCTCGTCACGGGAGGCCGCCGCCGCATGAACGCCAACTCACTTTCCTCCGTTTCGTACGTCGTGTTCGGCTCGGGAGGGCACGCGGCCGTCGTCGTCGATGCGCTGCGGACTGCGGGCCAGAATTCGCCGCTCGGGTTGCTCGATCGCGATCCGGCGCGTCACGGGATGTTGATCGTGGGCGCGCCAGTTCTCGGCAGCGACGATCTGCTGCCGGAACTGATCGCGCGCGGAGTGACTCACTTCGTCGTCGGCCTCGGTTCGACCCATGACACGCGGCTGCGACGCAAGCTGTTTGAACTCGGGCTGGCTCACGGACTGACGCCGCTCACCGTGCGGCATCCGTCGGCGATCTGTTCTGACACCGTGGAGATCGGTCGTGGCGTGCAGATTCTGGCGGGCAGCATCGTCAACACCGAAGCCAAGCTGGAAGACAACTCGGTCGTGAACACCGGCGCGGTGATCGAACATCACTGCGTGTTGGAAGCGCACTCGCATGTGGCCAGCAATGCGACACTGGCGGGCGGCGTGCGGATCGGCCAGGGCGCACACGTCGGAGCGGGCGCGACGATTCGCCAAGGGATTCGCATCGGTCCTGCGGCCGTCGTTGGGGCCGGTGCCGTCGTGGTGAAGGACGTTGCCGAAGGAGTCACCGTCGTCGGTGTCCCGGCCCGCGTGCTGGTCAAGCCAGGAGCGTCCCCAACCATCGCTTCGGCGGCTTCGGCTGTGTTGGAATTGGGAGCACTGTTCGTATAACCGCGCGGGCAAGTGTAAGACGTTTCTGAGCGAAGCGGCGTCAGCTCCCGATTCTTTGACAACGGGCTGACGCCCAAGAACCGGGGGCTAACGCCGCAGACGGTTGAGGATGGCACATGGCACACTAACCCGAAGCGTAAGCGAGGACTGGTGTTACCTCCTCGCTTACGCTTCGGGTTAGTGTCAGCCTCAACCGCGTGCGGTATAACGCCGCCCCGCTCAGAGGTTTCATCAATGACCGCGTCAGGTATGGACGGCAAAAAACATCTCTGTCACAGTCGGCGGGGTAGAGTTCAGAACTCGAGTTCAAGGAGGACAGCATGAATTGGTCAGGCAAACGGGTGCTTGTGACGGGCGCGGGCGGCTTTATTGGGAGCCATCTCACCGAGCGGCTCGTCGAGCTGGGTGCGAACGTGCGGGCGCTCGTGCATTACAACTCGCTCGGCAGTTGGGGCTGGCTCGATACCTCGCCGCTCAAGTCGCAGGTCGAGGTCGTGTCGGGAGACATCGCCGATCGCGGCAGCGTGCAACATGCGATGCAGGACCGCGAGATTGTCTTTCATCTCGCCGCACTGATTGCGATCCCGTATTCGTATGTCGCACCCATCTCCTACGTGAACACGAACATCATCGGCACGCTGAACGTGCTGGAGAACGCGCGGCAAATGGGGACGGAACGAGTCCTCCACACCTCGACCAGCGAGGTCTATGGCACGGCGCTCGAAGTCCCCATCAGCGAGAAGCATCCGCTCCAGGGGCAGTCGCCGTATTCGGCCAGCAAGATCGGGGCCGACAAGCTGGCCGAGTCGTACTTTCGTTCGTTCGAGACTCCCGTCGTGACGGTGCGTCCGTTCAACACGTTCGGTCCGAGGCAGTCGGCGCGGGCGGTGATGCCGACGATCATTTCGCAGGCTCTCAGTCAGGATCGGATCAAGCTGGGGAGCCTCACGCCGACGCGCGATCTGAACTTCGTCAGCAACACGGTCGATGGCTTCATCAAGGCGGCGGAAGCTCCCAAAGAGAAGGCACTCGGAGCGACGGTCAATCTCGGCTCGAACCGCGAGATCAGCATCGGCGATCTGGCCAAAGCCATCATCGAAATCGTGGGCCGTCCGGTGGAGATCGTCACCGACGACCAACGGCTGCGTCCGGCCAAGAGCGAAGTCGAACGACTGCTCGCCGACAATCGCCTCGCCAAGGAACTGATTGATTGGGAACCGAAGGTCCGATTTGAAGACGGTCTAAAGACGACCATTGAGTGGATGAAGAGCAACCTCGGGAGGTATCGCGCCGATGTCTACAACGTCTGAACCGGGCGGCCCCGTGCCCGCCGAAATGATCCCGCTCTGCGTGCCTCAGATCGCGGGCAACGAGGGGAAGTACATTCAAGATTGCATCGACACCGGCTGGGTTAGCTCGGTCGGGGCTTACGTCGATCGGTTTGAAAAGATGATCGCCGAACGAATGGGGACGCAATATGCCGTCGCCACGGTCAACGGCACGTCGGCCCTGCACGTTGCACTGAAAGTCGGCGGCGTCGAGCCGGATGACGAAGTGCTCTGCTCGACACTGACGTTCATCGCGTCGGCCAATGCCATCCGGTACGCGAATGCGTGGCCCGTCTTCATCGACGCCGAACCGCAGCACTGGCAGATGGACCCCAGCTTGGTCGAAGACTTTCTGACCGAGCGCTGCGACTGGCGCGACGGTGCGCTGCGCAATCGACAGACGGGACGGCGGGTCCGCGCGATCGAGCCGGTGCATATCCTTGGCCACTCCGTGGACATGGACCCCATTTTGGAACTGGCGCGCCGCTTCGATTTGCTCGTCGTGGAAGATGCCGCCGAGGCGCTGGGGACCAAGTACAAGGACCAGTTGGTGGGAAGTTTGGGCGACTTGGGTTGCACGAGCTTCAACGGGAACAAGCTCATCACGACGGGTGGCGGCGGGATGATCGTCACAAACGATGAAGTCCTTGCGAGGAAGGCGCGATACCTAACCACGCAGGCTAAAGACGATCCGATTGAATACGTTCACAACGAGGTGGGCTTCAACTTTCGCTTGCCGAACTTGTTGGCCGCGTTCGGTTGCGCTCAAGCCGAACGACTTGACGACTACATCTCGGCCAAGCGGCGTGTGGCGACTCAGTATCACCAAGAGTTGGCGGGGATTCCCGGCGTCATTCCGTTCGAGTCGGCACGCGACGTGTTCTGCACATGGTGGCTCTACACGATCCAGATCGACGCGGCGGAGTTTGGCCTGACAAGCCGCGAGTTGCGGCAGGAACTGCACACGCAGAACATTCAAACTCGACCACTCTGGCAAGCGATGCACGACAGTCCCGCTCATCAACCGGCTCAAGTCATGAACGCGGGTGTCGCCGAACGACTCGTCGCCGAATGCTTGAGCCTCCCGTGTTCGGTCGGGATCACGGCGGATCAAGTCAGCCGGGTCTGCCAGGCAGTGAGACACATTCAACAACAGGTTCCGTCGCGACGCGCACTGCGCGGAGCGGCGTGATTGATCTTGCGAGGAATCGCGAGGGCCATTAAACATCGCGCGCCTGAAGAGGATCTGGCCCCCATTTCAGCGCGTGGGTCTCGCACACTAACCCGCAGCGTGAGCGAGGACGAGCACAAATAGGCTGTTGAAAAACGTAGGGTAAGCGTCTCGCTTGCCCGGATTTGTATTGAGGCAACGTTGTATTGAGTCAACGGGCAAGCGAGACGCTTACCCTACGTTGTTGGTCTGGCCGTCTGTTTTACATCCGTTGGCCAGCTCTGAAAGGATTCAGTGTGGGCGTCCGAGTCATCCCCCGATTGGATATCAAAGGCCCGAACTTGGTGAAGGGAATTCACCTCGAGGGGCTCCGCGTGCTGGGCAAACCCGAGCGGTTCGCACAGCACTATTACGAGAATGGTGCCGACGAGTTGTTCTATATGGACGCCGTCGCCAGTCTCTACAACCGCAACAGTCTGAACGACATCATCCGTCGGACGGCCCAAGAGGTCAGCATCCCGCTCACCGTGGGAGGCGGTCTTCGCAGTGTCGATGACATCCGCGATGTCCTCCGTGCGGGAGCCGACAAGGTCGCGATCAACACCGCCGCGATCGCTCGCCCCGAACTGATTCGTGAAGCGGCCAACAAGTTTGGTTCGTCCACGATCGTGGTGTCCATCGAGACCATTCGCCAGCCGAATGGGACTCACATGGCCTACACCGATTGCGGTCGCAACGAAACCGGACTCGATGCCTACGAATGGGCGTTGCGGGCCGCGGAACTCGGCGCGGGCGAACTCATCATCACCTCGGTCGATCGTGAGGGAACGGGCAAGGGCTACGACCTCGCTCTGACGCGACGCATCTCGGAAGCCGTGTCGATCCCCGTGATCGCGTGCGGCGGTGCGGGGAGCATCGACGACGTGCGAGCCGTCATCACCGAAGGGAAGGCCGACGCCATTTCGATCGCGTCGTGCCTGCACTACGACTTCCTGAAGACGTACGACGCGCTCGGTGAAAATTATTCGGGCGAAGGGAACATCGAGTTCCTGAAGAAGCAACGGGGCTTCGGCAAGATCAATGGGTTCTCGCTGCCGGGATTGAAGCAGCATCTGTACGACAGCGGTGTCGATTGCCGCTGGAACTGAGGTCTCGATACCAACCCGAAGCGAGGGCGAGGGCGAAGTCATCTTGTAGGGTGGGCTATGCCCACCGCAGTTGGTTGCAGAATGGTGGGCACAGCCCACCCTACACACTGAGGTCTCGATACCAACCCGCAGCGTCAGCGAGGAAGCAGATCGACAGCATCCTCGCTGACGCTGCGGGTTGGTGTGAAGAAGCACCGGCCTCGCTCACGCTGCGGGTTAGTGAATTGAATGTCTTTCGATTGAACAGGAGAGGGGACACGGATGTCCGATCAGCCGCGACTCAAGGTCGCCATTGTCGATTTCGGTTTGGGGAATCTCTTCAGCGTGCATCGCGCGTGTGAGCGTGTGGGCTTGGACGCCGAGATCACCAACTCTAAGCAACAGGTCCTCGCGGCAGATGCCGTGCTGTTGCCGGGCGTCGGTGCCTTCGGTGACGCGATGGACAACTTGACGAAAGCCGATCTCGTCGGCCCGCTCCGGTACATCCATCAGTCGGGCAAGCCGCTGATCGGGATTTGCCTCGGCCAGCAATTGCTGATGTCCGAGAGCGAAGAGTTCGGATGCCACAAAGGTCTGGGACTGATCGACGGGACCGTCACTCGGTTCCGCGAGCCGCACGGTACGTCCGGCCAGATTCTCAAGATTCCACAGGTCGGCTGGAATCGCATCCATCGACCCAGCCACGCTGGCACACAAGACATCTGGGCCGATTCGCCGCTCGCCGGACAGACCGAAGGGGCCTACATGTACTTCGTTCACTCGTACTACGTGCAGCCGACGGACCCGTCCGTGCGACTGTCCGTGACGCGCTACGGCGATGTCGAGTTCTGTTCGTCCGTCCGCGTCGGCAACACCTGCGCGTTCCAGTTCCACCCGGAAAAGAGCGGTACGGACGGTTTGCAGATCTATCAACAAATTGCCCAGTTCATTTCCCAACGCCATTCCCTAACGGAGTATCGACATGCCGGTTGAGACCTTGCCCGCTTACTACGGTCTGCCCCAGGAAGTCACCTACTGCAAGCGCTGCGTGATCTCGAACCAGCGCCCCGCATCGACTCCGGAATTCAAGAACACCGCCGATCGCAAGATCAGAACGATGGCCATCGACGAGGAAGGGGTCTGCGACTCCTGCCGCTTCGGCGACATCAAAGATCAGATCGACTGGAACGAGCGTGAAGAGCAATTGCTGGCGCTGCTCGACCAGCACCGGAGTAAGGACGGTTCGTATGACTGCCTCGTCCCCGGCAGCGGCGGCAAGGATAGCTGCATGCAGGCGCATGTCCTGAAGTACAAGTACGGCATGCACCCGCTGACCGTCACCTGGCCGCCGATTCTCTACACTGAAATCGGTTGGAAGAATTTTAAGGCATGGCTCGACGTGGGCGGCTTCGACAATATCAGCTTCAACCAAAACGGCAAGGTGATGAAGCTCCTCACGCGGCTGTCGATTGAGAACCTGCTCCATCCGTTCCAGACGTTCATTCTCGGACAGAAGAACCTCGGCCCGAAGCTGGCTCTCAAGTTCGGCATCCCGCTGGTCTTCTACGGAGAGAACGAAGCTGAATACGGCAACCCGATCGCCGACAACAACAAGTCGTTGCGTGACAAAGCGTATCACTCGATGAAGAACTTCGACGAGATCCGTCTGGCCGGTCTGCCGATCAAGCAGATCATGTCCGAGTACAACGTCGAGCTGGCCGACCTCAAGGCGTATCTGCCCGCCGAAGCCTCCGATTACGACAAGTGCCCGGTCGATGTCCATTACCTCGGCTACTACCTCAAGTGGACGCCGCAGGAAGCGTACTACTACGCGGTCGAGCACACCGGCTTTGAAGCGAACCCGTTCCGCACCGAGGGGACGTACAGCAAGTACAACAGCCTCGACGACAAGATCGACGGCTTTCACTACTACACGACATGGATCAAGTTCGGCATCGGCCGCGCCACGTATGACTCGGCACAGGAAGTTCGCAACAAGCACCTCACCCGTGAAGACGCAGTCGCACTGGTGAAGCGTTTCGATGGCGAGTTCCCTGCTAAGTTCTTCCACGAAGTCATGGACTACATCGGCATGAAACCCGATCACTTCCTGCAACTCTGCGACAAGTTCCGCTCGCCACACCTCTGGAAGCAAGAGGGCGGCGAATGGAAACTGCGTCATCCCGTCTGGGAACACGAGTTCCAAGCCGACAGCGCCGCCGCATGAGATGAGACACACAGAAGTCCGGCTTTTCTTAAAGCCGGACTTCATTTTCACACATGGCATCGTTTAACCGCGTGGAAGTCGATTACCAGCCAGCCAAACTCGCTGGGTTTGATCTGTTCCCGGTAGTTCATTCCCACGCTTTTTCCTTTTGGTGAGAGGATGCGACACGGATGTCGATGCCGACTCTGCCACTGATTTCGCCGCGCAGTTCGATCCGCGAGGCGATCGAGATGATCGACCGCACCGAGTGTGCGATCGCGCTCGTCACGGACCTCGAAAATCATTTGCTCGGCACACTGACTGACGGCGATATTCGTCGAGCCATGCTGGCGGGAACCAAACTCGACCAGCCGGTTCAACTGCTGCTCGACGCCAAGCGCGGCACACCGGCCGAGACTTCCGTCACCGTTTCCGAGGGAACGTCTGCGGACGAGATGCGGCTGCTGATGGAAGAGCGCGTCATTCGACAGTTGCCGATTCTCGACAAGCACCAGCGCGTAGTCGATCTGGTGCTGCTCGATCATCTGTTGCCAACGGCGGCTCTCCCCGTCCAAGCGGTCATCATGGCGGGTGGGTTTGGGACGCGGCTTCGTCCGCTGACCGATGACACGCCGAAGCCGATGCTGCACGTCGGCGATCGTCCGCTGATCGAACACGTCGTCGAACGGCTGCGCGAAGCGGGCATTCGCGACGTGAACATCAGCACGTTCTTTCGCTCGGAAAAGATCATCGCCCACTTTGGCGACGGCGCGGCGTTCGGCGTCGATGTGAACTACGTCACCGAGGAACGGCCGCTCGGAACCGCCGGTGCGCTCGGTCTGCTCCGCAACGTTGATTCGCCCACGCTCGTCACCAACGGCGACATCTTCACCGATGTCAATTACCGGTCGATGTGGGACTTCCATCGCAAGCAACGCGCGCTGCTCACCGTCGCCGTCCGACGCTACGACTTGAAGGTCCCCTACGGCGTGGTCGTTCATTCGGGCACGTCCGTCACGGGGCTGACCGAGAAGCCGACGTACGAGTTCTTCGTCAACGCGGGTATTTACCTGTTGGAGCCGGAGGCTCTCGCTCTCATCCCGCGCGACATGGTTGAGGGGCGACAGTTCCACATGACCGACCTCATTCAAAAGTTGCTCGACAGCGGACAGAAGGTGACCAGCTTTCCGATCCACGAGTATTGGCTCGACATCGGTCAGATGGACGACTACGAACAGGCTCAGCAAGACCATCAACAAGGGCGAGCGGGGCGTCGCGCTGCCTGAAACGCCGCCGGTCGAATGAGCCTGGTCGATAGCGATGCTTTGTGGCGCGAGCAGAGGCGCTTACTCAAATTCAGAAAGAGGCGGGATTTCGATGCACGTCTTGTTGATTCATCAAGCTTTCGTGTCGCCGAATGATGCGGGAGGAACGCGGCATTACGAACTGGCGCGGCGACTGGTTGATTCGGGCGAGCAGTTCACGATCGTGGCCAGTGACCTGAGCTATCTGAGCGGCAAGAAGGTGGCGGCGGTTGAGGGTGGTGGGCCGGAAGATTACGACGGCGTGCGTGTGAATCGGGCGTACACCTATCCCTCGCTGCACAAGAGCTTCGTCTGGCGCGTCGTCTCGTTCCTATCGTTCATGGTCTGTTCCGCGTGGACAGCATGGAAGGTGAAGAATGTGGACTTGGTCATGGGGACTTCGCCCCCGATTTTTCAGGCCATTTCGGCGTGGGTCGTTTCCGTCTTGAAGTGGCGTCCGTTCCTGCTGGAGATTCGCGACCTGTGGCCCGAGTTCGCCGTGGACATGGGCGTGCTGAAGAATCCCGTGCTGATCTGGCTGGCCCGGCGACTCGAACGATTTCTGTATGCCCGCGCGAAGCACATTCTCGTGAACTCACCCGCCTATCGCGACTACCTCATCAACATGGGAATCCCCGCCGCGAAGATCAGCTTCATTGCGAACGGCGTCGATCCCGGCATGTTCTTCGTTGAGACTCAGCGGGCGACGCTGCGGAACGAGTTCCAACTGCAAGACAAGTTCATCGTGACCTATGCCGGTGCGATGGGGATGGCCAACAACCTGGATGTCGTACTGATGGCAGGAAAGTTGCTGGAGGACATCCCCGAGGTTCACTTCCTGATGGTGGGCGATGGCAAAGATCGCACCAAGCTGGAGGCCATGGCGAAGGAGATGGGCACCAAGAACGTGACGTTTACCGGTTCGAGACCCAAGTCGCAGATGCCCGAAGTGTTGGCCGAGTCCGATGTCTGTCTGGCCACGCTGCGCGACATCCCGATGTTCCGCACGACGTACCCGAACAAGGTCTTCGACTATATGGCGGCGGCTCGCCCCGTAGTGCTGGCCATCGACGGTGTGATTCGCGAGGTGATTGAAAAGGCCAACGGTGGCATTCCCGTTCCTCCAGGCAATGCGCAGGCCATTGCCGACGCCGTGCGGCAACTGCACTCGGATCGAGCGCGCAGTCAGGAGATGGGCCGGTCCGCGCGCGAGTACGTCATTCGGCATTTCGATCGCAATCAACAGGCTCTGCAATTCGGCGAACTCGTCGGGCAGGTCGGCAACAGAAGGGCAGCTTGAGGTGGCGCACGGCTTCTATCGCAGGTACGGCAAGCGGCTGTTCGATCTCGCGATCGCAGTTCCCGCACTGATCGTGTTGTCGCCGGTGCTGGCTCTGACGGCGCTGGCCGTGCGCCGCTGGCTCGGGTCGCCGGTGTTGTTTCGTCAGCAGCGACCGGGCCTGAACGGCGTCACATTTTTGATGTGCAAGTTTCGGTCGATGACCGACGCACGCGATGAGTCCGGCCAGCTTCTGCTCGATGAACAGCGTTTGCCCGCGTCGGGACGGTTCCTGCGTTCGACCAGCCTGGATGAACTTCCCGAGCTGTGGAACGTGATCTTGGGAAACATGAGTCTCGTCGGTCCTCGGCCGTTGCGGACGGAGTACCTGCCGCGCTACACGCGCGAGCAGGCTCGACGACACGAAGCCGTTCCGGGGATCACCGGCTGGGCTCAAGTGAACGGACGCAACGCCATCGGCTGGGAACGGAAATTTGAACTGGATGTCTGGTACGTCGATCACCAATCGTTCGGACTCGACCTGTGGATTCTGTTGCTCACGCTCAGGGCGCTGGTCAAGCGGGGCGATGTCAGCCAGGCGGGTGAGGCCACGATGCAAGAGTTCCGAGGGGTCGAGGCCATCCAGAATTCGTAACGATTCGAGTTGGCTCCACCAGCGAGTCGCAAACACATTCACACTTCGCACAGACCCCGCGCATGGAAGGCAGTCGCCGTGGAACAACAGACATTTCTGAGGCAGTTGGATGAATTGTTTGAGCTGGATGCGGGGACTGTTTCGCCAGCCGATGTCCTGGAAGGAATCGACGGCTGGTCCTCGCTGACCTTTCTCGGGCTGATCGCGCTGTTGGACGAGGAGTATGGGATCACGGTCTCGCCGGCAACGATCCTCGCGTGCAACACGGTTGCCGACCTGCAAGCGGTGGTCGAGAAGCAGCAGGCCAGTCGAGGCTGATCGAACGGGCTTTCCGCGATACCGCTCGCGGGTGAGGATGGCACATTTCACACTAACCCGAAGCGTAAGCGAGGACGTGCTTTGCATCCTCGCTTACGCTTCGGGTTAGTGTCAGCTGCTCCCACGAGCGGTATATACTCCCCGCCCAACGTCGTCGTCCCGATGGCGTCGTGTCGAGTCACCCTCTTTCGTGGTGTACTCGGCCGGTGATGCCCGCTCCCTCCGCTTTGAAAGAGAATGCCACCATGCGCACCGCCTTGCTCAGTCCGTTCGTTATTCGACCGTTCACGCTCTTGGTCTTTGCCGTCGCTCTGCTCACAGGTCGCCCCGCCATGTCGGAAGAACTTTACGAAGCCCGCGTCTACCAAAACGACAAGGGTGAGAAACTGAACTACCGGCTGATGACACCCGCCGGGTACTCGGCCAAGGACGAGACAAAGTATCCGCTGGTCCTCTTTCTGCACGGTGCCGGCGAACGCGGCGATGACAACACCAAGACTTTGGTCCACGCCACTGGGGACTTCGCCAAGGCCGAGAACCGCGCGAAGTACCCGTGCTTTGTCCTCGTGCCGCAGTGCCCGGAAGAGAAGAAGTGGGTTGAAATCGACTGGAGGCTCGACAGCCATGTGATCCCCGCCGAAGAGGCGATTTCCCTGAAGCTGACCCGCGACGTGATCGCCACTTTGCAGAAAGAGTTTCGCATCGACGAGCAACGTCGCTACGTGACCGGCTTGTCGATGGGCGGCTACGGAACGTGGGACATGATCGCTCGCACACCCCAGTTCTTCGCGGCCGCTGCGCCGGTCTGTGGTGGTGGAGATGAAGCGACCGCTGACCGCATTACTCAACTCCCCATCTGGGCCTTCCACGGTGACCAAGATACGGCCGTCAAACCGGAACGCTCGCGACGCATGATCGCCGCCATCGAGAAGG
>JAYSQC010000617.1:0-9637 GCA_043721755.1 Schlesneria sp.
GACTTGGGCTACCTCCTGCACAAGCACCCCGCGAAGTTGCAGACGTATTCGCTGACGTTCGGTCAGGCGCGCGTGTTCTATCCCGAGGCACGCGACGACTGCTGCACCGCTGCATTGTGGGTCGAGGTCGATCCGATTGCGCTCGTGCGGAACCGGCGTGGTCCGGCGGGCGAAGGCTTTTCCCTCCAGCAGTACGTCAACGACCGGCCGTACAGCGCGAACTCGTTCCTCAGCGTGGCGATTGCCGAAGTCTTTGGGACCGCGTTGTCGGGCCGCTGCAAGGACCGTGACGAACTGGTGGCGACGCCGCTGCAACTCACCGCGCGCATCGGTGTGTTGCCCTGTCGCGTTGCAGGACATGCTCGCGCACCTCTATGTCCTCATCCCGGTCCTTGATGACGACAAGCATTACTCCGCTTAGAAACGGGTGCGCAACAACTTCCCGAACTCGTTGCCTGAGATGAGTTGGTCCGCATGTGTGGCAAGTGCCGTGATCAGGTGATTCAAAGTTCCATTTTCGCGGAGATTCCTGCCGTCAACTGGGAACGAGTCGCCCGCCCACGAAAATTGAACTTTGAACCACCTGACCCCTGACGATGCGATCAAGCCTCTGTATCTTCCCGCCCGCTTGGCAGCTTGCTGTCCAGTTGCGTCATGCCTCTTCGCAGGAGTTTTCTCGTTCGTGTCTGCGTTTCAATTTCATCTCGATGCCGTCGATCCGGCGACCGGCGCGCGAGTCGGTCGATGGGTGACGCCTCACGGCGTGGTTGAGACTCCCGCCTTCATGCCCGTGGGAACATTGGCCACGGTCAAGGGGCTGACTCCCGATCAACTGCAGCAGACCGGCGCTCAGATGGTGTTGTCGAACACGTATCACCTCGCGCTGCGCCCCGGTTCGGAAGTCGTCGCGGAACTTGGCGGGCTGCACAAATTCATGGGTTGGGACGGCCCGATCCTGACCGACAGCGGCGGCTTCCAAGTCTTCAGTCTCGCCACGATGCGCAAAATCGACGACGACAAGGTGGTCTTCCGCTCGCATATCGACGGCAGCCTGCTCGAGCTGTCGCCCGAAAAGGCGGTCCTCATCCAAGAGCAGCTCGGTGCGGATGTCATCATGTGTCTCGATGAGTGTCCGCCGCATGATGCTCCCCCCGACAAGTTGCTCGCGGCTGTTGATCGGACGACGCGCTGGGCCGCGCGGTGTCGAGACGCTCAGCGGCGCAATGACCAAGCACTGTTTGGCATCGTGCAGGGGGGGACCAACATCGCGTTGAGAGAACACTCCGCAAAAGGTCTCCTGCCGCTCGACTTCCCAGGCTACGCGATCGGCGGGCTAAGCGTCGGTGAGGAACCGGCCGCGATGTACACGACGCTCGATGACACGGTGCCGATGTTGCCGACGGACAAGCCCCGCTATTTGATGGGCGTCGGTCGGCCGATCGACTTGATCGAGGGAATTCTGCGCGGGATCGACTTGTTTGATTGCGTCATGCCGACGCGCAACGGTCGCAACGGGACCGCCTTCACCAGCCGAGGCAGCGTCAAAATGAGGAACCTCAAGCATCGCTCTGACGCGGAGCCATTGGACCCCGATTGCGAGTGCCTTGCCTGTCAGAAGTTCAGCCGAGCGTACTTGCGGCACTTGTTCATCGCGGGTGAGATGCTCGGCCCGATCCTGCTCTCGCTGCACAACCTGACGTTTTATCAGCGATTGCTCCGAGAACTGCGGGCTGCGATTCGACTCGGCCAAGCCACGGAGTTCCGGGCCGCTCAACTTGCCCGCTGGGAATCATCCGTCTAAGATGCCGCCTCATTTTTGGCCGGATCGCCCGTCGCCTCTAGGACTTGCTGAAACTCATGTTCGTCTCGTTGATGTTGACTGTTTTAGCTGCCGATCCCGAACCGGCTGCGGGGGCGTTGGGGCCTTCACCTTGGACCGTGCTACTGCCGTACTTGGCGGTCATCAGCGTGCTGTACTTTGTGATGAGTTCTCCAAAACGTCGCGATCAATCAAAGCGAGATCAGGCTCTCGCCAATCTCAAAAAGAATGATCGCGTGGTGACTATCGGCGGCATCTTGGGCACTGTGGCCAGTGTCTCGACCGATGGCAAAGAAGTGACTCTGAAGGTCGATGACAACACGCGAATCAAGTTCCGCAAGTCGGCGATCGCGGAAGTGTTCTCCGACGAACCTCCCGCTGAAACACCGCCGAAAACGACCTGATGCGGCTTTGTCCTCGCCGCGAACACTTCAGTCATTCACTGACACATCATCGAATTGAACTCCCCCGAACCCAGTAGATCAGACCTTAGAACAGGGAATGGAACTCACGAATGGACGGAATTGCACAGTCTCTGCTCCTGTCTCTCATCATCAATGACGGTGGAGTCTCAGCCTGGATGGGCCGCGAAGCTCTGATTGTGACCATGCTCGCCGTCTTGGTGACGGTCCCGTTCCTCTTGGGAGAACTGGTCGCCCGGCTGCTGCGTTTGCCTGACCTCTCACACCGTATCGGTGTCGTGATGATGGCGATCGGTATGTCGTTGTCGCCGTTCGCCTTTGAAGTTCTGCGCGGGCAGAGCTGGTCGAACTGTTTGAAGCTGGGCATCGACCTCGCAGGTGGAACGAATCTGGTTTACGCCATCAATGTGAAAGAGGCCAAAGAGCAGGGCAAGACGGTCGATAAGGCCACGGTCAGTAAGATGGTCGATGCGATCAAGAAGCGGGTGAATCCGTCGGGCACGATCGACATGACCGTGCGCGGCGTGGGGACCGACCGGATCGAAGTGATTGTTCCCGGTGCGGATCGCGATCTGGTCGAGCAGATGAAGGCCAAGATCACTCGGCTCGGCACCCTTGAGTTCGGCATCCTCGCCAACGATGTCGATCATCGAGATCTGATCGCGACAGCCAAAACACTTCCGGACGACCAGCGCGAGTTGTTTGTGAAAGGGCAGATCATCGCTGCGTGGCGCGATGCTGATAAAGAGAAGGACACCAATCAGGTGGCGACGCGCGTTGTGAAACGCAGGAATGCCGACGGCAAAGAAGTGGATGTCCTGCAGTTTCTGATCAAGCACGAACGTGCGGAGCTGACCGTAACCGGAAAGTACCTCACGCAAGCCCGCGTTCAACAGGACAACAACGGTCGCCCGGCCGTTGGGTTCCAATTCAATGGTCGCGGTGCCGTCCTCTTCGGAAACCTGACCCAAGCCAACTTGCCCGACCGTGAAAATGGGCCGACCAATGGCTTCCGCCGCCGGTTGGCCATTCTGCTCGATGGCAAGGTTTGTTCGGCACCGAGCATTCAGTCGCGAATCACCAGCGCGGGTGAAATCACCGGGAACTTCACGAGGACCGAAGTCGAGGACTTGGTCGCGGTTCTGAACGCGGGCGCCTTGGATGTTCCGATCATTCAAACACCGATCAGCGAATTCACCATTAGTCCGCTACTCGGGAGCGATGTTCGCCAAAAAGGTGTGACGGCCATCCTGATTTCCGCCTTCTGCGTCTTCGGCTTTATGCTGGTCTACTACATGATCGCGGGTGTCGTGGCCGATTTGAGCCTCGCCCTCAACTTGCTGATGGTCGTCGGTGCGATGGCCTTCATTTCGGCAACCTTCACGTTGCCCGGATTGGCGGGGATCGTGCTCACCATCGGGATGGCCGTCGATTCCAATGTGCTGATCTACGAACGCATGAGAGAAGAGTTCGCGCGGGGAGCCAATCTGCGCATCGCCATCCAAAACGGTTTCGACCGAGCCTTCTCCGCCATCTTCGACGGCAACGTGGCCTCGCTCTTGACGGCCGCGATTCTCTACATGATCGGCAGCGACCTGATTCGCGGGTTCGCCGTCACGCTGTTCATCGGTCTGCTGATGAGCATGTTTTCCTGCCTCTACTTCGGCCAACTGCTCTTGGAAATCATTGACCGCAAGCGGGTGGTCAAGACGATCAAAATGCTGCAATTCTTGGGCGAAACAAACATCGACTTCCTCAGCAAACGATCCCTCGCTTTCGCCGGTTCGGGCCTGCTGATCGCGGCTGGTCTGGCGGCTTTGTTTGTGCGTGGCAGCGCCAACATGGACATCGACTTCAGCGGCGGCACGATGGTCACATTTAAATTTGTGGAGAAGCAGTCCATGAATGACGTGCGTGCGCGTTTGAACAACGTGAAAGCCAGCGACGAGCCAGCGGCGGCAAACATCTTCCCCGATGGAATCAGCCTCGAACAACTGACCGACAGTGATGAACTGCAGTCGGCGACCAGTGCTCATCGATTCCGTTTGAGGACTCCGGAGCAGGACCAATCGGTGGTGTTGAACGGAATCAACCGGGCTTTTGCAGACGCTTCGCACGCCTTGGTTCGTGTCACGCTGGCTGACACGGATGTTTCCCCGATCACCGACACACTGGGGGGTGAAGCACAGCGATTTGAAGGCGGACATCAGGCCCTGCTGAAATTCAGTGAGCCCGTTTCCGAGGCCACGGTCACGGAGTACCTCTCCAGAGAGCTGTCTGCGATCAAGAAGGATGCCAATCGTTTGAAGTATGAATCGGTTCAGCTCCTGTTGTCGGCAAGCGGTCCTGCCGCCGAGAAGGCCGCCGCGAAGGAGCAGGCTGACGCGGCGATCAAAGCGGGGACCAAGCCCGAGGGGAACCCGAAATTCGCCGAGTTCACCGTGCGGGCGACGCGAGAGATCGCCGAGAATGATCTTCGTGTGGGTCTCAAGTCGGTGCAGACGCGCTTGGCAACATTGCCCGTGTTTGAAGAGGTGAATGCGTTTGAAACCTCCGTCGCGAACAACACTAAAATCGATGCGTTGCTGGCGATCATCGCCAGCCTCGTGATGATCGTGGTTTACATGTGGTTCCGATTTGAGAAGGTCTATTTCGGTTACGCCGCTGTCGCCGCACTGGCTCACGACGTGCTCGTGACGGTCGGCTGTATCGCGCTGGGAGCGTATCTCAGCAAGACGCCGATCGGCCCGCTGTTCATGCTCGATGACTTTAAGATCAATCTGAACCAGATCGCGTGCCTGCTGACCATCGTCGGTTACTCACTGAACGACACCATCGTGATCTTCGACCGCATCCGCGAGATCAAGGGAAAGAATCCCAAGATCAGCTACGAGATGATCAATCTCAGCGTGAATCAAACACTGTCCCGAACACTGCTCACCGCGCTGAGTACCTTCATCGTGGTGGTGGTCCTGTACATCGCCGGTGGCGAGGGGATTCACGGCTTCGCGTTCTCGATGATCGTCGGCGTCGTGACCGGCTGTTACAGCACGATCTACATTGCCAACCCGGTCTTGCTGTGGCTCGTTCAGCACGAAGCCCCCGCTCCCAAGAAGGGCTTGGCTCGGGTATGACGGAGTCAGCCTGAACCTGTAGGACGGGCACTCTTGCCCGTCCTTTTTTGTTGCGCACGACGGGCAAGAGTGCCCGTCCTACGGATCGCCCTCGCGCTATACCGGTGCGAATTGTTCGACGACCACGCGGGCCGTTCTTAGTCCATCGACCGCCGCGCTAACGATGCCGCCCGCGTAGCCTGCGCCCTCGCCCACCGGATACAAACCCGCGATGTTCGGGCACTGGCGCGAGATCAGATCGCGATCAATCCGGATGGGCGAACTGCCGCGCATCTCGGGGCCGACGAGGATCGCGTGCTTGAGGAAGTCGCCGCGCAGCTTCTGGTCCATCACTGGCAGACTCCGTCGGATGGCCGAAGCGATGACGGGAGGCAGCACGCGGTCGAGGGCTGTTGGAATCGTGCCTCGTTCGTAAGAGCAATCGAGTTTGGAGGACGGGTGTGGGGCGCGGCCTTTCACGAAGTCTTGGGCCGATTGAATCGGGCAGAGATAATTTCCGTGACCGATCCGAAATGCTTCGGCCTCATAACGCTGTTGGATGTGCATGCCGGCCAGTGGATGCGGGCTGTCGAACTCGTGCGTCTCCAGCGTCACGACGACGCCGCTATTGGCGAACGGTGTGTCGTGGCGTGAGTTGCTCATGCCGTTCGAGCAGAACATCTCGGGTTCGCTCACGCTGGGGATGATGATCCCGCCGGCACACATGCAGAATGTGAAGACATCTTTCTCTCCGCGCGCGTTGAGCGTGTAGTCGGCCGCGCCGAGCAGTGTCAGGTATTCCGGCCGCGCGTACTTGTGGCGGTTGATTTGCTCCTGAGGCTGCTCGATCCGCAGTCCGAGTTGGAAGGCTTTCTGGAGCAGGGGGACTCCGAGATCGAACAGCATCTGGTAGGTGTCGCGGGCACTGTGGCCGATCCCCAGTACGACGTGATTCGTGGGGAGATAGCCGCTCGATGTTTGTAGGCCGATGACCCGGCCGTCGCGCACATCGATCCCTTCCATGCAGCAGCCGAAACGGTACTCGCCGCCGAGCGCTTCGATTTTCCGACGAAAGTTGCGGCAGATCAGCGGCAGCTTGTTGCTGCCGAGATGGGGTCGGTTTTCGTAGACGATGGACGCTCGACCGCCGCACTCGACGAACCGTTCGAGAACCCATTCGACATCCGGCCCTTCCATGCGACAGGTCAGTTTGCCGTCGCTGAAACAGCCCGCGCCGCCTTCGCCGAAGAGGTAGTTGTTTTCGCGGTCGAACGCGCCGCCGCGATCAAAGTCGCGCACGGCGGGGACACGTTCCTTCACCGCGAGGCCCCGCTCCAGAATCAGCGGCCGATAGCCTTGCTGTGCGAGGTAATAGCCCGCGAGCAATCCGGCGGGACCGGAACCGACGATGATCGGTCGGTCGGTCATCGGCAACTCACCGGGGGACGGATTGTCGAACGACGGTGGCGAGAAGACTTGGACATCGTCACGCAGTCGTCGCTGCACGGCGGTCGATTGCAGCACCTCGTCCGGCAGATCGACGAGTGTCGTGTAGACGAACCGCAAGTCCCGAGCTGACCGCGCATCGAGGCTCTTCTTGAGAACTCGCCACCGCGCGAGAGCCTCGACCGGAACACCCAGCCGTTCGGCGAGGTGGCGCGGCAGTTCGGTTTCCGGCACCGAGACCGACAGCCGCAGGTTCGAGACACGCAGAGACATTGAGCAACTTCAAAGACAGGGCAGGGCGGGGGCGTTGAGCAGCGAGGCGGGCTGTTTGTAACGTGGCTCATCGACGAGTGACAAGCATCGAGTTTCCACTTGGCCCGTAGGATGGACGCCCCGTCCGTCCGTATTGCCTCGCGGAAGATAAACCTCACGCGGCCCAAAGTGAGACGTTTCTGAGCGGGGTGGCGTAAGCCCCCCGGTTCCTCGAAAACGGGCTGACGCCCAAGAACCGGGGGGCTTACGCCACCCCGCTCAGATGTCTCATCAACGACCGCGTGAGGTATAAACGGACGGACGGGGGCGTCCATCCTACGCTGGAAAGCGTTGTCAGTGATGAACGACGGCCACTTGCAGGTCCATCACGTTGGTGTGAGTGGGGCCGGTTCGCAGCAGGCCATTCGTTAGGTCGAAGAAGGTGTACGAGTCGTTGATCGCCAGGAACGGTGCGGGATCGAGGCCGCGTTGTTGGGCCGCGTCGCGCACGGTTGCATCGCAGACGGCACCGGCCGCGTCGGTGGGGCCGTCTTCGCCGTCGGTCCCGCCCGAGAGAATGGCCAGTCCCTGCAGGTTCTCGTTCCAGAGGTGGCAGATCGCGGCGAGGGCCAACTCTTGGTTGCGGCCCCCCCTGCGCGGCTGTTCCGTGGGGACGAGTTTCACGACCGGTTCGCCTCCGCCAATGAAGCAGATCGGACGATCGAGCGACTCGCGCCGCGCGGCGAGACACAACTCGGCCAACTCGACGCCGACCTCGCGCGCGATGCCGCTGCGTCCCGCTCCGAGAGACCTCACATCGAAGCCGAGCGTTTGCGCGTGAGCCATCGCGGCTTTCAACGCCGCGTCATTGTTACCGATGATGACGTTGCGACAGGTCACGTGCGGTGGCTCGCGTCGCTCGTTTCGAGTGGCACTCGAACGCAGCGTGCTCCAGACGGAAGCGGGGATGAGACTCGACGCTTCCGTCCCGTGCGTGGTCTCAGACGCGTGCCTCATCTCCGTCGATCCGACGCTTTGCTCCAGCACGGCCAGCGCGTCGGCGGCAGTGCCGTCATCGCACACGGTGGGGCCGGAGGCGATCACGTCGAGCGGATCGCCGATCACGTCGGAGATGATGAGAGCGATCATCCGTCCCGCCGTCGCCGCGCGCAACAGACCGCCCCCCTTAATGCGCGACAGTCGTTTGCGCACGGCATTCAGTTCGTGGATCGTGGCTCCAGAGCGACTGAGATGTCGCGTCACCGCCTGCTTGTCGGCGAGGCTGATCCCGTCGATCGGCAGCGGCAACAAGGCGCTGCCGCCGCCCGAGATCAACACCAGACACAAATCATCCTCGCGCAGTGAGGCGACGAGTTCGATGATCCGCTCGCTGCCGAACACGCCTGCGGCCGTCGGCTCATTGAGACCGGCTGGTCGCGCGGCGTGAAGTGGAATGCGATGCAGCGGTCTCACGCAATCGGCGGGAACGTTGATCCAGCCGGTGACCTTCGTCTCGAGCAGCCTCGAACCGAGAGCCGTCTCCAGACCGAGTGCCATCCCCGCGCCGGCTTTGCCCGCGCCGACGACGATCAGCCGACCGAGATTTGTCAGATCGAACGCCTCGCCGCAGACATCAAGCGTTGTGGCGCGACAGCGCACCGCCTGGCGAACGAGCAGCGACGAATCGACGGCGGCGACTCCCGCTTTCCAGATGGCTTCGGCGTCACGGCGCGGTGACATCGCGTCGCCCTCCTGCGCACAATCTCTGATCGACAGGATCACGCTCCAGGACGGAGTCGCATGTAGGCGGAAATGATGTCGTAGAGGTCGGGGGAAACTTGGACCTCATCGTCTGCGAAGTCATCCAACCACGCGCGGTTCCACCGCGTCGCATCGCGCAGCGCCCGGGAGATGTCTCCCAGACGAACGGTGACTTGTTCTGCCGTCGCGGTGGCAACATCGTCGTTGCCAGTAAACAGTCGCAAGCGGTGCCGCATCGTTCATCCCTGAGTGGAAGCGACCAGTTCGGCCAGAACGCTCGACGCAAGGACGAGCCACCGCGCACTGGTCGCGGCTCCGTAAGGATCGACTTCAACAGGCATGAGCCTTGATGAAATTTGACGAAAAAAACGATGAGGACTCAAAAACGATTTGTACCGCGCACGACGCTCGTGCCGTGCCTGCGGTGCGGGGGCCAAATCGCGGGCGGAGACCGGCACGAACCGCCGCGCATGTTGCGGCACAAAGCCCGGCACGGCAGTTGTCGCCGAGGGGCGCGAAGTCGAAGACCGGCATTGATCTGTGATACCGCTCGCGGTCTTGGATGAGGCGTTTCTGCAATTGGAGTCATGGTGAGCCGGGCGGCGTCAGCCCCCGGACTCCTGTCGTGAAGAGTCCGGGGGCTGACGCCGCCCGGCTCACCAAACATGTTTGGGGAGCCACTTCGTGTTAGACCATTCAGATGATTTGCTGCAACCACACTCGCGCTGGATGCGCGCGGCACTCGACTTGGCGCGACAGGCGTTCGAGGAGGGTGAAGTCCCGATCGGTGCGGTCATTGTCCACGAGGGCCGAATCATCGGTGC